>JAKAOG010000007.1 GCA_021823325.1 archaeon
TATGCTGATGTCCGTGAGACCGGTCTCCTCGCGCACCTCCCTCAGGACTGTCTGGAGCTCGCTCTCCCCCTTCTCGATGCCCCCCTTCGGGAAGTCCCAGCGCCCGGCGTTCTGCAGGAGGAGGTACGTCCTCCCCTCCGGAGTCTCCCTGAAGACCACGGCTCCAGCGGACCTCTCTTCCACGCCTCCGGCGACTCTGCGGCACAGATTAATAGCGTTCCCCCGGTCAGGGCAGAACCGTTGACGGATCGCCCGGAATCGGGACCGGGGGGGAGTTCTTGCAGTTCATAGACAGGCTGAAGGAGAAGGTCCAGAAGGAGAACCTCTGGTTCTACATCCTCGTCCTCCTGGCGCAGAAGGAGAGGTACGGCTTCGAGCTAAGGGAGCTCATCAACGAAAGGTTCGGGTTCTGGAGCGGGAACGTGACCGCGTACCGGGTCCTCTACGACCTTGAGAAGTCGAAGCTCGTGACCGCGGTCACCAAAGACAGAAGGAGATACTACGCGATAACCGAGTCCGGGAGGGCTGAGCTGGACGGGGCCAAGGACTTTCTGAGGCGGCTCCTGGAGGACGTGAAGTGATGTTTTACAACGGTAAAATAGTGGCGCGGCGGACCCGCAGCCGAGGCAACCAGTCATGGCGAAGGCAAAGGTAGCGATCGCAGGGGTAGGGAACTGCGCCTCGGCGCTGATACAGGGGCTCCAATACTACTCCAAGAAGGGCCCGGACGAGGGACTCACCTACTGGGACGTCGGCGGATACAGGCCGAAGGACATCGAGATAGTCGCGGCATTCGACGTCAACGCGAAGAAGGTGGGGAAGGACGTCTCCGAGGCGATATTCCAGCCGCCGAACAACACCGAGAAGATAACTGACGTGCCGAAGCTCGATGTAAAGGTGAAGAAGGGGCCGCTCAACGACGGCATCGGGAAATATCTGAAGGACGTGGTCCCGGTATCGACACAGCCGGACCAGGACGTCGTACAGGAGCTGAAGGACTCGGGCGCGGACATTCTGGTGAACTATCTTCCTGTGGGGAGCACCCTGGCGACGAGCGCCTACGCCGAGTCGGCGCTGAAAGCCGGCGTCGCGTTTGTCAACGCCATCCCGGTGTTCATCGCCTCGGACAAGGCCTGGGCGGGGAGGTTCGCGGAGGCGGGGCTCCCGGTAGCCGGGGATGACGTGATGAGCCAGGTGGGGGCGACCGTCCTGCACAAGACGATCGTCAAAATGGCGGTCGACAGAGGGGTCAAGGTCGACGAGACATATCAGTTGAACATAGGAGGAGACACAGACTTCCTCAACATGCTCGAAGAAAGCAGGCTCAAGGACAAGCGGGAGAGCAAGACCAGCGCCGTCAGAGCGATGTCACCGTACGAAGTCCCCACCAGGATCGGGCCGAGCGACTACGTCCCGTTCCTCGACAACGACAAGGTGTGTTACATCTGGCTGAAGGGGAAGTACTTCGGAGGGAGCACCGTCAAGATAGACGTCAAGCTGCACGTCGTGGACGCCTACGACAGTGGAGGGGTCATGGTCGACGCGATCAGGGGGACCAAGCTCGCCCTGGACCGAGGGGTTTCAGGTCAGCTGGAGAGCTTGTCGGCGTTCTGCTTCAAGCACCCGCCGATCCAGATGCCTTACCCGGCTGCCAAGGCGGCCTTCGAAGAGTTCACTTCTGGGAAGAAGGAACGCTAGAGACCATCCTTCTGACGTAGAAGGCGACCGCCAGCATCACCAGGACGATGAACGCTATCGGGATGAGATACCTTGTCGTCACGTCTTCGGCGATCGCGATTCCGGTCGAGCTCGGCACTCCTCCGACCACTGTCGTCCCGGCGTAACTGAATGTGAGCTTCGCATCGGCGAACGGCACGGTGATGCCCGAGCTGGCCACGGCCCTGGCGGTGGCGGTCACGTTCCCTCCCCCGGCAAGGGTCCCGGCCGTTATGGTGAGTAGCTTCGAGGTTGCCTGCGCGTTCTGGATGTCGCTCAGTGAAAGGCCAGCAGGGATGGGGAGCGTGAAGTTCACGTCGCTCACAGACACCGCCGAGGGGTTCGTGATCGTGAACGTGATGGTGAACGTCTTTCCTTCCTCCGGAGTGATCGGGTAGGTCGATATCGTCGTGTTGAGCGGCTGGTAGATCTCGACGCTCGGTCTCAAACCGCTCAGAGGGAAGCTCGTACCGGCGAAGTAGCCGCTCGCGGTGACCGCGGACGCGAGCTGGGCCCCGTACAACTGCGAAGTGGCTACGGGGTAGCTGAACGTGAGGTTGCCGTCAGGGTTCAGGACCGAACCAGTCTGGGTAAGAGGGGTAGTCGACGTCAGGGCGTCGAACGAATCTGCCGTCGTCTTTAGCGTTAGGTTGTAGATTTGATACGGACCTGCGTTGACCGCGCTCGCCGTCACGCTGGAGGACATCCCGCCGAAGAGCTGTGACGGGGCGAAAGTCTTCGAGAGCTGCAGCCCCGCGGGGACGGCCGCAAGGTTCGACATGCCTGAGACGCTCGCGCCTGAAGTCACCCCCTGGAAGCTGAAGGGCGAGAGTATGAAGTTCGCCGGCGTCGTGAGGTTGTAGGTCATGTACGCGCGTTCGGTCGTCGACTGGTTGAGGGACGGGATGGAGATGGTGAGCTGGTCGCCGGAGCAGCTGATCCCTGGGCCCGACAGGGTTCCGCACCCCAGCGCCGCAGGAAGGGTCCCTGTCACCTTGTACGAAGTGACGTCCGCCGTCCCGAGGTTGGAAGAAGCGAACGCGAGCGTCACGTTGCTCGCCGCGGCCGAAAGCGGAGTTATCGACGCTCCGACCTGAAGGACCGGAAATCCGGTGACCATGGACACCTGGGAGAAGACGTCCGAGACGACGTTGGTGGGCACAGTGAATGTCGTCCCGCTCGGGTCCTGGTAGGTGACGTCGTAGGACCGCGTCACGTTCACGTTGGCGAGGTTCGTTGCCGACTGGGTCACGGTGACCGAGGCCGAGCCGCCTGGCGCTCCGCCGGTCTGCGCCGCAAGGCCCGCAATCGACTGTCCTGCGACAACCACCGAGGACGCGGGCAATGTGCCGACGTTGACGACCGTCACGTTCAGGTCCTGGACCGCTCCGGCGCTCTTGCCGAGGCCCCCCACTGGCTCAACGGTCGCGTAAACCACCGCTGCGTCCTGTCCGAGGGAAATGGTGATCGGGTTCATCGTCGTCTCGGAGTTGAACGTCTTGCCGTCCACCTGATACTGGTAGCTCACGACCGAAGCCGGGATGGTCAGCGGGCCCACCGCGGAACCCGTGTACTCGAGTCTGTACACCGGGGTGGTGGTTTGGCCGGGGCTGAGCGTCGCCGAAGTCACATTGTCAACCCCTCCGAGGAGTTTGAAGTTCCCGCCTGCGCTCCACCAGTTGTCGGTGAAGGTCAGGTTGGAGACGGTCAGTGACGAAGAGAGGTCTGTGAAAGACAGCGTGACTGAGACGTCGTTCCCTGTCCTGAGCACGCCGGTGTCTACCGCCCTGGTCGCGAGCAGAGGCGCCGTCTGCTCCACCACAGTGGCGTTCACCGCCGATATGTGCTTGCCCGGAGAAAGCGGGAGCGTGTAAGAGGACGTGAACGTCCCGGAGTCGCTGGTCACCGTCGCGCTGTCGCTTGACTGCATGACACCGTCAAGGGCGACGATGTTTACCACGGACGACGCGCTGTTGTTGGAAGCCGCGAGCGACGAGACCGTCCCCCCGAAGTATGTCAGCAGAGCAGGCGCGCCGGCGCTGCTCAGGGCAGAATAAGCGATCGACCCGACGACCAGGCTGTGCTCGAAGGAAGACCCGGACTTCACCCCCTCGAGGACGACGAACGGGGACGGAGTCGACAGGAAGCTCGAGGTTATGGCGCTGGCGAAGCCGTGCTCCGTCGTAGGGAGGAACCTCAGAAGCGTGGACGGGATCAGGCTGCTGAACGACACCGGGCTGTAGAACGAGAACGTCCCGGTCCCGTTGGACATCGAGACGAAGTTGGTAAGGAGGTAAGAGTCGACGGCGGTGGCCGCCGCGGAGGCGTCGGCATACGTGTCAGACCCTACCGTCAGGAAGAGGCCCTGGGGCGTGGCGTACGGGAACGGAAGGATGTTGTACCCTCTCGGGCCGAAGACCTGGAAGTCAGACTGCCATCCTGCTGTGCTCACGGCCGTGATGTTGTACCACGAGAGTCCGGGCGAAGCCTCCAGTGCAGAAAGGTGGCTGGAGCCGTTGACTCCACCGAAGGTGAAATACCAGAGAGCGTCTGACCCGGCGACGTAGGCGCTGAGCTTCTCAGTGTAGGAGCTCTGGGCGTGCGCCTGCTGGGCAGGGAGCGCCGCGAACAGGAAGAGGGCAAGGACCGTGACTGCCAACAACTGAGAACGCTTCAAGCGAGACAGAGGAAGGCGCTCGACTCAGGATATAAAAGTGGTTGGATTACTTCTTTCTTGAAGTCTCTTCCGACGGGTCGTCCACCCCCTTGTCGTCAAGTAAGAAGACGGCGTCCCGCTCCGGGTGGTATGGGCTGTCTACCATCCTCGCGATGCGGTTCTTGGCTGCCTTCCTAAGGTAGATCCTGTAAGTGCTTGTGTGCGCCACTACGTGGCCCCCGGTCGGCCTGGTAGGGTCTCCGAAGAACGAATCGGGCGCGGCCTGGACCTGGTTCGTGACCACCACTGCGATGTTGTATATCTCAGCGGTCCGCAACAGCTGGTGCATGAAACGGTTGAGGCGCTGCTGTCTCTCCGAAAGGGTGCCTCTCCCCAGGAACTCTGCCCTGTAGTGCGCGACGGCGCTGTCGAGGACCACAAGCTTCACCTTGTTGGGCTCTATTATCCTGCCAAGGTCCTTTACGATGAGCTCCTGGTGGGCGCTGTTGTACGCCCTAGCTACAGTTATCCTGGAGAGGACCTTCTCAGGGTCCATCCCTCTCGCTTCTGCTATCTCTGCGATCCTTTCCGGCCTGAAGGTCCCTTCTGTGTCGACATAGATGGTCCCCGCGTCCAGCCCCCCTTCCCCCTTTGGGGCCTGCACCATCACGCTGAGGGTGTGGCAGACCTGGCTCTTTCCTGAGCCGAACTCTCCGTAAAACTCCGTCATCGCCCAGGTCTCTATCCCGCCTCCCAGCAGGTCGTCAAGGTTCTTGGAACCGGTCGATATCCTATCAATCGCCTTCCTCTTCGCGAGGAGGTCCGCCGCGTTGATGAAGTCCGGCTCGAGCCGGTTCATCTCGACGAGCTTCTTCCTCGCCTTGTTGTTGAGCTCCACCGCCTTCGTCACGTCGATGTCGACCGCCTCGGCGATGTCCATCGGGCCAGCGGTCGCCAGATCAAGTATCGTCTCTATACCTGCGTCCTTGAGCTTCGTCTTCGTGGCCGGGCCCACGCCAGGGAGCGTGTCTAGCTCCAACTCCTCGTCCGTTGTCCCCGTCTTCACAGTCTCCTCTTGCTCTTCCTTCTTCTCCGCTTTGCCCGCCAACTGTGACGACGAACTGTTTCAGGTAGATAAGCATGCGCTAGGGGGAGATGCGCGAAAGTGTTCTGGGGAAGAGGCTCGCCGACCGAATGTGTTTGAGGCCTGCTATCCATCTGGTGGTCCTCTCGACTCCGATGCCGAACCCTGAATGCGGAGGCATCCCGTACTTCCTGAGCTCCAGGTACCAGGAGAACGATTCCGTAGGGAGGTCCTGGCTCTCAATCCGCTTCATCAGCTCGGCGTGGTCGTGTATCCTCTGGCCGCCCGTCGCCAGCTCTCCTATCCCTTCGGGCGCTATGAGGTCTGCCGACTTCGTCACCTTCGGCCTGTCAGAGTAGGTCATGTGATAGAACGACCTCGCGCTCAGCGGATAGTCCGTGATGAAGAACGGAGAATCCTGAGTCAGGCTGATGGCCCGCTCTGCTTCGGTAGGGAGGTCGTCCCCCCACTCGAACGGGAACCCCTTCTTCTCTGCGATGGAGCGAGCCTCGTCATAGGATATCTTCGGGAACGGGACCGACGGCTGCCTGAGCGTGCGGCCGAGGGTCTTCAGGTCAGCCTGCCTGTTGGCGAGCACCCGCTCGACCATCTTCGAGACCAGCCCCTCCTGGACCTTGATGTTGTCAGGCTGCTCGGCGAACGCCTGCTCTGCCTCTATCATCCAGAACTCGGTGAGATGCCTTGCAGTCTTCGACTTCTCTGCCCGGAACGCCGGCTGGAAGATCCACACCTTCTGGAGAGCGGGCAGGGCGGCTTCCTCATAGAACTGGGCGCTCTGGCTGAGGCTCACCTTCTTGCCGAAGTAGTCCACCGAGAAGAGGGTCGACCCACCCTCCACCGCCGCCTGGACGAACGAGGGCGCGCTTATGAGATGGAAACCGCTGTCCCGGAAGTAGTCGAAGGCGGCCCCGATCACTTCTGCCCTGATCCTCATCGTGGCTATCGCCTTCGGACCCCTGATGCTGAGGTGCCGCTTATCGAACAGGAACGACCCCGACTTCGCAGCGGTGCGGGTGATCGGCCAGCTCTCGGCGGGAGCGGCGACCACGAACTCGCTCGCTGAGACCTCCTTGCCTCCTGGGGCCCTCTTGTCGTCGCGGACCTTCCCCTTCACCACCACCGCCGACTCCTTGGTGGCTCCCTTCGCGCCGTCGAAAGCCGCGTCTGCTGTCCCCTTGCGGGCGGAGACCTGGACATACCCTGTCCCGTCCCTGATCAGGATGAAAACCAGCCCTCCTACCGTATGCTTGCGCGACACCCACCCCCGGATCTCCACCGACTCGGGGGACGTCCCTGCGAGGATGTCCGCGGCCCTCGCGAGAAGGAAGTCGCTCATGGTTCAGGGCTTGCCTCGCAGCGGCTAAAAGCGTGATGCGCGGCCCCTCAACGTTAAAGGCGCCCGATGAGGCGCCCTGAGGTCGCTTCATGGGGAGCCGCGCAGCGCTGCTAAGGTGGACCGGCAGAGGGAGAATCTCCGACCTACAGGGGTCTGTGGAACACATCCTCAGGGAGAGGAGGGGGAGAGCGGACGTTTACGCGGTGGGAGGGACGCTGGTGGTCCGAGGGAACGACCCGGTGGGCACCTGCCTGCTTTTCGAGCACCTTCCTGGCGTCGCCTGGACAGCCGCCGGCTATTCAGGGAAGGGGGTCGGGGAGTTGGCGAAGTCTGCGGCGCTCCTCGCAGAGAACTATCTGAAGCGCGGGACGAAGTTCACCGTAGAGGCCGAGGTCACGCATGACGGCCCTCCGTCAGACTTGGCCGGCGCCGTGATGGCGTCGATGCTAGGGAAGGCGAAAGGGGCGAGGGCTTCGGGGCGTTCTCCGAAGCACACGTTCAGGGCCGCGATGGACGGCGCGCAAGGGGCTGTGGGGGTCGAGGTAACAAGGGGGCCCGGAGGCGCGCCTGTGGGAGACGAGACGGTGACGTGCCTGGTCTCAGGGGGCGCTCACAGCTCGGTCGTCGCCTGGAATGCGATGCTGTCGGGGTACAGGGTGGACCTCGTCCATGCCGAGTCGGGGGAGGCAAGCCTGCTGGCGGCGGCTAAGCTTTACGCGGAGCTTTCCTATCGTGGAGACCCGCGGTCCCTGTCTCTGACTGTCCTTGAAGGAGGCGGATGCGCGGGGATGATCGCCAGCCACGTCGCGTCGGCAGGGAGCCTCGTGTTCGCTGGGTTCCGCCCGGCGTGCCCGGTCCCCGGGTTCATGAGAGGCATGGCAGAGGCGCCTCTTTACCTCCTGTCTGAGGAGGCGTTCGACGCCCAGTTCAGGTCGCTGAAGTTGAAGGCGCATGTCGAGAAGACGGACTGGAACGAGGCGCCAGCACAAGCGTACGGCAAGAGGTCGTTCGGGGGGAAGGCCGCAGACGTCAGCGGGGTCCTCGACGCCCTCGCCTAGAGCCTTCTTCGAGAGCGGCCACGATCGTCGAGCGCGCGTCGTACTTTCGGGCTATCTTTCCCAATTCTTCGGCTCTCGCGCGATGGCTCTCCCTGAGAAGGGAACGCAAAGACGCTCTTACCGACTCGACGGCGAGGTCGCCCTGATGCATGGTGATCGAGACGCCGAGCTGCGAGGCCTTGTCGGCGTTCCCCTCCTGCTCCGGCTGCTTGGGGATAGGGACGATCAGCATCGGCTTTGAGGACATTATGGACTGGGCGATGGTCCCGTGCCCGGCCCTGGAGACGACCACGTCACATGACCTGAAGTAGACGTCCGCGATGTTGCACCAGCCGTAGTACCAGGATCCCCCGACGCGTTCGGCGGTGGTAGCCCCCGAGGGATCTCCCCCGGTGATCACAAAAGCGAACTCGTCAGACATCGACGCGCTGTACTTCAGGGCCTTCTCGAGGAACGCCTTCCTTGTCTTTGGCGGTCCGGAGACCTGCCAGAACACCTTCGGCCTCTTGTCTGCCGCGAACTCGCGGGCTGCCTCGTCGGGGACGCTCTTTTCCTGGGAGAAGAGGAAACCGACGTATCTCGCGTTCTCGACCCCGCTCCCCCATAGGTTCTTCTCGCTGATGGTGTACGGTGGCGGGAGGTCCGGGAGGAACACGTAGTCCGTGAGCTCCCACAGCTTGCCCATCCCGGCCGTCATCCCCACGGAGAAGAGCCTGGAGAAAGCGTTCTTCCGCCCGTGCGAGCTCGTCAGGTTGAGCTGGTTGAGGACGGTGAATGTCGGGATGCGGAGAATCTTCCCTGCCAGGGCTGTCGGGAGGGCGGAGTCGCTGAGGACCACGTCCGGCGCGAACTTCCCGATGTTCGTGAGCTCCGAGACGAGCTGTTCGTTGGTCCTTGTCAGTATGGAAGGGGTGTCGAGGAGGGTCTCCTTCACCTGGAACTCCCCGTCCTCGGAGTAACTGACGTCGGCGAGAGGGAGCCTGTTGCACCTGTACCCCTTCCTCGATATCAGGGATGCGACCTCGCCGGAGGACGAGAACTCCAGCTTCGCCTCCTTCCGGTCCAGCTCTTTCGCGACCTCGAGCATCCTCGCGGCGTGCCCAAGCCCAGACCCGAAGCAGCCGATGTAGACCTTCAACCCGTGCTCCCCTGTTCCATCCTCTTCACCTCTCCCCTCGGAGACGTTTCGCCGAACACCTCGGCTTGGAATGTTTCGACCCTGGTCCCGTCGTCGAGCCACGCATCAGGAGGAAGACCCGCCTTGCCGCAGGCTTCTGCGATGTACGCCTCCTGGTCCCAGCCCTGCTCCGTCGCCACCTGAGGGAGGAAAAGGCCGCTCGTCGTCTCGTTTGAGATGATGATCCCGTCGACCCCGAGCCTGATCATCGCGGGGAGCTGCGAACGCTTTGCCGCCCTCAGTTCTGTGGGGACGGTGAGGACGCTCACTTCCACGATGAGATGGTCGAGCTCTTCAGGGAGGACGGGGTGCGGAAAGCGGGGGTCTTCGGACGCGTAGACCGCGACTTCCTTGATCGCCTGGGCGAGCGGTTTGATGGGTTCGGAGTAACCGATGCACCCCCTGAGCGACCGCGTGGCGCCGCGCAGGGTGTTGAGAGTCACGAACACGCCCCTCTTTTCCGCGAATACCCTCGGCAGCGCTTCCGCTGGTCCGCTTCGCTTCCTTTTCACGTGGCTATCGAGGGTTTCGCGGGCGAGCTCGACGGCCCGCCTTCCCTCGGCTGTGGAGAGAGGCAACCGGTTTCTGGTCGAGGCGCCGAGCCAGCGACATTAACTTTTTCCAGTGTGTCCCCCGCCAGTAGATCTGGCCACAGGACATGCACCTGAAGAAGAGCCTGTGGCGGGCATAGACAGAGGGCGGGACCTTCGGCTCGACCTCCGCCTTCCCCAGAGGAGCGAGCCCTCCCCCGCACAGCGAGCAGAAAGGCGCGCCCTTGACCAGCTCGATCCCGATCGCCCCGCATCCTCGGGCCAGGGCAGAGAGCCTGGCGCCGTCACTCTGTTGGTCGAGCATCACCACGCCCAACCCTCTGGACCTGCACCTTTCAGCGAGCGCCCTGTCAGAGGTCAGGATCAGGCGCCCTTCGCGCGCAGCCGCCCTCATCAGTCCTGCGTCGTCACCCGCTCTGTAGTAGGTGGTGTCGAACCCGAACGCCCTCAGCTTCCTGACGAGGGAGCCCAGCATCGCGTCCGCGACGAATCTGACTCTGGGCTTTGGCGGAGCCAACTGCTTGTGGCGGCTACCTTGTGGAGTCTGTCGACTTTACCGCCTCATACAGCCTTCTGGCGGACGGGTCCTTCTCGAAGTGCTCGCGTATGGGCCTGATTATCTCGTCAAGCGACGCCCCTACCCCCTTCTTCAGGTCCGCCGGGTGCAGCTTCCCCGCGACATACGCCTCCTCCAGCTCCTGGTAGGACGTGAACTCGACGTTCCCTCCGTACTTCTCCGGGCGCTCTATCTTCATCGACTTCCTCTTTCGGAAGACGATGTACCTCGAGTACTCCGTCAGCGCGTTCCCCTCGACCACCTTCGGCGGGCAGTAGGCCGAGTTGATCTTCCTGGCGATGACCTCGGCCGAGTCGTGGACGAAGATGGAAGTCTCGGGCTTGCTCTTGCTCATCTTGCTTGCGATCTCCGCGTCCAGCGCGCCGTTTTCGTCGAACCCCTCAGGCTCCTTCTTCCCCTGGAGGCCGATGAGCATGTGGTGATGGACAGCGACCGGCTTCTTCCACTTCATCTTGTCGGCTATCTCCCTCGCCAGTATGTTCGCCCTCCTCTGGTCAAGCCCGAGCTGACAGATGTCCACGTCGAGCCAGAAGATGTCGGCGACCTGCATCATCGGATACAGCAGTTGCGCCGCCTGCACGGACTCCTTGGACGTCCTCCCAGCGATGGTGAGCGCCCTCTGCGCCCTGGCCAGGGTGAAGTTCTGGGCGACAGTGACCACCTTTTTCCAGTACTCCTCGTTGGCGGCCGCCTCGCTGGTCCAGAGCACGTCCACCTTGCTCATGTCCACGCCTGCAGCCTTCCAGACCTCCACGAAGTAACGCCCGACCTCCTGTATCTTCGCCAGGTCCCCACCCATCTTGTTGTTGACCCATGCGAACCAATCGGCTATCCAGAGCTTCATCCTGACCCCCGCCCTCTGCATCTCGTCCACCAGGATAGGGCGGAGGACCCCGAAGGGGAGGTGCGCGAGCCCGCTCGGCTCGAAGCCGTCGTAGGCTGTCGGGTGGGAGTTCGACTCGAGCAGGGTCCTCAGCTCCTGCTCTGTGATGATCTCTTCCCCTACCTGCTTCAGATGGGTGAGCCTATCCTCCAGTTCCAAGCCTGGGCGCTCGCCCGTCTTGAGTCAATTAAAACCGTTAGGCGGCGCCGCGCAGGCCAGACTTGGACCGGGTGCCTCCAGCCGCCTCCGCCTCGTCCGGGTGAGCTTCCAGGCGGTATAGACGGCCGCCGCCGCGAAGATGACCGCGCCCGGTACACCGTACTCCAGAGGCAGCGGGATCCCCCGGCTCTCGGTGACCGTAAGCTTCAGGACGGCGGAGTAGAGGACGTCCCTGGGAAGGGCCTTCGCTGTGACAGTGAGATAGTAGACTCCCGGACTGAGCCCGCTCGCCTTCAGGGTCAGCGTCGTCCCGGTGGTCCCGGAGGCGGAGACTGTCGCGTTCGCAGGGGCGAAGGTGGCGGTGAGGTTCCGTGACGCTCCGGTGCTCGATACGCCGCTTGCCGAGAAGTCCAGCGCGTCCAAGCTCCCCGGGCTCCCCGTGAAGTTGATCGGAACCTGCGCCGTGCCGTCGCTCGTGATCGTGGCGCTCGTGTCGATCGACGCGCTTAGGACGAAGGGGGTCTTCGTCTTCACGAGCTCACCTATCGAGTTCCCGCTGATCTCGACGAACCAGAGGGTCCCGTTCCTGTCCAAGGCGATGGAGTACACTCCCGCTATCGTGGTCCGGCAGCAGCTGACGGGGTACTCGGTCATGACCCCCGCGGACGGGTCGAAAAGGGCGATCCTGTTCCCATAGTGCTCACCGATCCAGACGTCGCCGTTTGCAGCGGCCGCGATGCCGTTAGGGAACGAGACGGAGTAGCCGTAGGCGTCGAACGTCTGCGACGTCCAATACTTGACCAAGGTCGAGGTGGCAGGATTGAAGCTGTCGAATGAGCTGTCGACGTGCTCCGTTATCCAGATCCTCCCGGACGAGTCTATCGCTATGCCGCTCGGCGTGGGAAGGCTGCTCGTCAGGTTCTCAGTGGTCCCGAGGAACGAAGTGGCATGGACGAAGGTGTAGAGGTATGTGTCGTTGATTGGAGCGGTTTCGGTGATCCCGTCGGTGGTTCCGTTCCTGAGCTGAGAGACGACCGCTTTGCCCAGCATGTCGGCGTCGGCGGCCGTGAACCACAGGTCTCCCTTGCCGTCGAGGGCCAGTCCCGCGGGGGCTGAGTTGAAGACAGGGAGGTTGAAGCGCGCGAACGTGCCGTTGTTCGGGAAGAACTCGTCTATCTGATTGGAAGAGAGGCACGCCACCCAGATGCTCCCGGAGGGATCTGGGAGGACCGCACCGGGGTTGCAGTCGACGCTCTGGCTCGTCCCTGCGAGGCTCACGGTTGCGGGAGGGATGTGTATCTCGACGACCTTGGAGCCGCCGGCCTTGAGCTCCCCCAGATTGTTCGCTGTGAGCTCGGTGAACCAGACGTTTCCGTTGGCGTCCACAGCCACCTCGGAGGGGGCCGACCTGGGCGTGGGGATATCATACTGGGCGAACGTCCCGTTGTAAGGGTCGTAGCTGCCAAGCTGGTTCGTCCCCTGCTCGACGAACCATATCTTGCCGTCAGGTGCCGCCGCGATGCCCCACGGGAGCGAGTTGTTGCTCCCCGGGATGCGGTAAGTCACCATGGAATACGGGTCGCTCCAGGTGAGCGTCGAGCTTCCGTTGGCGGCAGAAAGGGCCACCCCAGACACGGAGGGGAAGACCGCTCCGGGAAAGGAAAGACCAAGGAGGAAGATGAACGAGAGCGATGCGACCCACGCCAGCCCTTTCCTGCGGCCTGATGTCTTCAACTGCGACGTCGAGCGCTGTAAGGAGGATTAACCTTTCGCGAGGGCGATCGGACCCTCCGGTAAGCTGCTCAGGTGCGCGGTTTACCCGTTGGCCTGGCGTCCGCCCACATCAGAGCAGCAGAGATGACGACGAGCGCGAAGATGGCAGTCGCGAAACAGAAGTGCGTCGTAGCGATGAGCGCGCTCAGGCCTGAAGCCACGACGGCACCCCCCACTCCGACCTGGATGGGAACCAGCACTATCGCAAGGAGCATGAGCTTGGACGCGAGGGGTGGCCTCGGCTTCACCCTCCAGGCCGCGACCGCTGCGCCCAGGATCATGAGCCCGACGACTACGCTCAAGAAGCGGTGGAAGTATTCTATCAGGGTCGGGTAGTGAGAAAGGTTAGGCACGAGCGTCCCGTTGCAGAGGGGCCAGCTCGCGCCGAACCCGGTACCGCATCCAGCGCCGTAGCCACCGAGCGTGACGTACGCGCCCCAGGCGTTCAATATGTATATCGCGAAGGCCGCCGCGTAGACCCAGTGCCTTGCAGAAGGCATGAACTTCCTGTGGCGCGCCCTTCTCACGGTAGTTAAGATTTTCCAGGGCGGGTGCCGAGCGCCCAAGGAACCACGCCCTGTTCATAGTGGGGCTTGGGAGCAAGAAGCTAGTCGAAGACGAAAGGTCGCGGACTACCGAGAGTCGAGGCCGCGAGAAGTCGAAGACGCCTTGGAGGCAATCAACCCGTTCCGCCGGAAGGGCGTTCCACTCTCCAAGCATGCGAAGGATGTGGAGTCTGACGACCTGACCTGCGAGCTCACTTTCAAGCGCATGAAGTGTGGTAACGAGTGGACCGAACTCGAAGAGTGGTCCTCCCTGGTGCCCTAGCCCAGATCCTCGCTCACTGTTCGTGGGCCGACTGGCTCGTCTAGATCAGTTTCAGTTCGCTTGCGAGCGACCCCTGGGCGCTGCCGAATTCTCCCGGCTTCAGCCCCACAGTCGCAACATACTCCACAGCCGAGAACCAGGGTTTCAATGACGCTCGTTCTTTCAACGCGACTTCGTAGACGAAGCAATAGTCCCAATGCATGCTCCCGGGGAAGCTTCGGCTCGGCTCGTAGAAGTTGAGTAACCTGCTTGATATGACTTCGTAGCTCCGTAGCTCCAACTGCTCTCTTATGATCCTCGAGAGGGTGTCCTCGGGAGACTCGCCCTCCTTGACGTACGAGCTCGGGAAACGCCATGACTCCCACTCGTGCAGAAGCGTATCCGGGGTGTAACGCCTCCAGTTCGGCGCCCACTCTTCGGCCCACCTGGGATGATCCCTCGGCTTCAGGAGCAGAACCCGGTCGTTCTCCTTTGCGACGGCAAAGGCGGAGATGCAGAATCCGCCCTTGGGCGAACTGTGCTTTTCGGTGGGTCCAAAGTAGGCGAACTCAGCCAAACACGCATCGGAAAGCTCTAGGCGATTTAGGGTTTGCCACGCTTCCCGCTGGTGTTCGGACAGAGGATGTGCGGCGCAATCTCATCTGATGCCCGTCCGAGATTGACTTTTGTCCGAGACGAACGCTCTGCTCTATTCGCCAGGTCCAGCCCGGAGTCGGCTCCTAGTGGAGGAGGGCCGCGGTGTAGAGCAGAAGGAACCCGATGAGCAGAGCGGAGAAGGTTTTCAGGCCGTACCGTGAAGGAGTCCAACCTTCGGCGGAACCGTGGGAGAGCGCCTCGCCCAGCCTCATCGCCGCATAGAGGGCTGCCGTCACCCCGAAAGCGTAGAAGTAGGTCGTGTCGAAAGACACGAAGTATCCTACCGCGGCTCCCACCGCGCTGGGGCCGGCGAAACAGAGCCCGAGGACGGGAAGCTCCAACCGTTTTGCTTTCCAACCGTTGGGACGGAGGACGAATGCGACGTAGGCAGCGCCGACAATCGCGGCCTCCAAGAACTTGTGGATCGGATAAGACACCACGGCGGGGAACGTGCCGTACGCCTGGACGAGCGCAGCGAGACCGGTGAGCGTCGTCGCGGTCCCTCCCGACACCCCGGACACGGCGCCCCACCCTTCGCCCAGCCCGTGGATCCCCATCACGATCGCGAGCGCCATCGGGATGAGGAACGGCTTCGCTGAGCCGGCGCCGTTCTCTGCCGGGACCGCGAAGTGGTCGAAGACCCCGAGGACGAAGACGCCGATGACGAAAGCCCCGATCAGCGCCAGATGCGGGACCCCGCCAAAGAGGTACGGAGGGTAGAGGGCGTTGTTCTCCTGAAGGGCGCCGGCGTCTCCCATCGTGTCGAAGAAGAACCAGAATGCCAGGCCCACTCCTGCGGCCGAGAGATACATTACGGGGATGAAACGTGCGAAAGATACCGAGTACAGGGCGAGGTACACCGCGAGGAACGTGACCGCCGTTATCGCAGGGAAGATGAACCAGAACGGGATCAAGGCCGGTGCCTCTGCTCGCCGATTGTCCTGTTAAGCGCTTCGGGCGGCTGACGTCACGGCTACGTCACAACAAGCTCCCCGTTCTGCATGCCGGGGTGGATGTTGCAGAATATCCCGCAGTAGATTCTGAAGGTCCCGGCCTCGGTGGCGGTGAAGGTCACGTTGTAGGAGTCGCCTGGCTGGATGGAGATCAGGTTCTTTGAGATGCCGTCGTAGTACGTGATCTGGAAACCGTGTATCTCGCTGGATGCGCAGTTGATGACGTGGAACGACACCACCTGTCCCAGTTTCACGTTGATGACAGGCCACGGAGCCGTGGCGTTCTGAGCGAACCCTATCCAGCTGCCGTTTATCCCCGCGTAGGGGCTGGGAGGGTCGTCCTCCACGATCAGGAAGTAGGCGTGGCTCCCGGCGCCTCCAGACGCGACGTGCTGTACGGGGCTCGTGGAGTTCGCGACAGAGGCGCATGTCGCCTGCATGAGGCTTGGCCCTCCCGGGCTTGGGGGCGGAGAGAAGTACCCTGCCCAGTATGCTAACACACCGCCTGCCGACAACGCGGCCGCCACCACGACGACGATGGCCACCGTGCGCACGGTCGAACCGCCGAGCCTTCGGGAACGCCCCGACCTCCCGGATTTCCGGTGCACTGTTTTCGCCCGCTTGGTCACCGCAACGGGATGCGAGCCTAGTCTAGGCCTGCTTGACCAGGTTGTCTACCTTCGTCTTCAGGACAGCGGAGGGAACTGCGCCGACCACCACGTCCTCCACCTTTCCTTTTGAGAAGAACATCACGGTGGGTATGCTCATGATGCCGAACTGCATCGCCAGCTCCTGGTTCGCGTCGGTGTCCACCTTCACGAACTTGACCTTGCCCGCGTAGTCCTTGGAGAGCTGATGAATTATCGGCTCCACCATCTTGCATGGGCCGCACCAGTCTGCGTAGAAGTCGACGACCACCGGCTGCGATGCCTTCACTACCTCTTCCTGGAACTTGCTTCCTTGAATCGCCATCACTGTGTCAGTCATTTCTGAGACGTCCGCCACCGGCCCCCTTCATAAAACTTGCCGCGTCAGGACATGCCAAAGGGCTCGGCACAGGCCCGGTACGCGACGTCAAGCCAACGGCCACGACATGAATCCCCGAGCACACCTGCACCCAGCAGGAGGGTGTTGGATGTGGGACAGGTGAGAGGACGCGCCGGCCGGCTAACCGAACCTTGCCTTGAAACCCTTAAAGTCGGGAAACGGCCTTTGAAGCTAATCTCTTGACGAAGGCGAGCTTGTCACCGGGCGGATGGGTCTGACCCCGTTCGACTTCGTCCTCTGGCTAGTCGCCGCGTCGATGGCCGCGCTGATCTCCTACTGCCTGAAGTGGACCGCGGAGAACAGGAGGAGGCCGGGCTCACTGATGGTCCCGCTGGCCATATTCATCCTGCTGATGATGCTCTCCATGGTCGTAAGCGCAGTCTACTACTTCACCTTCCCCAGCTTCGGGGTCTTTGTCGACCTCGCGGTGGTGAACATGCTCGTCATGGGGGGAGGCGCACTGCCGCTCATCTTCGCGGTGTTCCGGTCCCTGCTCCCGGAAGAGAGCATCGCCCAGGAGCCCGGGGACAGACCCCTCCCTGAGCCGAGAGGCGCCTCGTGGGGAGGGACCGGGACCCTGGTCGTCATCGTCGCCCTGGCGCTCCTTAACGAATACTTCATGGGGTGGGCTTTCCAGCTCGCGGCAGGCGGCTTCGGAGCCACGGTCGCGTCGAGCTTCGCCTCCACGTTCTCGGCGACGGTCTCGTCTTACTGGTTCCTCTTCACCATGTCCTTCGAGATGGGCTTCACAGCCTTCCTTCTGAGAAGACAGATCCCAAGGGTCCTCCTCGCTGTCGTCGCATTCCAGGCTGCGATCATGTTCCTGTCCCCCCCTGCGCTTGCGTCGCAGCAGTGGGCCGAGGGGGCCGTCTTCGGAGGGAGCGCCCTCATGGTATGTCTGTTCGTCTTCGTGTTCGAGCACCTCGCGCGCAACAGCACGGTGGACAGGGCGTTCTCCAGGTATCTTGGGCTTCTGATCGCGGCATACGCGGCGATGATGGCAGGGCTGTTCTTGTGGGAGCTGAGCTCGTCAGAGCTCGTCTTCGCCGTCTCCATCCTCGCGGAGATGTGCGTCTACCTGGGACTGGTGCTGAATGGGCCAGGGACGGTGTCGATGAAGAGCTGGAAGGCAGACCCCTGGTGGGTGTTCGGCGTCCTGTCTGCGCTATTCGTCGGGGAGTTCTTCATGGGGGAGCTGCTTGACGTGCAGGCCGGCGGGAGCAGGGCGCTGTTCAGCAACGCAGCCCTCGTCCCCATAGGCAGCGGCATCCTGGGTTCGGTGAGTTCTGCAGGATACGACTTCGTCGCCTTCTTCTAGATCG
>JAKAOG010000003.1 GCA_021823325.1 archaeon
GTATGCCCACATCCTCGCGTCCAACTTTCCGTCGCTCTATCCGCACGAGAAGCTGGAAGAGTGGATGAAAGAAAGGCTCGTGAAGGAAGACTAGCGAACCGCACAGTCCTTCGCTCCAGGTCAGGAAGACGAGACCGTCCCGCGCACCGCTAAGCTTTGGAGACCCTGTCGTGATGCTCGTAGTCTTCTAGCACGACGGTCTTCCTCTGCTCGTCGATAGAATACAGGAGGACGTAGCTTCCGAGGTGGACCTTCCTCACTCCAGACAAGGGAAAGCGCATTGGTTTGGACATCTGACGCTGATCTCTCATGCGTTAGGCGACGGCTCGGCCTGCGGGCGCCTAGATGCCGAGCGCCGACCTGAGCCCCTTGTACCTGTTCCTGATGGTGACTTCGGTGACCCCGGCCGCCTCTGCGACGTCCTTCTGGGTCTTGTCCTCGCCTTCCAGGGTGCAGGCCACGTAGAGCGCTGCCGCTGCCAGGCCCATGGGGTCCTTGCCCGCGGATATCCTCGTCTCTTCCGCCCTCTTCAGTATCTCCAACGCCCTCCTCTTGGTCTTCTCTGTCAGCTGTGCCTTGGACGCTATCCTGGAGATGCACTTCGTCGGGTCGACGACGGGCATCTTGATGTCCATCTCCTTCAGGAGGAGCCTGTAGCACCTTGCGATGTCCTTCTTCTTGACGTTCGACACGGCTGCGAGGTCCTTCAGGGTCCTCGGAGTCTGCGTGTCGCGGCACGCCGCGTAGAGCGACGCCGCTATTATGGCGGATATCGACCTTCCTCTGACCAGCCCTCTCTCGAGGGCCTTCCTGTAGATGTAGGCTGCCTTCTCGACGACAGCGTCTGATACCGACAGCTTGTCGGAGAGCCTGTCCAGCTCGCTGAACGCCTGCCTGAGGTTCCTGTCGACCGGCTCGTGAACCTGGCTGCGCGAGTCCCAGGTCCTCAGCCTTTCGACGGTCGCCTTCATCGAAGCGGAAAGCGACTTGCCTGAGGCGTCCTTGTTGATCCCACCGATGACCGTGGCGAGCCCCATGTCGTGCATCGCGATGGAGGTCGGTATCCCTCCCCTGCTCCTGTCGTCCTTCTCCTCTTTGGAGAACGCCCTCCATTCAGGGCCCGTCTCCTCGATCTTCTCTTTTACCACGAAACCGCAGGCGCCGCAGAAGAGCTCCCCTCCGGCCGAGTCGACGACCATCGGCCCCTTCCCGCATCTGGGGCACTTGTCCATCGCCTTTTGCAGGCGCATCAGCCTCGACATGTCTTTGTCTGAGAACATATGAAATGCCTACGAAATACTTTTTTAGCTCCCTCTCTCTCCAGTATATATGTGTTGCGCCTGAATTGCAAGAAATATGTCATCGTCGCCTCTATCTTGCAATATTCTGGCGAATTATTGCGATTTCAGTCCCCTCCCGCCGCTTCACATGTTTTCATACGCCGTTTTCAGAGGCGTTAGTGCGGTGAGCGGTTGAAGGGGAAAACGGGCCCGGTCGCGGGCTATCTCGGGCCGATACTAGACACCTACATGAACTCGGCCGTCGCTCTCGTCGGGTGCAACTCGCGAGGGATCGAGAGGTACTCGTGCGAGCTGGACGTCCTCGTGGTCACGGGCGACAGGCACCCGCCGACGACCCTCAAGCTCGGCGACGCGTATGCCGACGTCGTCTTCGCCCCTGAAAGCGAGATACTGAAGCCCAACAACCCCGAGAAGGCCATGTCTCTGGCTCTCGCCAAGCCTGTAAGGGACGCGTCTCTCCTGCTCTCGACAGGGAGCGCAGCCGCGGCCGCGACCTTCTCCGACTCTGCGAAGGTGGCGGGCAGGACGAGGCTGACGTCGGCGCTGAAGACCGTCGCAAGGGCAGAGCTGGCGGTCAAGTCTTCGCCCGTCGAAGCCGATTTTTGGCTCCTGGCCGCCTCCTATGAATACGCGTACGCCTTCCTCTTTTCCAGGGAGACGGTCCCCTCCCCCAGCCACCTGCTTTCACAGCTGAGGGGCGCCTCGAAGGGGGCCGCAAAGAGCTTCGAAGGGGTCTCCATAGGGGCGGGCCTGGACTCCGCCACGAGGGCTGCGTGCGGCACCAGGCTCGACGCTCTCGCGGTCCTCCATGACCTCCTGAGAGAAGGGTCGGAGTCTGCTACGGCGGAATCGGAGTGGTCGGAGGCGAGGACCGACGTCCTTGACGCGAAGGCGAGGGAGCTCATCACCAGGGTCGAGCTCGCCGAGTGTTACTCTTACCTGGGACAGGAGCTCGTCGACGACGTCCTTTCGGTGCAGAGGCGGCACCCTAAGAGGAGCGTCGGCTCGCTGATAGGCGGCGGGAACAAGCTCCTCGGCGAGCGGCTCGTAAGGCAGCTCGGGCTTTCAAGGGATGAAAAGTCGGTGAAATCGGGGCTCGAGGTCCTCAAACGCCAGGTCGTCCAGCTCACCAAGAGGATATAGGAAGTTCGCCAAAGCCTTAACTGCCCTTCGTCATGCGCGAAAGTGGCATGTCCGCCTCCGAGGGCGACGCCCTTGCAAAGATCGCGGGAGACATCGTCTCCAGCCCGGACGCCGGCCGGGCGATGAAGGCGTGGAGGGAGAAGCTCAGCATCAAGCAGAAGGCGCTGGCGGACGCGCTGATAGTCGGGAGAAAGTGCTCGAAGTGCGGCGAGCTGAACGAACTGGAAGCCGCTGCCTGCGCGAAGTGCGGCTCGACCAGCCTGGCGCCCAAGGGGATGTCCGCTTCGGTCCTCAGCGACTACGAAAGCGGGCGGAGGCCGTCCCCCGGGGTCGTTTTCGTGAAGAAGTACGTCGAAGCGCTGGTGAAGTTGGATGAGGGAAAAGGGAGGGTCGTGTCGAACCTCCTTTCTAGCGAGAAGGACGCGGCCATCCTCTCGATAGGCGAGTTCCACTCCCCGATCGCGGCGTCGAAACTCCTGAAGCTCCTTGACGCGACCGTCCTTGCCGGGGACCCGGAGCAGGTGAAGCTCTATGGGTACACCGTCGTAGACAGCATAAAGACGATCTACGCCCTCTCAGGGTACGACTTCTACAGGATATTCGGCGCCACCACGGAGAGGGCGCTCATTTTCACCAGGGTGGGCATGGGGAGGAGCCCGCTGGTGGCGATCAGGGTGTCCCAGCTGAAGCCTCGAGTGGTCATCATACACGGCCCTGAGGAGGTCGACCCCCTGGCCGTGGACCTCGCAAAGAGAGAGGGGCTCGTCCTCGCGCTTTCCGGCGCCCCTTCTGACGACGCGATGATCAAGGCGCTTTCGTCGCTGAAACCCTAGGGTCTCGCGAGCGCCAGGATGGCGTCCGCCGCCCTAAGGTGCCCGTCGCACGGGACCGGGTCCTTCCTCTTCCCCATCTTCTCAGAGATGAGCTCTGGGAGCCTGGCCAGGTCGCCGTAGGCGTACCCCAGCGCCTCCGCGTTCCGCTCCTGCTCGGCGTGGTACCTGATGGGGATGACTATCGCCGGGGTCCCTGCAGCGGCGGCCTCGTCTATAGTGCTCTTCCCGGCCGTCGAGACCACCAGGTCCGCGCATGCGACGAGGTTCTGGTTGTCGCCGACCACCCCGAGGTCGATCGTCCCGTCCCCGAGCTTCTCCCCCCTGTTCCCGGTCACCACCAGTCTTACGTCAAGTCCGGTCTGGTCCAGCGCCGCGCGCGTCCTCTTCGCGAGCTCCCTCCCTATCCCGCTCCCGCTCATGCTTACGAGCACGAAACGCCCGTCAGGGATACCATGCTCCTCCTTCGTCTGCCGGGCGGACTTCGTCACGCCTCTGACGATAGGGCCCACGTACCTCCTGTTTCCGCCGTCTTCGCCCCGCTCGGGGACGATGAGAAGATCGACCGAAGCCTGCAACGACGCGTACCACCCGGCGACCCGGCCCTCGACCTTCCGAGCCAGCCAGCCCCGCGCGAACCCCAGGCCGAGCTCGTCCGCGATGAAAGCCCTCTTCACCCCCGCCTCCCCTGCGGCCGTCACCCCCGAGAACTCCTCGTCGCCGACGACGACGTCCGGAGAGAGCCTTTCCATCATCGCCATGGCCCTCTTCACGTTCCTCTTCTGCGCGAGCCAGGACCTGACATACCAGGATGACACGCTCCCCATGACGAGCCCGTCGACCGAAGGTCCGGCGTCGTCTACCGTCTCGGCTACGTCGAGCCCCTGGCTCTTCAGGAACGCCGCTGCGTTCCCGCCCGAAAAGACGGTCACCCCGGCTCCACGCCTCTTCAGCTCGTCTATGACGACCAGGGACCGCGTGGCATGCCCGAGGCCGATAGGGCTCACGCCGTAGAGTATCTTCGGCACCGGGGCGAGCTTCGAGGGTGCGTATTTAACGCCATGACGGCGGGGCGGAGGGAAGATGCTCACACTGATCCCCGCCCTGGCGGAGTTCTTCGTGGTGGTGGCTGTCGCCCTCGCGGCGGTCCTCCTCAAGACCATCGACGCGAGAGGGTTCCTCGCTAGCGCGGCGGTGGGGTTCGCCGCCATCTACGGGGGAGGGGTCTCGTGGTTCATCACGGTGGCGGTCTTCTTCATCCTCGGGGTCGCGTTCACCCTTTACAAGTACGGGTACAAGCGGAAGCTCGGGGGCGCGCAGGGGAAGGGGGGCGCGAGGAACTGGCCCCACATACTCGCCAACGGGGGCGTGGCGTCCCTGGTGGCGGCGTGGAACTTCTTCCACCCGAGCCCGTGGAACGCCGTTCTGTTCCTCGGGGCGGTGTCCGCGGCCGCGGCAGACACGGGAGCGACGGAGCTCGGCCTCCTGAGCCGGGAGGAGCCGAGGCTGATCACTGCCCCTTCGAGGAAGGTCCCTCCGGGGACGTCAGGGGGGGTGACCCGCCTGGGTTCGCTAGGCGCTCTGCTGGCGTCACTCATCATCGGGGTGACCGCCCTTCCTCTTGGGGTGCTGGGATACCCATTCGCGGTCATCCCCGCATGCGTCCTCGGCGGGGTCGCCGGAGCGGTGGCGGACAGCCTTCTGGGGGCGGCCGTGCAGAGGAGGGGGTACTGCGTCGCCTGCCTGAAGCCCACTGAGGCTCTGAGCCACTGCGGAGAGAAGACCAGGCCCACTAGCGGAACCCCTTACATCGAGAACAACGTCGTCAACGTGGCGGCCACCGTCGTGGGGGCCCTGGTCGCGGCGGCTATCCTGCTGGTACAGCTTTCGATATAGCCGGGAACTTCGTGATCGAGGCTAGCCTGGCGGAGAGGTCCTCGACGCTCACCCTCGACTGCTCCCTCGTGTCCCTGTCCCTGAGGGTCACGGTGCCGTCCTTCAGAGTGTCGTAGTCGACGGTCACGCACGCTGGGACCCCGGACTCGTCCGCCCTCGCGTACCTTCGCCCGATGGCGCCCGACTCGTCGTAGAACGCCTCGAACGACTCCCTCAGTCGGGCGTGGATCTCCCGCGCCTTCTCCTGAAGGCCGTCCTTGTTCACCAGAGGGAACACGCAGACCTGCGTCGGGGAGAGATACGGCCTCAGCCCCATGACCCTCCTTTCCCCTTCCCCCTTCATGGAGGACTCGATTATCGCGAATATGCTCCTGTCTATCCCGAGCGAGAGCTCGAAGACGTGTGGGAGGACCTTCTCGCCCTCTTCGTCTACCGTGAAGTTGCTCCCGCTGACCCTGGCGTGCCCGCCGAGGTCGTAGTCCCCCCTGTAGTTGCAGGCGAC
The DNA here is from genome assembly GCA_021823325.1 of archaeon. Lineage (GTDB taxonomy): Archaea > Thermoproteota > Nitrososphaeria > Nitrososphaerales > Gagatemarchaeaceae > UBA183. Next base: position 5,673 of record JAKAOG010000003.1, read on the forward strand.
GAGCTCCACCCACCCCCAGGAGAGCTTGATCTCGAGGTCGAACGCCGCCCGCGAGTAGAACGCCCTGTCCTCGTCGGAGAGGACCCTCAGACGTATGTTCTCCGGGATTATCCCTGCGGCCTCGTAGAAGTCGGTGACGAGGGCGAGTAAGTGCCCTGACAGCTTGTTCGGGACCACCCCCTTCTGGATGGCCTCGCCGACCGAGAGCTTGACGTCGGCGCCGTCCGGGAGCCTGAACGCCAGCACCCGCGCGAGGTCAGAGTCGAACCTCGCGTCGTCCGCCTTTTTGGGGTTGAAGAAGACCTCCACCTCCGCCTGGTTGAGCTCTCTGAGCCTGATCAGCGCCTGCCTCGGGGCGATCTCGTTCCGGAAGCTCCGCCCCACCTGGGCTATCCCTATCGGGAGCTTCACCCTCTGCGTCTTGAAGAGGAGGGGGAAGTCTACGAAGATGCTCTGGCACGTCTCGGGGCGGAGGTACGCCTCCTCCTGGCCCGGGCCGATGCCCACCCTGAACATCATGTTGAACCTGGTCGTCCCGGCGAGGCGGCTCCCGCACTTCAGGCACTTCACGCCCGCCTCGGCCATCAGCCTGTCGTAGTCGGCGTCGCCCAGCTTTTCCGGGACCTGCTTCCCCGTCTTCTCCTCGATGAGCTTGTCAGGGCGGAAGACGCTCCCGCACGTCGCGCACTTCACGAACGGGTCTGTGAACCCCGCGAGGTGTCCGGAGGCCTCGAACACCGCCTTCGGGAGTATCTGGGAGCCGTCTATCTCGAGCATCCCGTCCCTCTTCACCACGACCCTCCTCCAGAGCTCGACGAGTCTGTTCTTCATCCCGACGCCGAGGGGCCCGTAGTCGAGGAACCCCGCCGGGGTGTTGGGGTAGCTCTCCGCCGTCTTGAAGAAGAACCCCCTCTGCTGGCCAAGCCTCACGACTTCGTCGAAGCTCATCTTACTTCCCGCCCTCTTGCTCCGGTGATAAATCCTCTGGGTCAGGAGCCCTCTCTATGTCCGCGACCCTGTCGAAGGCGCTGAACTCCTGAAGTGTCTGCTGCCTGCCGAAGGTCCGGGTCGTGTACCGGGAGAGGAGCGGCCCCTGGAGGAGGATGCTGAGCATGACGACGCCGAAGGTCAGAGTGGCCACCGGCTGCCTCGTGGCTTCGGGGACGGCGGACACCAGGGCTATCGCGAGCGCGCCCCTCATGCCTCCGAGGGTGGCGGTGTTCATCCAGCTCGCCGAGATCTCCGAGCCCGAAACCTTCGAGATGCCGAGTATGGGATAGACCGACGTGACCCTCGCCATCAGGACGACCCCGTAGGCGACCAGGAACGCCCCGGAGCTCAGGGCGAGGAGGACGATGTTGGTGCTCACCCCGATGAAGAAGAACGCGGCAGAGTTGGCGACGAAGGCGATAATCCCCCAAAAGTCCCTCGTCGCGTCGGCCACCCTCTTGCTCTCCACCCGGAACAGGATGGTGTTGCCGTAGAAGAGCCCGGTGACCGCGACGGCGATGAGCCCCGACGCCCCTATTGAGTTGGCGAGGGCGTACGCGCCGTAGACCGCCACCAGCGTGAGCACGACCTGGGTTACAGAATCCTCGATGTGCTTCTGCACCCAGCGGGCCCCCCACGCCACCCCGAGGCCGACCAATATCCCCGACGACAGGGTGTAGGTGAAGCTCGCGACCGCCTCCACCGGGACGAGGGCCGCCGCCTGGGACGAAGCGAGGATGATCGTGAATATCGCGATCGCGGTGGGGTCGTTGAATACGGCCTCCATCTCTATGAGGGTGGCCAGCTTCGTCGGGACCTTCACCCTCCCGAATATCTCCAGCACCGTCGCGACGTCGGTGGGGGAGATCAGAGCAGCGAAGAAGAAGGAGACGAGGAGCGAGAGCCCCACGACCTTCCAGAGCACGACCCCGACCACGAGGGTGGAGATCAGGACCCCCACCGTCGCCATCAGCATCGCAGGGCGGTAGACCGCGCGGAAGTCCGAGATCTTCACGCTCATGATGCTCTCGAACAGGATAGGAGGGAGGATGAGCCCGACGAACAGCTGCTCGTTGGCGAGGTTGTCGAAGAAAGTGGTCACGCCTGTGAGAGCGGGGAGGGACAGCGAGGCGACAGTCGAAAGCGCGAGCCCTACGAGGACCAGCAGGAGGGTGTAGGGGGTCTTGGTCTTCCTGGAGACTAGGACCGTGAAAAGCGCCAGGAGAAGGAAGACCGAGAAGATCACCACCGTCTGGGTCATGGCCGCGCACCATGCGCTGGACGCGTCTTAACGGTCTTGCTTTTCTCCTGGGGCCGGACGACGAGCTTTTAGGGGCGCCACCCGGGAACCCGCACATTGGAGGACCGGACGCGGTACACCACGAAGGAGCTCACCGCGGCTACGTGGCCCGACTTCCAGAGGCTCTTCAGGAGGCCCGGAGAGTGGGGGGCGTGCTGGTGCATCTACTACCAGAGGAAGAAGCCTCCGCCCAGCGCAGGTATGACGCTCGAGCAAAGGGCTGAGAGGAACAGGAGGGACAAGAAGGCGATGGTGAAGAGCGGGCGCTCCCACGGTATACTGGTCTACGACGCAGGCGAACCTGTCGGATGGTGCCAGTACGGAGAGAAGGACGAAGCGCCGCGGATCGACGCCTCTAGGAAGTACAAGGCGCTCGATGTGGAGCCCGTAGGAGGGAGGCTCTGGAGGATAAGCTGCTTTTCTGTCGACCGGAAGTACAGGAAGATGGGGGTGGCGAAGACGGGGCTTTCGGCCGCCCTCGAGTCCATCAAGAGACAGGGTGGAGGGACCGTGGAGGCGTATCCTGTCACGAGGAGAGGAGCGCTCGCCACCTGGTTCGGGACTGTGTCCATGTTCGAGGAGCGCGGTTTCAAGGTCGTCTCTCCCTTCGGTAGGAGCAACGTCCTCATGCGGAAGAAGGTCGTTCCGGCTAGATGATCTTGGACGGACGGCGGAAGCGGCTGTCCGAGAAGGCGCCCGCCACGGCCGCGACGCACACCGGGTGGTCGCGTTCTGGAGAGGGCGGCTCTACCAGGGAGCGGCCCTGGACCCCGGCTTCGGCTCAGACCGTGCAGAACTTGTACCCGTAGACGATCTGCCCCGACTCGCCGTCGACCCTGGCCCTGCGGACTATCGCTCTCACCCTGGCCCCTGTCTTCACGGACTCGTCAGGGGAGTCGACTATCTGGCTCAGCACCCTCGTCCCGTTGTCGAGCGTTATCACCGCGAGGTAGAACGGGGCCTGCGCCTCGAACCCAGGGAGCGGCTCGTGCAGCCGGGTGTAGGTGAGGACCTTCCCTGTCTGCGGCATCTCCTTGTCCGTTATCTTCTCCGACCCGCACTTCTTGCACCTGTAGACCGGCGGAAAGAACTCCGCGCCGCACTCGGAGCATGCGCTCCCGACGAGCCTGTAGTATCTGTCCCTCTGCCTCCAGTACTGTATGGTCAAACTACGCCGCCCCTCCGAACACATGGACCGCGCTCGTCGAGTCCACCCCTCCGATGTTCTGGGTGGCCGCGTACTTCGCCCCTGGGACCTGGTTCTTCCCCGCCTGCCCCGTCAGCTGGAGGTACGCCTCGGCTATCTGGTACATCCCTGTCGCGCCAACCGGGTGCCCCCTGGCCTTCAGCCCCCCGAACGTGTTGATGGGGAGCTCTCCGCCGGGGGAGTATCTGCCCGCTTTCGCGTCCTTCGACCCCATCCCTTTCTTCGAGAACCCCATCGCCTCAAGTGACAGCGCTCCCACCACCGAGAACGCGTCGTGCACCTCCACCAGGCTCAGCTTGCCGGGGGCGAGGCCGGCCTGGCCCATCGCCGCCTTGAACGCCTCCTTCGTCGCCTTGAAGTCCAGCATGTCCTCCCTCTCGTAGATGCTGAACTCGTTGGTCGCTATCTTCCCGCCCAGTATCTCGACCCTGTGCTTGCTGGCGACGTTGGCGCCGTCGTTGACAATCAGCGTGGCCGCGGCTCCGTCCCCTACCGGGGCGCAGTCGAACAGCCGCAACGGGTCGGCTATCATGGACGACCTGCTGACGACCTCCGGAGTGATCGCCTTCCTGAACTGGGCGTGCCCCGCTGTCACCGCGTTCGAGTGGTCCAGGACCGGGATGGAACTGAGCTCGTCCCTGCTGACGCCGTGCTGCTCCATGTAATACCTCGCGAGGAGGCCGTTGAGCGCCGCGAAGGTGGCTCCTACGAACTGGGTGTACTCCGCCGACTCGGCCATCGCAAGCGCCTGGGACACCTCTTCCGGCTCCAGGTCCCTCATCTTCTCGACCCCCACCACCAGCGCAGAGTCTATCGCCCCGGACTTCACCAGGTTGTAGGCGACGTTGAACGCCGAGCCTCCGGACGCGCACGCCGCCTCGACCTTGTAGGCGGTGGTCCCTGAGAGCCCGAGGGCGCTCGCTACGAGCGAACCCAGGTGCTCCTGGCCCGCGCCCATCGAGCTGAACATGTTCCCGACGATTATCTGGTCAGGCGCCTTCTTCCCCAGCGGCGCGAGCGCCCCCCTCGCCGCTTCGACGGCCAGGTCGGTGAGGGACTTCTCCCAGTGGTCTCCGATGGGGGTGAAGCCGACCGACGCGATGTAAGCTTTGGAACTCGCCATGGTCTCATCTACTTGTGGAGCTTGTCCCTGAACTTCGAGTATGTGGAGTAGTCGATCTTGGTCCCTCTTTCGAGCATCGACTTCACCGTGGGGTTGACCCCCCTCGACTTCTCGATCCCCTCGAGCACTTCGATGCAGAACGCGTCGGACCCTGCCCCCGAGCCGAAGCTCGCCATGAGTATCTTGTCCCCTGGTCGCGCCTCGTCCAGGACGGCTGCGAGGCCTATCGGCGAGCTCCCCGCGTACGTGTTCCCTATCATGGGGTTCAGGAGCCCTGTCTTGATCTGGTCCATCGTGAAGCCGAGCCTCGAGGCCACCTCCACCGGGAACCTCGGGTTGGGCTGGTGGAACACGGCGTACTTGAAGTCCGAAGGCTTGTGCCCTGTCTCCTTGAACAGTGTCTTCACCGAGTTCTCGATGTGGTAGAAGTATGCGGGCTCTCCCGTGAACCTGGACAGATGGCGCGGATACCTTTCGTGCGCCCTCCTCCAAAAATCGCCTGTGTCAGATACGAAAGACGTGCTGCAGTCTATGACCGCCACCGCGTCTTTGCCCCTCCTCCCGATGACGTATGCGGCTCCGCCGCTCGCCGCGGTGTACTCCAGGTCGTCCCCGGGGCGCCCCTGGGCCGTGTCCATCCCGATCGCGAGCCCGGCTTCTATCATCCCTGACCCGACGAGCCCGGTGACCACCTGCATCGCCTCGGTCCCCGCCTTGCACGCGAACTCCAGGTCCGCCGCCAGCGTGTGATGCTGGCCGAGCGCCTGTGCCACCATGGTCGAGGTCGGCTTGACGGCGTACGGCTTCGATTCGGTGCCGACGAAGACCGCCCCGAGGGACTGGACCCCCGACATCTTCACCGCCTCCCTCCCCGCCTCGATCGCCATCGTGACCGTGTCTTCGTCCATGGAAGCGACCGCCTTTTCGACGTTCGGTCCCGACCCGCCCCCCTTCCAGACCTTCGCTATCTCGGTCGTGGGGAGCCGGTAGTATGGGACGTAAGCCCCGTACCCTAGGATCGCCGCCCTTTCCTTGCTCTGCATGAGGTGCAAGTAGTAACTTCGTTCGGGCCCGATTAAGACGACTATAAAATCGTGTATCGTCGTTATGCAAACGACGAAGTGGCTGAGGTTCGCTATATCGCCTTGATCTGCTTGACCACGGCGGGCCTTGCCTTCCTGAAGACCCTGTAGCCGCAGATGCACTTCACTTCTGGGAGCTTCGCGAGCTCTTCCTGGGTGGTCCTCGTCCCGCACCTCACGCATTCGTAGACCGCCCCTGCGAACACCTTGGCGGGTTGTTCCTTCGGCGCGGCTTCTGGGGCTGGTGCTTGGGGTGCTTCGCTCATTTCATTCATCGCCCGATGTCTCTCATATTTCTGCATATCGCCATCCGGCTCTGTCGAGTCGACGGCTGATCCGATCGTTCGCCAAGGGAAGGGCGACGGGGACCGGCATGTCACGGATAGCGTGATTAGGTGGCTCTGGTGGAGCGACATCGCATCAAAGGAGATGAAGCGCGGGTTTCGGGGGTCGAGGTAGCGCATGAGTAGGAAGAAGCTGAGCTTCTGGGAAGCCACCGCAATCGGGCTGGGGAACATAGTCGGGGCGGGTATATTCGTGATGGCGGGGGCCGCGGTCAGCGAAGCCGGAGCCGGGGCCCTGGTGGCGTTCATCATCACCGCCGCCCTCGCGCTTACGGTCGGTCTGAACAGCGCCGAGCTCTCCTCAAAGCTGCCAGACATAGAAGGAGGGGTCTACAGTTTCGCCAGGGCCACCATGGGGGACACCGTCGGCTTCCTCGTGGGATGGTTCAGGCTCATTTCTTACGCGGTGAGCGGCGCGGCGGTCGCCCTTGGTTTTGCGGCTTACCTCATAGGATTCGGGCTCCCCCGGCTGGCGTACTTCCCGCTTGCCGCGACCCTCATCGTGGCCCTCTGCCTCGTGGAGATGAGGGGGGTCAAGATCGCTTCCGAATTCGAAAAGTGGCTCGTCGCCTTCACTATCGTGGGCCTCGGTCTGACCGTCGTCGCGATCCTTTTCTTCGGGAGGTATTCTCCCAGCAACTTCACCCCCCTGTTCCCGTTCGGATCCTTGGGCGTCATCCAGGCCGCGAGCCTGGCTTTCTTCGCCTACTCCGGATTCAACACGATCGCGACCCTGACCCCAGACGTGGAGGACGGGGCGAGGAAGGTCCCAAAGGCGATAATGACTTCGCTCGGGATAAGCTCGGCGTTCTACATCCTCGTGGTCTTTTCGCTGCTTTACGCGACGAGATGGACGGGATACGGGACCGCCTCGAACCCTGTTTCGCTCGCCCTCGCTGCGGTCAGAGCCCCCGGCCCGATCTCCAGCGTCGTCAGCGTAGCGGCTCTGACGGCGACCCTGACCGTGACGCTCTCTCTCATCATAGCCGGATCGAGGACCGCCAGGCAGATGGGAAAGGACAGGATGCTCCCCTCCCTTCTGGGGAAGGGCTCGAGGGTGCCTACGCTGGTCATAGCCGTCGTGATGCTTTCATCGCTCGCCCTCGGAAACGTGGAGTCGATCGCCCTCGTGGCAAACTTCGGCGTGATATTCTCATACATGCTCTCCGGGGTAGAGGTCGCGATAACGAGGAAGAGGCAGATGACAGGGAGCTACCTCTCGCTGGGCTATCCTTACGTCCAGATATTCTCTGTCGTCCTTTCCGGCTCCTTGATGCTAGGCCTCGGCGAGCAGTCCCTCGTGATCGGGTCTCTGACGTTGCTGGCGGGGCTCGTCTTCCACTCTGTGTACGAGCACATCGTCAAGGCGACGGCGCTACCTGAACATCGCGCCCAGGAGCTTCCACTGGTAGTTGCTCGTCCGCCTTGACTCGGTCTCGTCGTTGGCGCTGGAGGTGTATCCGTACTGGACGATCCGCGCGCGGGACTTCAGCGCGTGCTTCAGGATCTCGATGTGGACCGTCATGTCAGCCGCTTTGAGGGGCGGGAGGGACTTCATCAGGTCGAGCGAGAGCCTGCACAGCCCCCCGGTCGAGTCGCGTATCCTCCTCCATGCGACGAGAGAGAAGAGGAGAGAGTATGACTTTGACTGGAGGCCGATGTTCTCCCTGTATGGGAGGACGAGCGCCGGGCCCTCTCCGAAGCCTCCTGACGCGAGCTTCACGATCTCCGCGGGGGGATGATATCCGTCGGTGTCCGCCGTCACGAGGTCCGCGCCCGCGTCTAGGGCCCTCCCGATCGCGTACCTGTACGCGTCGGCGTAGTTGGGGGTCCTGTTCACGAACGACTCGAACCCGTCTCCCGACGGGACGTCTATCTTGGGCTCCCTGTCTGGATGGCACATCAGTGAGACGAGAACCCGTTCCATCGGTGTCACCCTGAAGCCAGAGGCTACAGATACCTTCGGGCGGCCTCTAGGAAGCTGTCCCCGACCTTCTGCAGGTCATCGGGGGAGAGCCCCGGATAGACCGGCAGGGACAGGACCTTCTTCGCCGCGTCCTCCGTCTTCGGGAGGCTCTTCTTGGCGTACCCGAGCTTTACGTAGAGAGGGGTCTTGTGCACCGGGGTGGGCCAGTATGCCCCCGCGCCAACCCCGGCTTCCTTGAGCGCCTTCGCTATCTTGTCCCTGTTCTTCCTCAGCCTGAGGGTGTACAGGTAGAACACGTGGGTCCTGTCGCCGGCGTCCTGCGTGAACTCAGCCTCCTTCACCCCAGAGAGGAGCTCCATCAGACGCCGCGCGTTGCGCTCCCTCGCCCGCAGGAACCCGTCCAGCTTGTCCATCTGGACCGACGCCAGCGCCGCGCAGATCTCTGGGAGCCTGTAGTTGAACCCCAGGTGCCTGGAATCGTACCCGTGGACCTGCCCATGGTTCCTGACGAGCCTCAGGAGGTCGGCGAGCTCGTCGTCGTCCGTGGATATCGCGCCCCCCTCCCCCGACGTGATGACCTTCGTCGCGTACAGGCTGAAGCAACCGGCGTCGGAGAGCTTGCCCGTCTGGGTCCCCTTGTACGTGGCGCCAAGCGACTCGGCGGCGTCCTCGACGACGCGGACCCCCTTCGCTGAGGCGACCTCGCGTATCTCGTCCATGTCGGCAGGATAACCATAGACGTGCACGGGGATGACAGCCTTCGTCTTCTTCGTGACCGCCTTCCTGAACGCCGCAGGGTCCATGTTGTAGTCGTCCTTTATGTCGACGAAGACGGGCTTCGCCCCGCACGCGAGCACCACGTTCGCGGTGGCGAGGAACGTGAACGACGGGACGACGACCTCGTCCCCCGGCTTCACCCCCATCGCCATCAGGGCCGTGTGGAGCGCGGCGGTCCCCGAGTTCACCGCGACGACGTGCTTCACCCCAAGCAGGTTCCGGACCTTCCCCTCGAACGCCCTCACCTGTTCGCCCCCTTCGTAGGAGGCGTTGACCAGCATCCCTGAAGAGACCACGTCCAAGACGGCCTTCTTCTCCTCCTCCCCGAGGATCGGCTTGTTGATCGGGATGAAACCCATGGTCGACCGTCCCCGGGTTTGTTCGCTTTTAAGCTCGGCAGAGTCGGCGCCGCCGAGTCAACAGCGATGACTGAGCGGACACCACTCGCCGGCTGGCTCCGGAACGCCCCCGCCATCCTGCTGCTCGCAGTGGCCGCAGGGGTAGCGGTCAGGGGCGTCCTCCTCTCCCTTCCGCCCCTCTTCATCACGGACGTCTACTTCTACAACGCTCAGGCGCCCGCGTACCTGCTCGGCGGAGTGGACCCCTACGGGGCCTCTTACTCGGTCCCCCTCCAGCTCGCCACTTCAGGGGCTGGGACCGTGTTCGCCTATCTCCCTGGAGTGTTCGCCTTCCTCGTCCCGGGGAGCCTCGGGGCCGGGGCTAGGCTCGGACTCGTCGCATGCGACCTGGTGGTCGCTGGGGCGCTCGTCGCCGCCGGGCGTAGCCGGGGGTGGCTGATGGCCGCGGTGTTCCTCCTCCTCCCCCCAATCGCGCTGTTTTCCACTTCCTTCCTCAACGACTCCCTCCCTGCGGTCGCGTTCCTCTCCGTGGCCGTCGCCCTAGAAGCGAAGGGGAGGCACGTCCCCGCCGGCGTGCTGCTGGGCCTCGCGCTCGCCTCCAGCCAGGAGGCCTGGTTCGTCGTCCCCGTCTATCTCGCGTACTCGGCGAGGCGCCACAGCTTCCGGGGCGCCGCGGCCGCGCTCGTATCAGCGGTGGCGGTGGTCGCGCCCTTCGCCGCCTGGAACTTCTCCGCCTTCGTCGAAGACACCCTCCTGTTCCAGTTCCAGAGGGGGGCGGTCCCTCTGCTTTCGGCGGGACCCTTCGGTCTGAACGTCAACCCGAGCCTCCAGGGCATCCTCTTGAGCGCCGGGGCAGGGCTGCCGGTCCTGGCGAGGGGGGGCGTGACCGCGGCGCTTTTGGCGTTCGTCGTATGGCGAGCCAGGCCGACCCTCGGCTACCTTCTGTGGGGGTCGTCCCTCGCGGTGGCAGGGTCGCTCTTCCTCCTTGCCGGGGACTTCTTCTGGAGCTATCTGGAGCTCCCGTTCGTGCTGGGGCTGTTCTGGGCGGGGCTCTCGCTCGGCTTCGGTCCAGAAAGGTCTACAACGCTTAAAGAGCCAGAAGCGGGAGTCGCCTCTCCTGCCAAATGAACGAGACCACTGAAAGGATGTACAAGCTCGTCGCCTGGACGTCGCTGGCGATCATCGTCGTCGTGACCGTATACGGGATCATCGAGTCTCTCTATGTCAGCGGCGAGCCCGTCGGCCAGGTCTGGGTGGGCGTCTACTTCCCGTTCCCCCCGTATTTCGCGCAGCCCGTCACGTACTTCAGCGTCGCGTGCGTGGCTCTGTTCTACAGCGGCCTCAGGCTCTGGGAAGAGCGCATCAAGAACTGGCCCGAGTGGCTGCTCATGCTGCTCCAGCTGGTCGGGTTCGTCGTCGCCTTCTCGGCTGCGTATGAGGTCATGTACAACTTCATGCTCTGGGGGGCCATATTCTCTCTGGCGTGCGCGACCAAGCCTGTCTGCAACCCCGACCTCCTCACCAGCACGTACCCCTCTCAGTGGAGCCTTGTGTTCGCCACGAGGGCCTTCAGCGCCCTGTTCGTGATAAGCGGATACTCGGTCTATTTCCTTCGGAAGTTCTCTAGCTCGTCTCTGATTTGACCGGTGCGAGAGAGGCCGAGCCCACGTAGCCAAGGAAGACGTGGACGAGAGCGAAGACGGCGAACCCTGCCAGCGCTTCGCCTGCGAGAGACGAGAACGCTCCGCCAAGGAAGGGCGACCACGCGTAGAGCTGATAGAGCGAGATGATGAACCCCAGGACCGCCGTAGACACCGCCCACGCCCATGTCAGCCTCTTCCCGGGCCTGAACTTGACCAGGACCCCCGCCGCTATGCAGGCGGCCACAGGCCACCCGGTGAATATCGCTCCCGTCAGGACCCCTATCGCAGCCCATATCAGGCCGACCATGATGAACAGGTACGGCGCGTTGGACTTCAGCGCCCCGAAAGTGCTCGACATCTGAGGTGGGCGGCCAATGCTCTCGTTATAAATTGTCCGCAACATGGCCGGTCGAAGAGGGTATCCTTATCTGTCGAACCCATCCCACGTGTCCGTTCTCTCCTTGGCCCTTCAATCCACCTATCAGACCAAGGGGCTCAAAGAGAAGCTGGCGGAGCTGACGAAGCCGACCGACGACATCGACGAGTCGCTCCTCGCGTCGGCCACCTACGACGGAAACACCAGGAAGGCGATACTGAAGCTCTACGACCAGAAGGCCGGGCGGTTCTGGCTCTGGGAGGACAACACGGGGCACAGGCCTTACTGCTACACCAAGCTCCCGATGGAAGAGCTTGAGAAGGTCCAGAGAAGGAAGGACGTGATAGGGATCGAGGAGGTGGAGAGGGTGGACCTGCTCAACGACTCCACCGTCAAGGTCAGGAAGATAGTGACGACCGATCCTCTGGCGATAGGCGGCGGCAACGACAGCATAAGGGACGCGATAAAGGCCTGGGAGGCTGACATCAAGTACTATGAGAACTACACCTACGACCTCGGCCTCAGGATGGGGACGTACTACAAGGTCGACGGCGGGAAGGTCATCCCGGAGAAGCACCAGGTCCCAGAGAGGGTCAGCCGGTCCCTCGAGGAGATACTCAAAAGGAACCCGCCTGAGTTCACCCCCTTCCTGAGCGAGTGGGCGGAGCTGCTGAGCGAACCGCTCGCGGACTTCAAGAGGGTGGCGCTCGACATAGAAGTGGAGAACGAGCCCGGGAGGCTCCCTGACGTCGAGAACCCCACCCGGGAGGTGATAGCGGTCTCGTTCGTGAACCAGACGGAGAGGGTCGTCTACCTGCTGAGAGGCGCGAGGGACGGGGCCGGGCTGGAAGGCTCGCAGTTCGCATACGTCGTGTTCGACAGCGAAGCTGAGCTCCTCCGGGCCGTTTTCTCAAAGATAATGGACTACCCCGTCCTCGTGACGTTCAACGGGGACGACTTCGACCTCAGGTACCTCCAGCACAGGGCCGAGAGGCTAGGCATCGCCGAGGAGGAAGACCCGATACAGCTCGAGCGCGTGGCGGCGGCGCTCAAGCACGGGATCCACATCGACCTCTACCAGTTCTTCCGCAACCGCTCGGTCCAGGTCTACGCGTTCGGCAACAGATACACCGAGCACACCCTCGGGGGGATCTCGGAGTCCCTCCTCAACAGGTCGAAGATCGAGTTCGAGGGAGAGGTAGGAGACCTTCCTCTTTCGAAGCTCGCCGAGTACTGCCTGAACGACTCCCAGCTCACATTCGACCTGACCGCGATGAGCGACTCCCTGGTGATGAAGCTCCTGCTCATGATCTCGAGGATCGGGAAGATGCCGATGAACGACGTCTCGCGGCTCGGGATATCGAACTGGATCCGGAGCATGCTGTTCTACGAGCACCGCAGGATAGGGGCCCTGATCCCGAGGCAGGACGAGCTCGCCGACAAGGGGGGAGCATCGTCGAAGGCGGTGATCAAGGGGAAGAAGTACAAGGGAGGCCTGGTCATCGACCCGACCCCCGGGGTATACTTCGACGTCTCCGTCCTAGACTTCGCGAGCCTCTACCCTTCGCTGATGAAGGTCCACAACCTGTCGTACGAGACCGTCAACTGCGGCCACCCCGAGTGCAGGGGGAACAGGATCCCTGACACCGACTCATGGGAGTGCACCAGGAAGAAGGGGATCACGAGCCTCGTCATAGGGTCGCTCAGGGATTTGAGGGTCGGCCACTACAAGCAGCTGGCCAAGGACCCCACCCTCTCCAAGCAGGACAAGGAGCTGTACGGGGTGGTCTCGCAGAGCCTCAAGGTGTACCTCAACGGGGCGTACGGGTCTTTCGGGTTCGAGTCGTTCGCGTTCTACTGCCTCCCGGTCGCCGAGGCCACGGCCGCCCTCGGTCGGGACGCGATCACCAGGACGATCGCAAAGTGCAAAGAGCTTGGGGTGGACGTCCTCTACAGCGACACGGACAGCCTCTTCCTCAGGAGCCCCTCGAAGGAGCAGGTGACCACCGTTACGCGGTGGGCCGAATCGGACCTTGGGGTCGAGCTGGACCTAGACAAGGTGTACCGGTACGTGGCGTTCAGCAGCAGGAAGAAGAATTACTTCGGGGTCTTCCCCGACGGGACGGTCGACATCAAGGGCCTGACGGGGAAAAAATCGATGACCCCCGAGTACCTCAAGAAGGTCTTCTACGAGACCCTGGACATCCTCAGCTCCGTCAAGAACCCGGACGACTTTGCGCGGGCCCGGACGAACACCATGGAGCTGCTGACGAGGATGATTTCAGACCTGAAGGGGAAGAAGGTCCCCGTCCAGGAGCTGGCGTTCACGGTCCTGATGGGGAAGCCCACCGACAAGTACAGCGGGACCACCCCCCAGCACGTCCGAGCGGCGAAGCAGCTGGAAGAGAAGGGAGAAGAGATCAAGGCGGGAGAGATAATCGCGTACGTGAAGACCAAGAACCCGCCCTACGTGAAGCCGGCGAAGATGGCGCGCCCCGACGAGGTGGACGCCGACAAGTACATCGAGTATGCGCACTCGATGTTCGACCAGCTGCTGGACGCGCTCGACTTCTCGTTCGACGAGATAATGGGAGCGACCACGCTGGACCTTTTCTGGGGCGCCTAGACCCCGAGCCTCTTCTCCAGCCTCGCCCCGGCCGAGTGGTTCGTTATCGGGCCGGCAGAGAGGTTGCCGTTGCCTATGACGGTGACGACCCCTTCCGGGGACCTGATCCAGGTCGTCCGCAGCGAGAGCTTGACTATCTTCCCCCTGACTCCCCCCGGCCCTCCGTACTGGATGTCGTCTCCGAGCCTGATGATCCCGTCGCGCTGCAGGAGCACCCCGGAGATGACGTTCGATATGGTGGCCTGGAGGGCGAGCGAGACGGTGAGGCCCGCGATCCCGGATATGGTGAGCGCGGTGAGGTAGGAGGAAAGCCCTGCCACGGTCGAAAGGACCCCGACGGCCGCGAGAAGCGTGATCACCCCCATCCATTCAGTGACGGAGACGGCCATCTGCTTCGACCCCCCGGCCCTCAGAAGGATGCGCCTGAGGACCCTGGTCACCCCTGCGCCGATGAGCACCACCGCGCAGACCGCGACGACCGCCTCGGCCACGGTGACCCAGAGCGACGCCGCGCCTGCAGATGTGGCGGCCGAGGTCGACGTCACCTGCAGCAGAGACGCGGCGGCGTGCACGAAGGAAGCGGCGTCGGCACTTTTGAAAAACGTTTTCACCCGTGCGGGGACCTTCAGTTTGAATAGGCGCCTCGGGCAGGGCGGACGCGTTGTCTGATTCGGTCAGGCTCGGGCTCGTCCAGATGTCCATGTCTGACGACGGCAAGGCGAACCTCGCGAAGGCGCTGAGGCTGGCAGGAGAGGCCGTGGCCAGGGGGGCCCAGGTGGTATGCCTTCCCGAGCTGTTCACGTCGAGGTACTTCCCCACGTCACAGCGCTCCCGACAGGCGCCCGAGCCGATCCCCGGCCCCGCGAGCAGGGCGCTCTCGAAGGCGGCCAAGGACCTCGGGGCGGTGCTGGTCGGGGGGAGCATATACGAGAAGGACGGGCGGAGGAACTACAACACCTGCCTCGTGTTCGACGAGAAGGGGAGGACCGCCTCCAAGTACAGGAAGGTCCACGTCCCCCAGGACGAGCACTACTACGAGCAGGACTACTTCACCCCCGGCAGCGGGTACGCCGTCGCGAAGACCCGGTTGGGGAGGCTGGGGACGCTCATCTGCTTCGACCAGTGGTACCCGGAGGCGGCCCGGGTCAACCGCCTGATGGGGGCGGACATCCTGTTCTACCCCACGGCGATAGGGTGGGTGAAGGGGATCGACCCGGTCGAGGGGGACTGGAAGCAGGCGTGGGAGTCCGTGCAGGTGGGGCACGCGATAGCGAACAGCGTAGTGGTCTGCGCGGTCAACCGCGTCGGGACGGAGGGCGCGACGACGTTCTGGGGGGGCTCGTTCGTCAGCGACCAGTTCGGCAAGGTGATACTCAGGGCGGGGGACGAAGAGGGGGCGTTCACCGCCGACTGCGACCTCGGGCTGGCCCGGACCGTGGAGGAGGGGTGGGGGTTCTTCAGGAACAGGCAGAGGTCGACGTACGGGCCGATAGCGAAGCGGCCATGAGGGAGACCCCGTCAGGGCTCGGCTACCGCATGCCGGCGGAGTGGGAGAAGCACGAGGCCACCTGGCTGTCCTGGCCCAAGGACCCCGACACGTTCCCCCCGGAGATCCTCCCGAAGGTCGAAGCGGCGTATGTGAAGATGGTGTCCGCGCTGAGCCGAGGCGAGGAGGTGCGCATACTCGTCGACGACAAGATGATGGAGGAGAGGGTCAGAAAGCTGCTCGGGAGGGTCGAGAGGGTGAGGTTTCTGGCGTTGAAGACGGCCGACGTCTGGATGAGGGACTACGGCCCCACCTGCGTCAGGGGGAGGGACGTCGCCCTGGTCAAGTGGAGGTTCAACGCGTGGGGGAACAAGTACGACGACCTCCTCCCTGACGACGAGGCGGGGGCAAGGCTCGCGGCGCTGACCGGGCTGAGGACGTTCACCCCGGGGGTGGTGCTCGAGGGAGGGTCGATAGACGTCAACGGGATGGGCACGGTCCTGACCACGGAACAGTGCCTCCTGAACCCCAACAGGAACCCTTCGCTCGGCAGGGAAGGGATAGAGAGGGTGCTGAAGGACAACCTGGGGGTCCGGAAGGTGGTCTGGCTGAAGGAAGGCATCGAAGGCGACGACACGGACGGCCATGTGGACGACATCGCCAGGTTCACGGGGGAGAGGGCCGTCCTCGTCGCGTCGGAGCGGGATGCAGGCGACCCCAACCACGGGGCGCTCAGCGACGACATGGCGCTGCTCAGGGCCGCGACGGACGAGCGCGGGAGAGACTTTGACGTCCAGGAGGTCCCCATGCCCCCCAGGGTCCAGGCCGAGGACGGGAGGCTCCCGGCCAGCCACCTGAACTTCTACATCGGCAACGGCGCTGTGGTGGTCCCCACGTTCGGAGGGGACAGCGACAGGGTCGCGCTGAGCGTGATAGGGAAGGCGTTCCCCAAGAGAGACGTGGCGGGCATCGACTGCAGGGCCCTGGTATACGGCCTGGGGACGCTCCACTGCGTCACCCAGCAGCTCCCGGCGCCCGCGTAGGGCTCACTTGTGCGCTGCTGTCTCGTCGAGTACCCGGGCTGCGAAGTCGTCCAGCTTCACGCCGAACGTCTGCTCCCCCGACCGGGTACGCACGGCCACGGTCTTCGAATCCTCCTCCTTCTTTCCGACCACGAGCATGTAGGGTATCTTCAGCAGCTGGGCGTTCCTGATCTTGGCACCCATCGTCCCGCTCGCGAAGTCTCCCTCTGCCCGCACCTTTCCGGCGACGAGGGCGTCCAGGACGCTCCTGGCGTAGCCGAGGTGCTCGTCGGAGAGCGGGATCACCTTCGCCTGGACGGGCGAGAGCCAGACCGGGAGGACCCCCTTGTAATGCTCCAGCATGACACCCATGAACCTCTCGAGCGAACCGAGTATCGCACGGTGGACCACCACCGGCGTGTGCTCCTTGCCGTCTGACCCGGTGTAGGTCAGCTTGAACCTCTTCGGCATCTGGAGGTCGAGCTGGAACGTGCCGCACTGCCACTCTCGCCCCAAAGAGTCCCTGATGTCCACGTCTATCTTGGGCGAGTAGAAGTTCCCCTCCTTGTCTTTGACCTCGTAGCTCCACCCCTTGCTCTTCACCGCCCGAATCAGGGTGGCGGTCGCCCTCTCCCACTCCTCGTCAGACCCCATGGAGTCGTCCGGCCTGGTGGAGATCTTCACCTTGTAGGAGAGCCCGAACACGCTGTAGACCCTCGCCATCATGTCGAGCGCCTTCGAGATCTCCGCTTCCGCCTGCTCCTCGGTTGCTATGATGTGGCCGTCGTCCTGGGAGAGCGCCTTGACCCTGAAGAGCCCGCTCGCCACGCCGCTCAGCTCGTTGCGGAACAGGGGGTCGAAGGTCGCGTACCTTACCGGGAGCTCGCGGAAACTCCATTTTCTCGTCTTGTAAATCAAGAAGTGCGAGGGGCAGTTCATCGGCTTCATCCCCATCTCCTCGTCTCCAAGGGCGGTCAGGAACATGTTGTCCTTGTAGTGGGCCGAGTGTCCGCTGACCTGCCAGAGGGCTGTGTTCGCCAGGCTGGGGGTCCCCACCTCCTGGAAGCCGTCCCTGGCGAGCTCTCCCCTGAGGTAGTCCACCAGTATGTTCCTGAGCCTGAACCCCTTCTCGTGGAGGTAGACCATCCCCGGGGACACTTCCTGGAAGCTGAAGAGGTCCTGTCTCTCCCCGATTATCCTGTGGTCGGTCTCAGGGAGGTTGACGAAGTCGCTGCGCTTCAGCCTGGCCATCGCCTCGGCTTCGGAGAGCTCCCGCAGGGCCTTCGCCTTCGGGGCCTGGGGCGCCGTCGCGTTGGAGTAGCTCCTCGACATCTCGGCGAGCGGGTGTCCCTTCACCTTGATCTGCAGGGACTTGTTCCATCCAAAGGGGGCCCTGTATACCTCCAGCCCGGCGGCCCGGGCGTCCTTCTCCATCTCCAGCAGGAGGGCGAGCGCCTCTTGCGGCGGGGCGAGGTCCTGGCTGATGTGCGCGAACGGGTAGAGCATGACGCGCTTCGTCCCCAGCTTGGACAGGAACTCCTTCGACTCCGCCACTGCCTTCGCGGCGAGCCCCGCGTCGTCCCCGCGCTCGAAAGCGGTGAAGAGCACCACGATGTCCGCCTCCTTCACCGTCTTGGGGTCGATCTCTTCGGCGGCCCGGATCTCCTTCTTGATGGGGGTGTACTCTATGAAGTCGGCGTGCATCTGGAGTATCTTCAATCCGCGCTTACCATCTCGAACGTTCTAGCGACCTGGACTTCTTGGTCGCCTTCTTCCAAGCCTTGTAGTGTTCCTTGCACAGGTAGACCCTCCGCCCTTCCCCTCCGACGCTCAGCCCGCTCCCCCCCATGTCTTCCCTGCTCAGGGAGCGTTCGGCCTGGTTCTTGCACCCGGTGACCCCGCACCCGACCCCTTTGTCTACCCTGCCCAAGCGATGCCGACCACGGGCGGTGCTACTATATTAAAAAGGAAAACGGAGGGCGCAGCCTTGCTCGACAGGCTCAGGTCAAGGCTGGGCTCATCGCTTTCGTCCGTGGGACTTCTCTTCGCCAGGCTCGAGCTCTCACCTACGGCGTGGACGGTAGTGGGGCTCGTCGTTTCTCTCCTTTCGGCATGGTCGTATTCGACGGGGGGGTACGGCGGGGAGCTCCTCGGCGGGGTCCTGATACTCGTGGCGGGGTGGTTCGACATCGTGGACGGAGCCGTCGCGAGGGTCACGGGAAAGGTCTCGGCCAGGGGGGCGTTCCTCGACTCGACCCTCGACAGGGTCGCCGAGGTGGGCCTCTTCCTAGGGATACTTGTCGGAGGGTATGCGAACCCCGTATTCGTCTTCCTTGGCCTCTCGCTGAGCCTCCTGGTGAGCTACACCAGGGCCAAGGGGGACGCCCTGGGAGTGAAACTCGCGGGGGTCGGGATCGGGGAGAGGAGCGAGAGGCTCCTGATACTGGCCATATCGTCGCTGGTCGGGTTGGTGGGGTGGGGGGTGCTCCTGGTGGTCTTGGTGGCCGGGTTCACCTTCGTCGAAAGGAGCTACACGGCGACGCGCGGGCTGGGCGGCGCGAGTCCGAAGAGTATTTCTACCGAAAGAGCAACGCCACCGCTCTAGTTTGGTAGACAAGCCTGGACGGAGGAAGAAGCAGCGCGTCCTCCC
Organism: archaeon; assembly: GCA_021823325.1. Classification (GTDB taxonomy): domain Archaea; phylum Thermoproteota; class Nitrososphaeria; order Nitrososphaerales; family Gagatemarchaeaceae; genus UBA183. The sequence continues at coordinate 24,585 of JAKAOG010000003.1, forward strand.
CTGGAAGAAGGTCGCTTCGGTGGCCGTCGTCGTGCTCATCATCGCCGGAGTCTCCTGGATAGTGTACTGGAACCTCATCTACAAGGCGCCGCCGATATACGCCCAGTTCAACACGACAGACGGGTCCTTCGAGGTCGAGCTATACCCGGCGTGCGCCCCCCAGACCGTGTCCAACTTCGTCAGCCTCGCGAACTCGGGGTTCTACAACGGACTGGTGTGGCACAGGATCATCAAGGGGTTCGTGATCCAGACAGGTGACAACGGGACCCGCGGGGGCCTGAACAGCACCAGAGCCACCTGGGGGACAGGAGGGACCGCGGCCACGATACCTCTTGAACTGTGCGGGTGGCTCCACAACTATGAAGGATACGTGGCGGTCGCCCATACGTCGTCTTCGACCAACGGCGGCTCTCAGTTCTACATCAACCTCTCGAACAGCACCGCCAACCTCAATCTCGACGGGAGCTACACCGTTTTCGGCAAAGTGATAAGCGGGTGGAGCGTCGTGCAGGCGCTCGCCAACTCCCCCGTCTGCACCACGTCCACGTGCAACCCCAGCTGGCCGGCGGACGAGCCTTATCCTGCAGTGTTCGTCAACAGCATCGTGATCCAGGGGACGTCCCCCGTCAACTCGACGAGCACCACCGCGTAGGCGCGTACGCAACCCATACATCCTCCAGGAAAGCGGCTGGGCCGATGGTCGAACGCGCGCTGTTCCCGACTTCCGTTGTAGGGAGCCTCCCGAGGCCGGAGTGGCTCCTTGAGGCGATAGCCGCCTACGAAGGCGGGAAGATAGAGGAATCCCAGCTGAAGGAGTACTACGACGAAGCGGTGATACTGGCCGTGAAGCAGCAGGAGACGGCGGGGGTCGACGAGATATCAGACGGGGAGCAGAGGCGTTTCTCGTTCCTGGCGTTCGTCGCAGAGAGGATACCCTCGTTCAAGCTGATCCCGACGACCGAGCTGATGACCAGGGAGGCCGAGGAGTACGTGAAGTCGATGAACCTCCACGTGGGGGTGATAAGCAACCCGGTGATAGTCGGGCCGATCAAGCGGACAGCCCCCCTCGTCGCCGAGGAGGTGAAGTTCGCCATGAAGTACACCCAGAAGCCGGTGATGGCGCCCCTGATAGGCCCGCTCACCCTGCTCATCAACTCGTGGAACAAGGAAAGGTCGGGGAGGTATTACACGACCCCCGAGGACGCGTTCGGAGACCTCACCAAGATGCTTAGGGAGGAGATCCTGGCGCTGAAGGAGGCCGGGGCGAGCTTCGTGCAGCTCGACGAGCCTGCCATCGGGAACTTCGTGGACTTCCGCTACACGAGGTGGCTCCTGGCGCTGAACGGGTGGAAGCTCGGGGACTTGAGCGAGCTGCACAAGATAGCGTCAGACCTGATCAACATGACCGTGAAGGGGGTATCAGGGATCGACGTCGGCGTGCACATCTGTCGCGGAAACTGGCGCTCCGACGAAGAGCACTACTCGCACGGCGGATATGAGCCGATGATAGACGAGATACTCGACATGAAAGTGAAGAGGCTGGTCCTGGAGTACGCCACGAAGAGGGCCGGGACGTATCAGGTCTTCAGGGACCATCCGTGGCACGGAGAGGTGGGACTCGGCGTGATAGACGTCAAAGACCCCAGGGTCGAGTCCCCGAAGGAGGTCGTCGCACGGGTGGAGGAGGCCTCGAAGATTTTCGGAGAGGAGAACATCATACTGAACCCGGACTGCGGCTTCGCCTCAGGGAGGCCCTGGCCGGTGGTGAACAGGCGGATAGCGTATGCGAAGCTGTCGGCCCAGTCAGAAGCGGCGAAGCTGCTCAGGAAGAAGCACGCTTAGCGGGATGCTGCGACGGAGCCTAGGATAAAGCTACCAGCTGCGCCTTTCGGACTTCGCCCTGACTTTGACGATGCCGTAATGGACGGCGCATGACACGCAATAGTAAGCCACCTGCGTGGGGCTTGCGATGTATGCTCCCGCCGCCCTGAGCTCGCGCGCGAGCGTCGGCTCGACGAGGCTGGTCCTCTTGGTGACTTTCTTCGCCTTGTCCCTGGGTACCGCAGCGCCACAGTTGCTGCAGTAGATGGTGTCGCTGTGCCCTTTTCCTCCCTTCGAGCGTCCACGACTCTTCCTCTTCTTAGACAAGGCTGAAGCCCGAGCGGTTTCGACCCTCTTTAAACATATAGAGCGTAGACCGTGCTTTGAGCTGAAGTCTCAGCGGCGGCGCCTGATGAGGCAGGTTCGGGCTCTACTGGTTCTTTTCGGCGCGCACGAGGTTCTCCCCTGCCGCCATCGCAGGAGACGAAGGAGAGACGCCCGAAGACTCGCCCGAGGTCACGGCGATGCTCAGCCCCTGGCCGGTCTCGATTCCCTTGAACTGCCAGACGAGGACCGCTATCATCCCTACGGACCAGACGAGCGCGTTGAACAGGATGTAGTTGTTCTCTGACAGGCTTAGCCCGATGTAATAGGCCGGTATGGCCGCGCCGATCGAGATGAACCTTGTGACGGCGGTGAGGGTCCCTCTCCTTGTCGTGTGCCAGACTTCGCCCTTCAGGGTGTCCTCTGCCAGGTACCCTATCCCCACGAACACGTTGAGTATGATGAGGAACGCGTAGAAGGCGATCAGCGAGTTGGAGAATGCCGCGGTAGACAGGTTCACGAAATAGATCCCCCAGGTGATGATGAATGTCCCGAGCATGGAATAGGTCAGCATCTTCTTCCTGCTCCACTTGTCCGCCATGACCGAGACGAAGGCCCCGGCGAAGAAGCCGACTAGGTTGGCCACCAGGATGATGGTCGCGATCTGGGTGGCGTAGTAGTAGTATCCAAGCGAGTAGGTCATCAGACCGAACCCTACCGCGTTGGCGCCCGCGATAGCGGTCACCACGAATATCTTGATGGCGAGCGACGGGTGCTTCCCGACCGCCGGTGCGGCGGACGCGCTCTGTGCTACGGAGGTTTCAGCCGTTGAAGCGACGGCGAAGTGCTTCTGGGCGGCGGCAGCTGCCTCGGCGTGCTTCCCCTTCGCCTCGAGCCAGCGTATCGACTCCGGCATCTTCAGCCTGCTGAAAAGCAACACCGCCAGGATAGGGATGAACATGGCCGCGACGAGGTCCTTCGAGAACGACAGCGAGCCGTACGCTGACGCGGCGATGAACCCTACCGCGCCGAGCAACACCCCTCCGACGTTGATGAAGTTGATCTCCCAGAACATGGTCCTGCTCCTGTACTTCCTGGGCATTATCTCATGGTTCGCAGCCATGATGGTGTTCATCTCCCCGCCTGCGGCGAAGAGGAGCAGCGCCAAGAAGAAGAGGACGTAGGTGTATGCCGAGAAGAAGTAGATCCCTACCGCCCCGACGGCGTAGAGCGCCATCGTGAAGAAGAAGGTCAGCCTCCTGCCGAGGGCGTCGGATATCGGCCCTGCGAACGCAATCCCGATTATCAGGAACAGCGGAGACCAGACGAGCGCGAGAGTGCCGAGGAGGCTCGGAAGGGTCGTGAACCAGGCGGCGGCGAAGCTACCTAGCCCGTAGATGTAGGCCTCGGCGAGCATGCCTACCGCAAAAGCGACGAAGGTCCAGGTATGTGCAGACGTCCAGGCCGACTCCTCCAGTTTGCTGGAGTACGACAATCGCACTACCCTCCAAAAGCCTCCTAATAAAGCGGGCTAATTTGCAATTTTTTGCCGTCTTGGGCCCGTCGTCAATCTTTTTGCGGTGCTTGACGCCGTCCGGCGCTCGCTTCCCTCGCGTTTAAAGGCGGCTCGACGGGGGCGCGCTAATGGCAGTCGTCGCCGGCCGCTCCGACGGCGGGAGTGAACGCAGTCCGAGGACCGTTCCATACGCCGTCGCCCTCCTCGTGACGGTGCTCTGGTCGTCGTCCTTCGTCCTGATCAAGTGGGGGCTCACAGACATCCCTCCTCTCTACTTCGCGACGCTGAGGTACGGCCTCGCTTTTGTGATCCTCCTCGTCGCGGACGTCGCTCTCTCCCCGAGAGGAGGGCAGCGGGCGGCTTTCGGCGGGCGAAACGGCGCGCTTCTGGTGATAGCAGGGGTCGGAGGGTACACCGTAGCCCAGGGGCTCCAGTATGTGGGGCTCTTCTATCTCCCCGCGGTCACGACCAGTTTCTTGCTCAACTTCAACCCGTTCTTCGTCCTCCTTCTCGGCGTGGGCCTCCTGAAGGAGAAGGTCACGGCGGTCCAGCTGGTGGGTTTCGGGTTCGCCGTCCTGGGAGCGTACCTCTTCTTCAGCGAGAGGGTCACATGGGGGGGCCAGATCTTCGGGGTGGTGATGGTGCTCGCCTCGGGGGTCGGGTGGGCGGTCTACGTGGTCGCGGTCAGGTTCTTCTACGGATCGTTCAGGCTGAGCCCTCTGAGGCTCACGACCGTGACGATGGGGATAGGGGTGGCGGGCTTGGTCGGGCTCACGCTGGCGTCCGGAGAGTACGCCCCCCTCACGTCCGTCGGTGTGCTCACCGTGGTCTGGCTGGCGTCGGTGAACACGGCGCTAGCTTTCGTCCTCTGGAACTGGACCCTGAAGGCGATACCTGCCTACGAAGCGACCATCCTGCAGGACCTGATGCTGATAGAGATCGCGCTGTTCGCGTTCTTCTTCCTAGGGGAGCCCATCACCCTGTTGATGGTCGCGGGGATGGGGCTGGTGATTGTCGGCGTCGTGGTGGCCCAGCTGAACGGAAGGCCCCGTCCCCCGCGCGCTGGGACAGTTGCGTCAGGATCCGGCTCGCGCAAACCGCCGTCATAGCCCGCGCCGATGTCAGAGGCAGCCTTCGAGCGCCTTCAGGGACTCCTCGGCGGCCGACGCAGGGATGTTCCCCCCGGCCGCGAGCCTATGCCCTCCCCCTGAGCCGCCATGCTTCGCAGCGACCTCTGAGATCGCCTTCCCCAGGTGCGCCCTGCACCGCGAGGTCCCCCTCAGCTCTACGACGTAGCGTCCTCCCGTCTTCGTCAGAGAGACGCCCACGGGGACGTCCATCGCCCCCGGGATCAGCTCGGCCACGTTCCCCTTCGTCCCCTCGGGGACGAAGACGTAGGCGAGGCGCCCAAGCTTCACCCCCTTTTCGCTGATGAGGCTGACGAGCTCTTTCGACTTCTTGAGCTGGCGGAACGCGGCTGCCTCCACTCCCCTGAGCTCGTGCGGCTCAGCCATCGTCGACAGGCCCCGGACCGCCGTCCGGAGGAACGAGGCGTCTCCTTTCATCGCGAGCACCGCGTTAGAGAGGAGGGACGCCTCGGCGAGGACGTGGAGCCTGTCGGTCCCTTCGATAAGCCGCCGGGACATGGGCGAGTCGTCCATGCAGTCGGTCACCGCGCCGAGCAGGGACACCTGCCACGCAGAAGCGGGGAGCGCGTCTTTGAACCTCGAATAGACGAGCATGCTCGCGCACTCTCTCTCGTCGTGGACGAGCTCGACCCCCAGCTCCTCGATCCGGCGCATGGCCCTCCTCTGGAGGAAGTGGTGGTCGATGTAGGTCACGGCCGTCCGGGACGCTATCGCCGCGAGCCTTTCGATGAACGGGCCCTCGTCAGATCCGTCTACGCCCATGTCGCAGAGGACGAACCTTTCGGCCGACTTCGGGACCTTTTTCAGGTCCGACAGCAGCGTGTCGTAGTCTGTAAGAGCGTAACTCGCTCCCGTGGCCGCGACCACGAGGGCCGCCGAGCTGATGCCGTCTACGTCCCGGGAGTGCGAGATGCAGAAGGTCTTCAAGAGAGGCGGGCGCGCGCTCCGGGAGTTATAAGCCAGCGGGAGGGTTCAGCCTTTGACGCCCCCGGAGTAGAGCCCCCTCAGGAGGTACCCCTGGGCTACGATGGAAAGGATGATCACGGGTATCGCGAGGATTATCCCGGAGGACGCGAGCTGGGTCCAGACGTTGTTGCTTATCGTGCCGCCCGTGCTGTCAGGGTCGAAGAGTATGGCGAACGTCGTGACAGTGTTAGACCCCACCGGAGGGAAGGTGAAGGAGAACGGGGTCTGCGAAAGGACGAGGGGGAAGAGGAGCAGGTGCCATGAGAAGATGAACGCCACCATGCCGGCCGCGATGAGCCCGGGCCTTGCGAGAGGCATCACGATGGAAAGGAAAGAGCGTATCCGCGAATACCCGTCGACCAGGGCCGCCTCTTCGTACTGCTTGGGGAGGGAGTTGTAGAAGTTGGTCATCGTCCAGACGACGAAGGGGATCGTGAAGAGAGGCTCGGTGATGATGAGCGCCGTCCACGTGTTGATGAGACGCAGTCCGACCATCATCGAGAATATCCCGTAGACGAAGACGATCGACGGGAGGGAGAACGTGTAGATCATGATCCCCAAGAGCAGTCTCTTCCCTTCCCTGGCTATGATGTAGGCTGCAGGAGCGGCCAGGATTATGGTGATCGCCGTGACCGCGCATGAGATGACGAAGGTAGTGACTATCTCGGGGAACGCCTGGGCGACGGTCTGAAGGAACACGTCGGTGATTATCTTCGTGGGATAGAGGACGGGAGGGAGCAGGTAGTCGAGCGACTGCGGCCTGAACGCCACCAGCCCCAGCCAATAGACGGGGAACAGGATGAAGAGCGACACCAGGGCGCATCCGATGTAAAGCGCGTACCTGAAGGGGGCGTTGAACGCCCGCCGGGAGCCTGGGAGGCGGAAGGAAGGCCTGGGGAGCCTGGAAGCCCTCCTCTCCTTCTTGGGCGCGCTTACCGTGGCCCTGACCAGCAGGAGCCCCGGGATGCTGGCCAGCAGGGCTACGAAGATGGCCGCGGCGAGCCCCTGCGGCGCTAGGTTGGCGTAGAACATCTCGGCGTAGGCGTAGACCACCATCGTCGCCATGGTCACCGGCGGGACACCTCCCGCTCCGCTGAGGATGTAGGGGAGGTCGAAGTTCCCGAAGCCCAGTATCATGATCATCAGGAAGGCGGTGATGACCGCGCCCTTCGCCAGAGGGAGCGCCACTGAGGAGTAGTAGTCCCACATCTCCATGCCGTCCACGGACGCCGCCTCCTTCACCTGCTTGGGGACGGAAGAGAGCCCCGCGAGGATGATGAGGAAGGCGAGCGGGATTGACGCCCACACCCCCACCATCGTAAGCGAATAGAGCTGCAAGGAAGGGCCCAGCCAGTCGATGGCGGGGAGGCCTATCGACTGCAGCAACGGGTCGATCGGGCCGTACCCGGGGTTGAACAGGGTCACCCATATCAGCGCGCTCGCCGTGAACGGGATCATGTACGGGAGGTACGCTATCAGGGAGATGGCCCGCTTCGCCCGGCGCCTGCTGTCCACGAGGATAGCGAACGCCGCGCCTATGAACACTGAGACCGCGGCGGTTCCGACGGCGAAGAAGACCGTGTTGTAGACGATGCGGCCGAAGTCGGCCTGGGCGAATAGCGACACATAGGACGACAGGTCGGAGGACGGAGCCGACAGGGAGACCGAGAAGAGCAGGGGGACTAGCGCGAACAGGAACAGGTACGCGACGGCGGGGATGTAGAAGATCCTTTTCGAAAGGGCGGCGCCGACGCCGGACAGGTCAGGCCCCTTCCTTGCCCAGCACGTGCACCCCGCTTGGTTGGACCGAGAACTTGACCGTCTGCCCCGTGGACATCCCGCTTACGTCGCGCGCGATGGCCCTCATCTCCACTCCCCCTATCCCCAGATAGACTATCGTCTCGCGTCCTGCGTACTCGAAGGCGGTCGCCACGGCCTCGTTGGGTCCCGAGCCGAGGACCAGGCTCTCCGGCCTGACCCCTATCCTGTAGTTGCCGTCGGCGAGCCCCTCCAAGGGGAGAGACAGGGGGGTCGAGGCTCCCCCGGATATCGTGATGTGCATGACGTTGAGCGGCGGGCTCCCGATGAACGTGGCCGTGAACTCGTCGGCAGGCGTTGCGTAGATCTCCTTCGGCGTCCCCACCTGGTGGATCCTGCCGCTCCCCATGATGGCCACCCTGTCTGAGATGGAGAGGGCCTCCGACTGGTCATGGGTCACGTAGATCGTGGTCATCCCGAACTCCCGCTGGACGTCCTTCAAGAACTTCCGCGCGGAGAACCGGAGCTGCGCGTCGAGGTTGGAGAAGGGCTCGTCGAGGAGGAAGACGTCGGGGTGCTTGATGAGCGCCCTGGCGAGGGCGACCCTCTGCTGCTGCCCCCCGGATATCTGGCCAGGCCTCCTGTCCAGCGTCTCGCCTATCCCCAGGAGACCGGCGATCTCCTTCGCGTCCCTGACCGCGTCCTGTTTCTTCGTCCCTTTCACCGTGAGAGGAGAGGTGATGTTCTCCATCACGGTCTTGTTGGGGTACAGGGCGTAGTCCTGGAACACCATCCCGATGTTCCGCTTGGCAGGGCCGAGCGCGTCCACCGCCTTCGCGCCGATGTAGACGCGGCCCGAGTCCTGGACCTCCAGCCCCGCGATAATCCTCAGCAGCGTCGTCTTCCCCGACCCCGACGGCCCCACCAGGGAGAAGAGCTCCCCCGGGGATATCTCCAGGTTAACGCCGTCGAAAACTGTGAGCTTTCCGAACCTCTTGGTGATGTCTTCTAGCTTTACGCCTGATGCCCGGGCTTCAGTACCCGAAAAAGAAAGGGCAGGCACCGGCCTTCAGCTTACGGCTTTCAGCCAAGCGGCCGCGGCCGTATCCAGTGCCTGTTGCGCAGATGAGGTGCTGTTAGTTGAACCGGTGAGGAACCCGTAGACCGGCTGGTTGAAGGCCGGTATCAGGGTGGAGGATGTGATGACGAGGTTCGGCGGGTTCGCCCAGCCGACTGCCCCGGTGTTGAACACCTGTTGTATCACGTTCCTCGCCTGCTGTGGGATGGAGCTGTTGGAGGTCAGGATGGCTGTCGCTTGCTCGGAGATCGGGAACTCTCCCGCCACCGTGTAGATCCTTGCGTTGACAGCGGGTGAGACCAGATACTGGATGAACGCTGCAGCCAGCGCCTGGTTGGTCGAGTACTTGTTGATGGCGTAGAAGTCCGTCCCGGTCTCTGCGTAGCCGCCCGGAAGCGTGCTGACAGCGATGGACGAGGAGATGTTCTTCGAGCTCAGCAGGGTAGACGCGTCAGCGGTGAACATCAGCGAGCCCCATGCCTCGCCCGCCTGAAGCGGAGCGAACACGGTGCCGTAGCCCACCGTCGTCCCTGCCGGCTGAGGGTCGTACTGCATCAGGTTGTACATTGTCTGCAGCGCCTGTACCCCCGCTGTCCCGTTGAACGACGGAGACGGGACGCCGCTGGACCCTGCGAAGCCGTTGAACATGATGTTGTAGTTCAGCAGCCCTCCCTGTGGGTTGGAGCCGCTTATCGTCGAGTCGTGTGAGTAGTAGTAGCCGAAGATGGCCGGGTAGGTGTCGATGATGTCATGGCCCTCAGAGCCGTCGGTGATCAGGCCGTACTTCACCGTGTGAGTCTGCGTCACGAGGAAGTGGTCCACGTCGAGGACCGCCTGCCAGCTCGACCACGGTGGGCTCATGCTGAACCCGTACTCGCTCTGGAACTGTGCGTTCAGAGCAGGGTTGCTCAGCAGGGTCTGGTTGTAGAAGATGGTGAACGTCGAAGTGTCGTACGGCACCCCGATGAGCTCCTTCGTCCCGTTGACGAGGTAGTAGCCGCCGAAGTTGAGCTGCGGCGCGGGGATGTCTGACGTGTTCAGGTTCACGAGGCCGTTCAGGTTCGACACGTAGCTTGCGAATCCGAGCGCGCTTGTCGACGTGAACGTGATGATGTCATAGGTGGAGGTCTGGGCCTTCAGCGAAGTGAGCTCGGTCGTGGTGTAGCTGCTGAAGCCTTGCGCCGTTACGTGGATTGTGACCCCAGGATGGGCGGCCGTGAACGAGTTGGCCGCGTCCTGCAGCCAGGCGTTCGACGGGTCGGTGAATGTGATCACGTTGAGGTTCCCGGACAGCTGCGCGGTCGTCGTTGTGCTTGTAGAAGGCGAGTAGTATGCGACGTAGTAATAGGCGCCGCCTGCGACTATCAGGAGGACGACCACTATCGCTACGCCTGCACCTGTGCTTATTGCTTTTCGGGATTGAACGTCCATGAGTATTCTCGGCGTCCGCTCCGGTTGCAAGTTATTTAAACGGGGAACCGGATTCCCACATCAGCGAAACACGGCAAAGTGTTCTTAACGACCGGACAGCCGACGGCCGCGAATGAAGGTCCTGGTCGCGGGGTTCACCACCATCGACTCGATACAGCTCCCCATGCGCCAGATAACGTCGGTAGGGGGCCCCCCGAGCTACGCGGGCCTCGTCTGCGCGAGGTTCGGTCATGACGTGACCCCCCTCACGAAGGTGGGGAACGACTTCCCGGACGAGCAGTGGGTCTGGCTCGCGAGGAACGGGGTGGTGCTCAGGGCGGGGGACAGGAGCGCGACGAAGCCGACCACCAGGTTCAGGATAGCCAACTCGGCAGGGAGCAGGACCCTCTATCTGTCGTCCAGGTGCGAGGACCTGGCCGCCTCTCAGATACCCCCCGACACCAAGTTCAACGCGGCCCTCGTCAGCCCCATAGCGGGAGAGGTGTCCTCGACCCTCCTGGCGGAGATATCCGCGAGGTCGGACTTCACCTTCCTCGACCCGCAGGGGTTCGTGAGGACGTTCGACGGGGAGGGGAGGGTGGGTTTCGGGCCGGTGAAAGACAGGAGCGTCCTCTCCAAAGTGGACGGCGTGAAGATGGACAGGACGGAGGCCGAGATGCTAACCGGGAAGAGCGACCCAAGGGCGGCCCTCGAGAAGATAGCTTCGATAGGGGTGCGGCGCGGGATAGTGACCCACGGGGGGGAGCCGTGCTTTGTGCTGGACGGCGCGCGGATCTATGAGGTCGGGGTGCCGAAGGCGACCGTCATCGACAGCACCGGGGCGGGAGACATACTGAGCGGATCGACCCTTTCGTGGTACCTGAAGACGAGGGACTTCCTCAGGAGCGCCTGCTTCGGCATAGCGGCGTCCGCCTTGTCGATGCACCTGATAGCCCTGCAGAAGGTCGACCTCCCCATGAGCGTGGACGAGAGCGCCGCGAAGCTGTTTTCGATGGCGAGCCCGGTCGCGTCCGTCTAGCCCCGGCTGAGCGCTAGTACGACTTGCCGTAGATGGCGTAAGACGGCGCGTCCTTGCCGCACCCCAAGCACGCCCCTGAACCAGGCTTCTGGTCGACGGGGACGTTCAGGACCTTCCCACCTGCCCCCTCCTTCATCTTAGCCTCGCAGGCAGGGTCTCCGCACCAGCGCACCCTTACCAGGCCCCCGCTCTGGGCCATGACCTTCTTCAGGTCGGCGATGCTCCCGGCGTCGTGGGTGCTCCTTGCAAGGAAGTCGGACGCCTTGCGGAAGAGGTTCGCCTGGATGGACTCGAGCTCGGCCGAGACCTCGGCGGCAAGTGACTGGAGCTTCACGACGCGCTTGGCCCCGGTGTCCCGTCTCACCAGCACGGCCTGTCCTTCTTTCATGTCCCTCGGCCCGAACTCGACCCTCAGCGGGACCCCCTTCAGCTCCCACTCGTTGAACTTCTTCCCCGGGGTGAGGTTGTCCCTCTCGTCGAGGCGCACCCTGAACGCCGCCAGCGACGCGGCGAGCTTGCGCGACTCCGCCAGGACGGCGGCCTTGTTCTCGTCGTTGACTATGGGGACGACCACCACCTGGACGGCGGCGAGCCTCGGCGGGATCACTGCCCCCTTGTCGTCTCCGTGCGTGGCTATCATCACCCCTATCTCCCTGGTCGATATCGCCCAGGTGTTCTGGTAAGCGAACTGCTTGCTCCCGTCCTTCCCGATGAAGACTATGTTGAACGCCTTCGAGAAGTTCTGCCCGTCGGCGTGCCAGTCCGGACCCTGTATCGCCTTGCCGTCCGGCAGAAGGTGCTCTATGCTGTAGGTGGCCTCGGCTCCGGCGAAGGTCTCTCCCTTCGACTTCCTGCCCAGGACCCCCGGGAGAGCCAGGTACTCTTCGGTGATCTTCCTGTATATCCCGATGATGCTGTCTCGCTCGGCCTCTGCCTCCTCCCTCGTGGCGAAGAGCGAGTGTCCTTCGTTCCAGAGGAACTCTCTTGAGCGCAGTATGAACGTGGGGTTCTTGAACTCCCAGCGGACGACGTTGTTCCACTGGTTGAGCCGCATCGGGAGGTCCCGCCACGACCGCACCCATCGGCTAACCACGTCGTACATCAGGGACTCCGAGGTCGGCCTTATCGCAAGCCTCTCGTCCAGCTTCGAGCTCCCCGCCTCGGTGACCCATGCGACCTCCGGGGCGAACCCCTCCACGTGCTCTGCCTCCCTTTTGAGGAGCTTCTCAGGGATGAATAACGGGAAGTAGACGTTGGAGATGCCGTCCTTCTTGAAGAGCGCGTCGGTCTCTCGCTGGATGTTCTCCCAGATGGCGTAACCCAGGGGCCTATAGACCACGCACCCTGAGACAGGGCTGTAGTCCGCTATCTCCGACTTCAGGATGACCTGGGTGTACCACTCGTCGAAGTTCTCCGCCTTCTTCGCGGTCATCCCTTCCTGGCTCGCCCCGGACATGTCTTCCTGACACCGACGAGCGCGCTTAATGAAGGTGCCCCTGAAAAGCGGCGGCGAAGGTCCTGAAGACGGCGGTCCTGTCGCGCGACCTCGCGAGCTCGAACGCGGCCAGGACGAGATAGAGCGCCGTGACTTCGTACCTGACAGCGGGGACGAAGAGCTGGACGAGGAAGAGCGCGAGGATGGACGCCGCGTCGAACCTCCCGAGCTTCAGGTCCAGGAGGCAGACGAACCCGTAGAGGGACTGGGCGGCGGTGAGCAAGACCTCCTGGGTCTGCAGCCCCGTAAGGTGGATGCTTCCGAACCCTCCGAGCGCCACGTCGTACACCAAGGGGATGGTCGCGACGAGGATGGTCCACTGGTTCAGCTTGGATGACACGAGGCTTGACAGCGCCATGGGGGCCTTGCCCGTCTTGGCTGCCCAGTAGAACACGGTGATCGACTCGGGGAGCTCGGTGAGGAGCGGGGTGAGCCATTGTATCAGCAGGTACTGGGTCCCGGCCCCCAGGCTGAGGGACCCGGCGATGGCGAGGAAGCTGGTGACGAACGGGCCCGAGCCGAGGGCTATCGCGAGCGCGCCGACCCCCACGAAGAATATGATGGCCGCCCCCTTCAGCGGCCCTTTCATGCTGGAGACGGCCCTTGACGGGCCCTCAAGCTCGTCGATGAGCTCGCCGGGCTTTGCGGGCATCCTGCTCCCAGTGTAGACGTAGACAGCGAATATCCCGAGGAGGACGGCCGCGTCTTCCGGGCCGAGCGTCCCCTTCAGGGCCACCACGAACGAATACAGCGCGGCCACTCCCAGGAACACTATCGGGACCCCCTGCGACTTTTCAAGGACGAGCGTGCCCGGGTCGGCCCCCGAGCGCCTGGAGGCGAGATAGTTCAGGGCATAGACGACGGGCCACCCGAGGCCCAGGAGGATCCTGTTCGCCCCGGTCATTGACGCGGTGGCGTAGTGCAGGAGGGTGGCGTCAGTAGCGCCCCTGTAGGCGAGCACCACCTCGACGGAGTACTCGGGGAGGACGTTGACTACGGCGAGGACGGCGAGCGCGAGCGCCTGTGAGAATATGAACTGCAGGGACTCCGCCCCCCAGGCGAGCGCGAACCCCGCAGAAGCTATGGCGAGCCCTGTGGACGCCACGACCGCCCACGGGTCGTTGGTTTCTATGCCGAACAGGATGTTCGCCACGAAGGGGACGAGGCAGAGGAGCAGGATCAGTATCTGCGCTCTGTCTCTTTTTGTGAAAGTAGCCAGCAAGAGCACCGCCCCCGCCGGGGTGTGGCGCGCCCCTTTTCTCCGTGACTGGCGCTCCGCGCCGGCCCGTGCGCCGGGACGGCCCTAAGGCTTGGACTTTTCTTCGGCTTTCTTTCTGTCCGGCAGCAGGAAGGCGCTCGCTCCGACGATGATGAGGAACAGGGCGATGGCCAGCCCGACCGTCACCTGGCGCTTCCCTATCTCGTATATCGAGCCGGTGGCGAGCAGGAGGGCGACTATGCCGAAGATCCTCGGCTTCGCTAGCGCAGAGAGGTTGAACTGTGCTGTCACAAGAAAGCTGAGGAGCACCAGGACGGCGGGGAACACGAGGCCGTATCTCCCCACGATGAAGTCGGAGGCGGCGTTGCCGATGTTCAGACCGTTGGCGTAGAGCGCGCATACGAGGACCAGTATCAGGCTCGCGACGGCCAGCGACTGAAGGTTGCTACCGATAGACGTGAGCTTTGCCTTGCGCTGGGCGGGGTCGGTCCCGCTCATGTCGAGAAAGACGCCAAGGAGCACCGCCAGGGATCCCACCATGAAGATGTACGGGTCGCGCGTGACCGTCAGGTAGACCGAAGTCGGGAGGATCGCGGACAGGCCCGCCTGGACCCAGAGATAGAGCCCGTAGATGCCGCTGGCGAGGAACGGGACGATGTAAAGGACCGCGGTGGCGTCTCCATAGCGGCCGCTGCTGCTCATTGATTTGCGTGCGCGACCAGGCCGAGGTTAAAACCATTGCTACGCCGCCCTCTAAATATCCGGGGCGGGGCAGAGACGCACATGGTAGAGGGAGAGGGGACGATCCTGTTCGTGTGCGTGGAGAACGCAGGGAGGAGCCAGATGGCGGAGGCGTTCGCGAAGAAGCTAGGACTCGACGCCCAGAGCGCAGGCACGATGCCTCCGGGCAGAGTGAACCCGGTAGTCGTCGAAGCGATGAAGGAGAGGGGGATCGACATCTCGGCTAACAGGCCGAAGATGCTCACGGCCGACATGATAGAGCGCGCGAGCGTCGTGTACACGATGGGGTGCTCGGTGGAGTCTGTATGCCCCCGGCCGATGCTCGCCAGGATGCAGAAGAAGCTTGTCGACTGGGACCTGGAGGACCCGAAGGGCAAGCCGATCCAGGAGGTCAGGAGGATCAGGGACGAGATAGAAAGGCGCGTGGGGCGGCTCGCGCGACCCGAAGGCGACTAGGCGTCAGGACGGTGCGGCTGGAGGGAGGGTCTTCCTCCCGAAGTTGAGGTACGCCGTATGTCCCACCATTATGTTCGAGGGCCGGGTCATCCCGACGCGCGCCTCGAGGTGCCTTAGCAGGATCTCGAGGGACTCGACCGCGACGAACCCCTCCTCTTTCATCTTCGCGACAAGTTTCTCCGCCTGGTTGGTGGTGGGGGTGACCGCCGCCATGGGACCGGAAGGCTTCAGCGCTTCTTTCATGCTGTGGACGACCTCCCAGGGGTCTCCTACGTCGAGGATCCCGGCGTCCATGTCCTTCTCTTCGAACCCCAGGCGGGAGTCCCCGATCTTGAACGTGACGTACTTTGACAGGCCGACCCGTTCGATGTTCTTCTTCGCGACCTCCTGGAACTCGGGGTTGATGTCGTAGGTGTAGACCATCCCTGTCGGCTGGACAAGATAGGCCATCAGGGCGGTCGTGGCGCCGCTCCCGGTCCCGGTCTCGATGATCCTCGACCCCGAGCGCACTCCGAGCTTTACGGCCATCAGCCCCAGGTCCTTCGGGTAGATCACCTGCGTCTTCCTCGAGAGCTTCATCACGAGGTCCTCTATCGTGGGCTCGAGCACGGTGAGCTCGTCCCCCATCGTGGTGGTCACGTTGACGCCGAAGTCTTGTCCGACGAGCGCGGTCATGTCCAGTATCCCCAGGTGGGTGTGGAGCTTCGGGGTGTCCTTGGGTTTCACCAGCCACCTCCGCCTCCTGTCCCTGTACACCAGGACGTAGGAGTCTTCGGCTATCTTGTTCACACGGCGCGCCCCTTTTCGGAGTTCTATATGCTTGTGCCGCGCAGCCTAGACGGCCTTCCAGCGGGGCGTCCCTGCTATGACCGACACCCTTCCTGGGTCCATGTGACCGGAAAGGACGAGCGCCCGCTCTCTCGACGCCCTGGAAGCGAACCTCACCTTGCTCGCCACGAGGGTGTCGCGGTCAGTCCAGGTCGCGACGAGCCCGGGCTCCACCGCCTCCTCCACCGTATGGTAGAGGTCCCCGATGCAGTAGCAGCGCTTCTGCCCGGAGGCTACCGTGAGGATCTGGTGGCCCGGGCTTTCGCCCGGGAAAGGCTCGACGTACACGCCCCTGGTTATCCCCACCCTCCCTTCGACTAGCCGGACGAGCCCCGCCTTCTCTATCACGCCGAGGGTCGTCGTGACGTCTCTGTCCCCCTTCGCCCTGGCGTCGGCGACGTCGGGCATGTTCCAGTCCCTCAGAGGGATGAGGTGCACGGCGTTCGGGAACGTCGGCTCCCAGGCCCCTCCTTTTTCGACGGAGACCCCTGCGTAGTGGTCGAAGTGCAGGTGAGTGACCACGACGTGGGTGACGTCCCCCGGGGCTGACGCCTATCGTCGAGAGGTGCTTCACCAGGTGGACGGGCCTGAACAGATTCGGGTCGAGATTTGGAGCGCTCGCCGTCCTCAGCCTCGCGGAGTCCCCGGGGTCCACGACGACCTTCGCCTTCCCTGCGTCGACGAACACCGAGTTGCTCGGGAACCAGGCGTTGGGGTGCGCGAAGCGGTCCGCCCCGTCGCCATATACCTCCTTCAGGTCGATCGGGAAGGAGCCTCCGTTGAACAGGTAGACCTTGACGCCGGAGGCCGCGAAAGACGGGGCGGGGGCAGGCACAGGGCTACGCCCTCCACCAGTCGTACCTTAGGAAGTCGATGGACTTCTTTTCCTTGTCAGATATCGCGATGATGAACTGCTTCCTGACGGTGGTGGCCAGCCTCCCGGACCTGACCATCGAGGTGGCGGTCATCTTCGAGCCTGGAGAGACCACCTGGACGATGTAGGGGGCGTGGTCGATCCCCGGACCGTGCTCGTAGACTGCGAAGTCGGAGCCGAACTTTATCCCCGGAGTGACGACAAACCCGTCTTCCCTGAGCTTCCGGTACACCTGGAACTTTTCGGCGAACTCGGTGTACGACGACTCGCAGACCTGGTGGAGCGCTTTAGGCGACATCTCGTCCCCGGAGCCGTCTTCGACCGCGATGACCTTCTTCGTGGCGAGGTAGTACCCCTCCATCAGGTCCAGGATCAGCGGCGCGTCGAAGAGGTAGTCCTTCGGCTTCGGTATCCCCAGGGGCTTGCCGTAGTATCCCTCCTTGAAGAGCCGGCGGGAGTCTTCGATGTCCCACACTACGATCCTGTTCTCGAAGAGCCTCCCCCTGGCCCTCTGCTTGGGCATGGACTACATTCCCAGAGCCAGGATGGTGCTGGCGTTGGCCGCGTCCAGCATGGCGTCGGCGCAGTCCTCGATCGACTCCACCACCTCTTTCACGGTGATGAGCTCCTTCACGTTGGTGGCCGTCTTCATTACCATGGCGACCGCCTCCCTGTACGAAGCGTCAATCGAACTCTCGAGCTGCTGGACCTGAGCCGACATCTGGATCGACTGTTCAGGGTTGATGGAGAGCGCCCTGATGCTCTCGTTCAGCTTGGATATGCCGTCTACCAGGAGCCCGAGGAGCTCCACTATCGAGTCCCTGTACTTCTTGTTCCTGGCGGACGACTTTTGGAGCTGCGACATCTTGAACGCCACGCCGTTGATGTGGCCGAAGATGTCCTCGACGGCGAAAGCCCCTCTGAGTATGTCCTCCCTGTTCACGAGGAGGGTCCCCACCTGGGACAGTTCCCTTATCAGGGCAGACCTGAGCGTCATCACGTCGTCCTCCGCCTGCTTCACGCGCTCGAGGGACGCGGAGATCTGCGCCTTCTCGCCTTTTCCGATCGCGTTGAACTCTTCCAGCAGGACCCGAGTGGCGTCCAGGACCCTGCGCATCTCGTCCTGGAGGACCACTATCGTCCTCCTCCGTGCTTGAGTCTCCCCTTCTTGGCCTGACACTCTAATCGCTCACTCCAACCCTTCATGCGGATTGGATTTAAAAATAGGGGATATCGCATTAGTTGATGAAAAATCTGGACGTTCCCGACGCCAGAGCTCTATTTCTTCTCGTTTTCCTTGGCGTATTCTCTCAGAGGGGCGATCAGATTGGTGAACTCGAGCGGGAAGATGTACTTCGTCGACGGCGACGCCCCTATGGCCTTCAGCGCGTCGAGATACTGCAGTATCATGGTCTTCGAGTCGATCCCCTTCGCCGCCCCGAATATCTGGTTGAGCGCCCCGGCGTACCCCTCGGCCCTTAGTATCTGGGCCTGCTTGTCACCCTCTGCTCGCAGGATGTTTGACTTCTTGTCTCCCTCCGCGACAAGGATCGAAGCCTCCCTCTTGCCGTCTGCTTCCGTGACGGTTGCCCTCCTGGTCCTCTCCGCAGACATCTGACGGACCATCGCCTCCTGGACGTCCTGCGGCGGCCTGATCTCTCTGATCTCTACGTTCGTCACCTTGATGCCCCACCTCTCGGTCACTTCGTCGAGCTTTGTCCGGAGCACCTGATTGATCTGCTCCCTCTTCGCAAGCAGCTCGTCAAGCGGGATGTCCCCCACGACCGCCCTCAGCGTCGTGGTGGCGATGCCGATAGAAGCCCCTTCGAAGTTCTGGACCTGGACTATGCTCTGCGTCGCCTCGACCACCTTGTAGTAGATGAGGAAGTCGATGTCTGTCGGGGCGTTGTCCTTCGTGATGCAGGTCTGATGGGGGACCTCCAGATAGCGCTCTCTCAGGTCCACCTTGTTTATCCTGTTGACGATGGGGATGATGAAGACGACCCCCGGCCCCCTCGCACCGATCAGCCTTCCGAGCCTGAACACGACGAGCCTTTCGTACTCCCTGATGATCTTGATGGTAGCCCCGATGAGGGCGATGGCCACGACGACGACGATCGCGTAGATCGCGTAGTCGACTATGTCCCCGACGGTCTGCAGCTGGATCGGACCGAGGATGCTCAATTCTCTTTCTTCTCGACGACCAGCGTGTTTCCTTGGACTTCTTTAACCCTTACCACGTCGCCGCGTTTCAGGTCCAGGGCGGCCGTGACGGTCCACTCTTCCGAAGAGACCTCGGCGACCCCCTTCCCTCCCGCCTTCAGGTCAGACTCCATCTTCCCCTCCCTCCCTATCAGGACCGACGGCTCGTTGACCCGCGGCCTGCTCTTCAGCCCTTCCCGGATCGACCTGAGGTAGAGGCTGGCGATGACTATGGCGGCCCCCAGGCCGACGATGAGCCCGTACGTGATGTCGGGGATCCCGGAGAAGTTGGCGGGCGGTAGCCCGCTCGTGCTGGGGGTCGCGGCGGCCGACGGAGGGAGCTGGTAGATCAAGAGGAACCCCACGATGAATATCGCGACGCCTGCGAGGGCGCTGATGCCGTGCTGCGTCTTCACTTCAAGGAAGATGAAAGCCGCGCCTATGATCATCATGAGCACCGCCAGGGGGGACGCCCCGAACACGCCGAGCCCGAACAGCGCCATGGCGATGACCACGACCCCGATGACCGAGAGGATGATCGTCGGGTGGTAGATGTCTGCCATGACGAGGAAGACCCCCACCAGAAAGAGCAGGCTCGAGACGTTCGGGTTGCTGAGGACGGATATCAGCGAAGACCGGACCCCCGGGGTGTTGACCGGGGCGTTCGCCGGTACCCCTAGGGCGCTCAGCGCCCCTTGCACGGTGTTCGTGTCTATCACGCTGTTGACGACGCCTAAGGCGAGGGCGTCCTGGTCAGAATAGGTCTGGGCCGGGATGGTGACCATCCGGGCGGCGGCGGTCGCGTTCCTGTGGTTCGCCGAGGCGAGCCCGTACATGTATTGCGAGAAGGCGCCTATGTCCTTGGAGTACGTCCCGTTCTCCTCCCCCGTCGGGATCCCCGAGACTATGGGGGTCGCGGCGCCGATGCTCGTCCCGTTAACCATCACTATCTGGGTCGACGCTTCTGCTATGTATGAGCCCGCGGACCAGGCGTGCGAGGTCTGCGGAGCCACGAGCGTGATGAATGTCCCGCCCCATGCCTGGTAGCTCTGGATGGAGCCCACCATCGACTCCATGCTCGTCCCGTCGCCTCCGTTCGTGTTGAGGACGAACACGATCGTGTGCGCGCAGAGGGATTCGGCGTTGCTCACCGTGATGGACATGAAGTCCGCGGCCCCGGGGTCGATGCCCGCGTTGAGCGACGCCACATAGTAACCGCCGGACGACGAGCAGCTCTGCTGTCCGTGCGCCGGGAACGCCTGCGCGGCGAGGGCGAGCAGGAGGGCAACTGCGATGACCAGCCTGAGCCGCTTCAAACGTTCGGCCCGCGAGTATCGCTGACATAAATAGTGTTACGAAACGCTCGCCGCTGCCTTGAAGGAGAAGCCGAAGGTCACGGTCGTGGACCACCCGATGGTGAAGGAACAGCTCTCTCTCGTCCGGGAGAAGGGGACGAACCAGGTGGCTTTCAGGAAGGCGATATACAGGCTCGGGAGGTACATGGCGTACGAGTTCCTGAGGACCCTCGAGACTGAAGAGTTCACGGTCGAGACCCCCCTGGGGAAGGCGAAGGGGGGGAGGGTGAAGGGGAACGACAAGGTGGTGATAGTGCTTGTGCTCAGGGCGGCCATACCTTTCGTCGAAGGGATGTACAAGAACTTCCCGATGGCGCGCACCGGGGTCATCAGCGCCTGGAGGGGGCCGGCGCCGAAGTTCAGCATAGAGGTGAACTACGCCAAGATACCTCAGATACGGCGGGACGACGTGGTGGTGATAGCGGACCCGATGCTCGCGACAGGGCACACGCTCCTCGAGGTAGCGAAGATGGTGGCGAAGAAAGGGAGGCCGAAGCGGGTCGCGTTCTTCTCCGTCATAGCAACGAGACAGGGGATAGACTACGTGTCGAAGAAGTTCCCCAGGGCGGAGTTCTACACCTGCGCCATCGACCCGGGGCTGGACGAGCACGGGTACATCGTCCCCGGGCTGGGGGACGCCGGAGACAGGTCCTTCGGGGCACCCCGCTGAAGGCCGAACCGCTTATACCCGACCGGTCCGAGGTGCGCACGTAAGATGATCCTGTACAAAGACGCGTTCTGGAACCTAGTCACGGGAAGCGTCCTTCTGGTCGTGCTGGTCTACGCGTACTGGCTCCACAACGCGTTCAAGGGGGGCGCGATCCGCCGCGCCTACACCTACATGCTCGTAGCGCTCGGGGTGATGTGCTTCTCCTTCCTCGGAAAGGTCCCGCTCGACATCGCAGGGATAACCGACCCCCTCGCCCCCTACGGGGTGGCTTACACGAACTTCGGGGTCCTGCTCGGGTCGATATTCCTGGTCCTGTCGGTCAGGGAGCTGGCTAAGCTCTGGGCGACGCCCGTCGGGTCGCCCGCGCGCTAGGCCTGGGCGCCTATCTTCTTCGTCTGGCGGTTGTACATCGCGACAAGCTCGTCCACGCTCGTGGAGTCTTCAGCGCTCTTGTCGTCCCTCACCTTCCCGGTGAACTTCGGGAACCTGAGCGAGATCCCCGCCCCGGCCCTGATGCGCCCCATGCCGGCCGTGTGGATCGGAGAGAGGGTGAGCTCTGCGGCGATTATCTCGATGACGACTTTAGGCCTGAACCAGACGTCAGGGACCATCTTGGACTCGACCCCTGGAGGCTTGACGGAGCTTTCGAACGGCTTCAGGACGCGCGGGATCTTCTCCAGGTCCTCGTCTGAGAACCCGGTCCCGACCTTGGCGACGCTGGTGAAGACAGAGCGCTTGCCGTCGTAGGTGGCAAGGAGGTACGTCCCGTAGTTCCCCGCCCTGCGCCCCCTGCCGTGGAACGCCCCGATTATCGCCAGGTCGATGGTGTCCGTCAGCTCGCTCCTGTACTCCCGCTTCAGCTTGATCCATGCGAACTCGCGCGCCCCGGCCCGATAGGTAGACGCGGGGTCCTTCACCACGAGCCCTTCGCACCCGTTCTCTATTGCCTCCTCCATGAAGTCCTCGATCTCGCCCGGGCTCTCGGTCGTCACGGCCGGGACGAGCCTCGTCCTGTCGGTCCTCTCCACGGTCTGCTCGAGCTTCTTCCGCCTCACGGTGTACGGCTTCCCTGTGAGGTCGGCGGAGCCCGCAAGAAGGATGTCGAAGAAGTTCAGAGCGACGGGATAGTCTGAGATCGCCTGGTCGACCCCGTACTTCCGCCTCCTGTGCATCAGCTCCTGGAAGGGGAGGTACTCCCCCGTGTCCTCGTTGATCGCGACGACCTCTGCCTCGAGGATGGCCCTCTTTGCCGAGACGCGCTCCTTCACGAGGTCGGCGGCGTCAGGGTAGTGCGAGGTTATGACCTCCAGCCTCCGAGAGAAGAGCTTGACGTCGTCCCCTTCCTTGTGTATCTGGAGCCTCTCTCCGTCCAGCTTGTACTCGGCTGTGACGGCCTTCTCCCCCATCTTCTTGACGATCTCGGCCGCCGAGCTGAGCCTCTCTGCGAGCATCGGCCTGATGGGTATCCCCACCCCGACCGCGATCTGCTCTATCCCCTTCAGCCCCTTCGCGGCAACGCTCTCCACTATGTACCCCAGGTCGGGGTGGACGTTGTACGCCCGTTCTATGTCTGCGCGAGCCTCCTTCCCCCCGAGGAACGCTGTGGCTGCCGCGTCAAGGACAGTGTAGTCGGCGACCCCGAGCCTCAGCTCGCCCGTCACGGTCCTCATGATGAACTTGGCCTCCAGCGGGCTCGCATCGTTCAGGAGAGAAGAAAGCTCCCTCAGCTTGGCGTCGACCGACCCGGCGCCGCTCTGCCTCGCGATCTTGAGCAGGGTGTCGTAGACCCGCTTCAGGGTGAGCCCCTCGCTGAACAGGGTCCCCTGGCCCTTCGTCTTCAGCAGGTCCTCCGCCGCGGTCCCCAGGTCGCCGTGCTTCACGTAGACCGAGTAGGCCTTGTCAGGAGGGACCCCTGCGGAGGCAGACAGCGCCCTGAGCGCGAGCTTCTCGGCGAGCCCCAGCTCGACCCCTTCGTAGTCTGGCCTCAGCTTCCCCTGGGTCATGTAGACGAGCGGCGCGAGCTCCTGCTTGGGGGTGGACGTCAGGAGGCTGGCAAGCACGACGGTCATCTCGTTCCTTCCCGAGATCTGCTCCAGCTGGGCGTATTTCGCAGCCACCTCCGAGTAGATCAATGTCGAGGGGTGCGCGCGTCGACTAATCTCCATATCGGTGGCCGGGGAAGGAGTTACGGCGCGGCTGCGGGACTATTTCTCTTTCTTCCAGGCGAGGTTCGGCTTCCAGACGGTCTTCGCCCACTTCTTCTGTCGCTCCGCAAGCCAGACGGCGTTCTCCCAGAGGACGGGCATCTCCTTTCTTGCGCCCTCCACGATGGGCTCGAGCTTCCCCCAGTTGAACCCGATGGGGCTCATGTCGAAGAACAGGTCTTCGTTGAGGAGCCCGTGCGAGACGAGCACACCTGCCAGCTCGTACTGCGCCATTATCCTCCCGAGGTATTGCATCCCAGGGCTCCCCTCTGGGTATGTTTTCTTGAAGTCAGCCCAGGTCTTCGACCTGAAGTCTCTTTCGAACCAGGTCATCGCTTCTTCGTTCACCTCGTTGAACCCCAGGGTGACGAGCTTGATGAGAAGTTGAGCGTCCTCGAAGGTCGGCTTCTTGTAGCCAGGCACGGACGCCGTCCTGCGCCTCACCTGCTTAAGGAGTTATGGGTACATTCCGTCCCCGGCCCTTGCGTTGCGGAAAGGCTTAATTGCGGTCTCGGGACGTCTTGTTCGAATTTCATGGGCGGCGTAAAGAAGAAGTCCCTGGCATCGATGGAGAAGACTCAGGACTCAGAGGACACGAACCAGGAACAGACGCAGGCGAAGGGAAAGAAGACCGAGAAGAAGTCCGCTCCACAGCAGAAGAAACAGCTTTCGTTCCTTGCCCCCAAGATGGGAGACGCTGAGATGCTGAAGGCGCTGTCCCCTCTGAAGGCGATAACCGTCTACACGGCCGCCAGGGCCCTGGGCGTGAACGCGTCCGTCGCGTCGGGGGTGCTGAAGGACCTGGAGTCGAAGAAGATAATCATCAGGGCCGGCGGGTTCAGCGGGCACGGCGTCTGGTCCGCCAAGAGATAGGCGCTAGACCGCCAGAGCAGATATCCTGACGACGTCGCCTGGCCTTATCGCATCGAACAACTCGACCCCGGAGTCGACCTTCCCGATCAGGTTCAGGGGCCTCTCGCTCTTCGCGTTGCCGAGGAACACGCAGATGAGGCTCGCGGAAGGCAGGAACGCGACGTCCCCCCTAGAGAACTGAGTCCGCGGCTTTTCGACCCCCACGCGCAGCTGGGTGAACAGGGACACCATCGCCGGGTACACGGTCACCCTGCTGTCGAAAGGAAGCCCCCTCACCACGGAGTTCACCGTGAGCGGGGCCAGGTGGCGGTAGAAGGACACCCTGGCCGTCCCTTTGCCCCCGACCGAAGCGACGCACTCTATCCTCGACACTGAGCCGGCGGCGGGGGGTTCGGCAGACAACTGGTTCGACCTCCTGGACGGGGTCTAAATCCGTTTTCAACCACCCCAGGAAAAAGACTTATCTTCCGACCCAAAAGGGCGAAAGCAACTTCTGGGCCCATATGTCACCTGCAAAGACAGTCAGAAAGGCGAAGCAGCCGTCAATAGTCGAATTCGAGGTAAAGATAGGTCCGGCGAAGCTCACCAGGTTTGAGAGGGCGAGGATCGTGGGGGCCAGGTCGCTCCAGCTCGCGATGGGGGCGCCGGCGTTCGTATCCATAGAAGGAGGGTACAAGGGCCCGATCCAGACCGCAATGCTCGAGCTCGAGGAGGACGCGCTGCCGATATCGATCCGCAGGTCTCTCCCCAACGGGATCACCCAGGACATCCCTATCAAGGCGCTCGCGAAGTAGGCACAAGCCATGGCCGAGCGGGTCGCTGTTTTCGTCAGCGACGAGCTTCCTAAGCAGGCCAGGGACGTTCTCAGCGGGTTCGAGATCTTCGAGAAGAAGGCGAGCGACGCCGACCTCGCCAGGTGCAGGGCGCTTGTCTGCTGGCCGCACGGGATCAACGGAGAGCTGGTCCGAAAGATGACAGGTCTCACCATGATACAGACCATGTCGGCCGGCGTGGACAAGCTCCCGTTCGCGGACATACCGAAGGACGTACAGGTGTTCTCCAACGCAGGCGCGTTCACCGAGGCCGTGGCCGAGCATGCATGGGGTCTGTTGCTCGGGGTGGCGAAGGGAGCGCACGTCAGGAACGCCCGGACCGTGCCCAGGAAGCTCCGGCGGAAGACGCTGCTCGTGGTCGGGGCGGGAGCGATAGGCTCAGAGGTCGCGCGGCTGTCAAAGTCCGTCGCGATGAAGACCATGGGGGTCTCGAGGTCGTTCAAGAGCCCGGAGGTCTTCGACGAGAGATACCCGGTGTCGCGGCTCGCTGACGTGTTCCCGAGGGCTGACGCGGTGGTGATGGCGCTTCCGCTGACGAAGGCGACGGCCGGGCTGGTGGGGTATGACCTGCTCTCGAAGGCAAAAGACGCTGTGATTGTGGTGAACGTCGGCAGGGCGGAGAGCATCTCCGAGGACGGCCTGATGCGGTGGCTGAAGGAGAGGCCGGAGAGCAGGTTCGCCACGGACGTGTTCTGGATGAAGGACGGGAGAGAGTCGTACTCTGGTCCCGCGTGGGAGCTCCCGAACTTCGCGGGGACCCTGCACATCTCTGCAGTCCCCTTGGGCGAGGACCTGTCCGGGACGAAGGTCGCGGCGGCATGGAACGTCAGGCGCTTCTTCGAAACAGGGGACGCGGTGAACCGCGTCGACTCGGGCGAATACGCGTGACTTGTCCCGAAAGCGGTTAAATACGCGGTCGGGTGGCCGTGCCGAATAAGGTCAGCATATGCCAAAAAAGAGCACCGACAAAAACGCATCAGAGGGACACAAGGCCGAACGGGCCACACCAGCACCTAGCCAGCACGCACCAACCCAAAGGACCGCACCCATGAACCACATATTCGTAGGCCAGAAGCCTGTGATGAACTACGCGATGAGCGCACTCATCCAGCTAGCGTCTGCCGGCGAAGTGGTCGTGAAGGCCCGAGGGATGGCGATCAGCAGAGCGGTCGACGTAGCAGAAATCGTCACAAAGAGGCTGGGCAACGGCCAGTTCAAGGTCAAGGACATCGGCATCAACACCGAGGTCGTTGGCGAAGGCGCAGAGACAAGGAACATCTCCTCGATCGAAATAGTCGTCGGCAAGTAATCGGGACAGAGCACCAACACATCAACCGTTGGATAGGATGAAGCAGCGTGAGCTGTGGACCACTTTTCTGTTTTTGAGCGCCCTCAGCCTCGTCAGCGGACACTCTCAAGCGCCCGAGAGGAGGAGCGTCTTCTCCCGCCTGCTCAGCTTCTTGATCGCCGCCTCCCTTTTCAGGGCCCCCCTCAGGCTCGAAGCTTCTTCCGAATAGACCAGCTCGACCGGGAGCCTCGAGCGGGTGTACTTCGAGCCGCGCCCCGAACCGTGGCTCGCGACGCGCCTGTCCAGGTCGACAGTGTACCCGGTGTACAAAGTGCCGTCGGAGCATCGCAGCATGTAGACCCAGTATCTAGGCATCGGGAGGACCGCACCCAGCCCATTAGAAAAAGTCCGGCCCCGGGGGCAGCTCGAAAATCCCCTGCGACCGAACAAAGACCGCCCTGCAAGCTCGGTCGACCGCGAACGCGGTGTTGTCACGGAGCGTGCAACTTTTTTTCCGGCGCGGGGATAATCTTATAAGAGAAATTCAGCGGCGGTCAGACAACACAAAGTTGGTCGACACTCGCACGCAGCCCGTGCCACGAACGGGTGTTGCGGCGCCGAGATTTTCAGACAGGGAACTGTATGGGCTAGCAGAGAAGTACGGCACCCCGTACTTCCTGATAGACGAGGCGACCCTGCGGAAGAAGGTCGCCGAGATGGAGCAAGGTTTCGGGGAATACAAGGGGGTCTTCAGGGTCGCGTATTCGGTGAAGGCGAACTTCAACCCCTCCGTGATCAAGACGTTCGTCAGCGAAGGCATACTGTTCGACCTCACGGCTCCGAGCGAGCTCGTCTTCGTGCTGAAGGCAGGCGGGGACGCGGAGAACGTGATGTACACGAGCATCACCGAGACGGCAGCGGAGTACGAGCAGGTCATCAGGAAGGGAGTGAAGAAGATCGTCGTCGCGAGCCACAACGGGCTCCTGAATCTCACCGAAGCGGTCGCGAAGACCGGGACGACGGTCAAGGCGATGATAAGGGTCAACCCGGAGGTCCATGTCCATGCAGAGCTCAGGGGGTCGATGGGGCACGGCAAGTTCGGGCTTCAGTTCAACGGCGGGAGCCAGGACAGCGCTTTCTACGTCCTGAAGAAGCTCCTCGCCACGCCTGGCCTTGAGTTCGACGGGTTCCACTTCCACCTTGGAAGCCAGATAGAAGACCCCGCCTGCTACGCCGACGCCATCGAGAAGCTGGAGGCGTTCATCCTCGGCGCCAGGAGGCAGCTAGGCAACTTCAAGGTCAACACGCTGGACATCGGAGGAGGGCTCCCCGTGCCATACGGGAAGAAGGTCCCCAGCCCGAAGGACCTGGGGGGCAAGATAGTCAGCCAGCTCAACAGCCTCGTCGAGAGCATCGGCGACAGGTTCACCCTTGTTGCGGAGAGCGGCAGGTTCCTTTCCGCCGAGTCGACCGTCCTAGTCACTCGCGTGGTGAACATGAAGGGGTTCGGCGAGACGAAGTACATCTACGTCGACGCGGGGTACAACGTCCTCCTCGATTCGGCTCTGCTCCGCCACGAATATCCTGTGGAGGTCGTCCCTGGGGGCAAGCCGTCGCCTCAGAAGGTGGCCCTCGTCGGCCGGCTCTGTGACCCGTTGGACGTCTTCCCCATCTCGAGCAGGTCGAGGCTGGGAGGGGCGGAGGTCGGGAAGCTCGTGGTCTTCAGGGAGGTCGGGGCGTATTCGCTCGTCATGAACATGCCTTTCCACAGCCAGCCGAGGCCCCCGGTCCTGATGCGGAACGGCCAGGGGAGCTACATGGTGGCGAGGAAGGGGCAGGACGTGGAGAAGCTCTTCGCCGACGAAGGCGGAGACTGCCTCTCCAACTAGGGCGACCCTCATCCGGCTCGGATGAACAGGGCAACTGAGAAACGATAAATCCTCCCCGAAGGGCGCGGGGAAAGTTGACACTCGAAGTAATCATAGGGCCCATGTTCTCCGGGAAGACTTCGGAGCTCATCAGGCTGGTCGAGCGCGAGGTGTATGCGAAGAAGAAGGGAGGGATATTCAAGATCGCATTCGACAAGAGATACAGCGAGAAGCAGGTCGTCACGCACAACGGCCTGAGATATGACGCGTACTCCATAGCGTCCTCAGACGAAGGCGTCGAGAAGATAAGGGAGGTCGCCACTTCGAACGGGCTCGACGCCGTGGGCGTGGACGAAGTGAACTTCTTCCCGGAGGCGGTGGTCGGGCTCCTCGATAGCCTCGCGGAGGACAAAAAGGTGATCGCGTGCGGGCTCAACCTCAACTTCAAGGCGGAGCCGTTCAGGACCACGATGGAGCTGGCCGCGAAGGCGGACAGGGTCAGGTACCTCAGCGCCGTCTGCGTCGTGTGCGGGCAGGAGGCGACGAGGACCCAGAGGCTGGTAGGAGGCAAGCCGGCGCCGAAAGACTCGCCGGTGATCGTGGTCGGAGGGAAGGAGATGTACGAGCCGCGCTGCCGCAGCTGCTTCGTCCCCCCGAGATGACGGCCACGTTGCGAACCCTTGATAACGACCGGACACGGGTCTAGACGGGGGACTCGGATGGCCCACGAACCGAAAGACGAGGAAGGCAGGCCGTATCACATCAGGCTGAGCAGGAGCGATTTAGGAAGGGTGGCGCTCCTTCCGGGGGACCCCGGGAGGGTCCCGCTCATAGCGAAGCGGCTGGAAGACCCCAGGCCCCTCGGCTCGAACAGGGAATACAACGCGTACGCGGGGAAGACAGGGGGAGAGAAGGTGGTCGTCGTGAGCACCGGGATCGGAGGGCCGTCCGCTGCGATAGCGATAGAAGAGCTGGCAGGACTCGGGGTCGAAGTGATGATCCGCATCGGGACCTGCGGGGCGATTCGCCGCGACATCAAGACCGGAGCCCTGATCGTCGCAGACGCCGCCGTGAGGATGGACGGGACGAGTTCCCAGTACATACAGGCGGGGTATCCGGCGGCGGCGTCCCCGGAGGTGGTGATGGCGCTCAAAGAGGCGGCCGACGGGCTCAAGAAGCAGGCGTGGGTCGGGATCTCGGCTTCCACGGACTCGTTCTACGTGGGTCAGGGGAGGAAGTCGTTCAACGGCTACATCCCGCCTGACAAGAAGAACGTGGTGGAGGAGATGAGGGCGGCCAACGTGCTCTGCTTCGAGATGGAGTCGGCGACTCTTTTCACCCTGGGGAGGATCTTCGGGCTCAAGACAGGCGCCGTGTTCGCGGCCGTGGGGAACAGGATAACCGACGAGTTCGAACTCGAGGCTGGAATAGACGACGCGATAGACGTCGCCGTCGCGGCAGTGAAGAAGCTGAAAGCGCGCCCTAGCTGACCGGGCCGAGCACTCGCTGCAGCACCTCCTTCCCCATCAGGTGCCCGAGGGACCCCCTCGCGGCGTTGGCTTCGGTGAAGCGCATCCCGTCTCCTCTGTCGCCTGCGACCATGAGCGGGACGGGGTCGGCTGAATGCATCTTGATGGTGCAAGGGGTGGCGTGGTCGCAGGAGACGCCGAGCCTCATCCCGTCGACGTTGGAGAGAGACGAGAAGAAGTCCCTGTCGATGACCTCGATGCTCTTTCTCTTCCCCCTGGCGTCCCCGTCGTGGCCGAACTCGTCGGGGCCCTTGATGTGCACATACACCGCCGTCCCCTCCCTGAGCTCGGAAGTGAACAGCGAAGCTTTCTCCTTCATGTCGTTCCTGTCCTTGACCTGCGCCATCTTCATCCTCAGGAGCCTCGCTATGCCCACCTCCGCGGGCATCTCCACGAGGGCGGTCCCCTTCATCCCGTACTTCTCCTCGAACGAGGGGAGCCGCGGCAGATGGTCACCTGCGTCTCTGAGCAGGACGCAGTTGGCAGGGAGCCTGCCGGAACCGGTCCTCTCCTTGTTCGTCGCGCTCTTATCGAGGACCTTCAGCGACTTTGCAGTGAACTCGTTCACGAGCTCGGCCGCCCGGACCGCCCCCTCGGACCTGGACTCGGGGACGCACTTCATGACCCTGTCGTCTGACGAGGTCTCCTTGGCGGCTCCGAACCCCCCCACCCGGGCGTAGGCGGGGTCTGTGTTCGACACGGACGCGGATAGCGGCTTCTCGTCTCTTATCACGAGGACCCCCCTGTAGGATACCGTCGGCTTGAACTCGAACGTGGCCCCGCTGAGCCGGATGGAAGCGATGTCGTCGGCGAGCCTTTCCGCCTCCTCCTGTGTCAGGTTCCTCCCGGCCCTCCTGTCCACGATCTTCGTCCCCTTCGCGGAAGCGAAGTTCGCCCTGAGGGCGAGGTAGCCGTCTTTCATCTCGACCCCTGAGCCTACAGCTTCCACCACCCCCCTTCCGGGATAGCCGCTTTCGAAGGAGTAGCCGAGCATGTTGAAGACCGCGATGTCGGACTCGGGAGCCACCCCCTTCCGCACCGTCGTGACCGTCCCGAGCCTGGACCTCGTCGCTATCCTGTCAAGGTGGGGCGTGTACGCCGACTCCAGCGGGGTCGTGAAGTTGAGCTCCGGCACCGCCCTGTCGCCGCAGCCGTCCAGCAACACATAGCCTGCTTTCAATTCTGCACTCCTTGCCGGGCTGGCGCGTGCATTTCTTCCTTTCGCGAAACGATGGGGGTTCCGCGAATGACTCTAATACCAGACAAAGGTCGAAGGCGCGCCCATGGTCGAGATAAGGAAAGACTACTTCTCAGACAAGCTCTCGATCACCCTGCCTGACAGAGGACTGAAGCCCGGCCAGGTGATAACTCAGAAGTCGGACAAGTGCAGCTACTGCGCCGGGAACGAGGAGATGACCCCGCCCGCCGACCTGGTCCTGGTCAAAAGGGGAGACACCCTCCTCAAGCAGACGGACTCCGAGGGGGACGTGGTCAAGAACTGGGCCGTCAGGATATTCCCCGCCAAGGCACCCGTGGTCGCGCCGAACGCGCCCCCTTCGTATGGCGACGCGCCCCACTACAGCGAGCCTGCCGTGGGGTACCACTACGTCCTCGTGGCAACGCCGAAGCACGACCAGCCGTTCTCCAAGATAGACACGGAGCAGTGGACGAACATACTCGCGTCGCTGCAGGACAAGGTGAGGTGGCTATACTCCCAGAAGGGAGTGAGCTACGTGCTCGTGTACGTCAACAGCGAGCGGGAGGGGACCCCGGTGGCGGTCCACCCGAGCATCCAGATGGTCACCACTCCGAGGGTGCCGCCGGCGGTCGAGGTGGAGGCGGAGACCGTGCAGTCGTCCCTCAACGACCTCGGGGTCTGCCCCATGTGCCAGGTGGTCGCCACCGAGACCGGAGGCCCGAGGCAGATACTCGCGACGGACTTCTTCCTGGCGTTCGCCCCCTGGGTGTCGACCCACCCGTACGAGTACTGGATATACCCCAAGCGGCACATGACGAGCCTGCTCAAGCTCTCCCAGAAGGAGATGATGGACCTGGCGCTGATGCTCAGGTCGACCCTCGGGGGGATGTCGAAGGCGCTTGACTCTCCGGCGTTCACGATGGTCTTCCACAGCTCCTCCGAGAAGAAGACGACCAAGCAGATCCACTGGCACATCGAAGTGTATCCGAAGCGCGGGCAGTGGACCGGGCTCGAGCTCGGCGGAGGGATCTACGTCAGCGAGACGACCCCGGAGGCGGCTGCCCAGGTGCTGGGGGCCAGCGCGCGGAAGGAACTCGCCCAGCTAGTGGGAATTAGGTAGCCCCCCTGCGGACTTCAGCCTGTCAAGGAGGCTGGTGGGGGTAGGGTCTCTGCCGAGGGCCACGGCAAGGTAGTACGAGGCGAGGTCGAGCCTGTAGGTCATCGACATCAGCTGCGACAGGATGGACGCGCCCTTCCCTCTCAGCTGGACCGGGGTCTTCCCCAGCTCGACGAGAATCCTCACCATGTGGTCGACCTTCGCCGAGTCGCGGGGGCTCTCCCACGAGTGGCGTATGAAGACAGGGAGGAAGTCGGTCCCCGGGTCTTCCCATGATTCTATCTCGTTGTGGAACGCCTCAGGGACGACGTCGAAGTGGGCGTGCTTCTTCGAGTTCTCGTTCAGGACGTTCTTGAAGCGGACTCCGACCCCGTATCCGATCCTGTCGCTGTAGATGGCCGGGACCTTGTGGACCAGCGCTGAAGCCAGCACTTTCGCTCCGTTCCCGGGCTCAGGGCGGGCAGGAGACGCGTCCGACCACTCTGACTCCATAGAGCGGACCGACTCGTCGACCTCATCCTCGCATCTGAGGTCGAATGAAGAGTTCAGGACGGACAGCGCGGAGTAGACCAGGAACGGGAGCATCAGCCTCTGGGCCATGGCTTTCGGCACCCGGATCACAGGGACGCCGAGCTCCGCGGACTTCTCGCTGAGCATGCCGTCCCCGCTGATAGAGACCGCCTGCGCCCCTCCTTCGACGGCGGCGGAGAGCATCTGCACCGTCTCGACGGTGTTCCCCGACACGCTGCACGCGACCGCGATCGAGTCCTTCATCCCCGCGGACGGGACGCCCCCCTTCATGACGCCGATCTCGAGCCCCTTCCTGCCGTAGAGCCAACCCTCGATTATGTCTCCGGCCGCCGCAGAACCTCCCATCCCGAGGATGTACGCCTTCTTTGGCGGAGACCGCGGGGAATAGTTCACCCGGAACCCTTCCTTCGCCAGTGAAGGCCACCTCTGATAGGCGTCAAGCATCCCTGACCCGTCCGTCTTCAATCTTGTTTCTTCTGAGAACATGCTATCAACTAGAGCCGGTGTCGGCGGTCAACCGAGCCACGGCCGGTTCTGCTTTAAGCTCGCCGGCATGCGCCGTCTGAAGCAGGCGCGTGCACGCGTCATGGCAGAAGCCCCTTCTTCACCCCTGCCTTCGCCCTCTCTCCGGCGGTCTCGCTGAACGCCTTCCTCAAGAGCCCCTCCTCGGCCCTGGTAGGCGCCATCCCACGCCTCTCCATCATCCGCCTCTGGGTCTCGAGGACCGACTCGAGCCTGAGCTCCACCGACTTCGAACCGTCGTGATATGCGAAGCTCGGCACGTTCACGGCCGCGACCCCCGACACCATCGAGGCCGTCCCGACAGACTTCCCGGCGTAGACGAGCGTGCCGATGGAGAGCTTCGCCATGTCCCCTATGACGGGGCCGAGCTTCACCATCCCACTGTCGACCTTCCTCCCTCCGGCCTCCAGCCGGACCGTCCCGTACGTGTTCTTCAGGTTGCTGAAGGTGCACCCCGCTCCGAGGTTCACCCATGACCCGACGTACGAGTCGCCCACGTAGCCATGGTGCGCCTTGTTGGTGAACGGCGAGATAATGGAGTTCTCGACCTGGCCGCCGACCTTGCACGACTCGAATATCGAGGTCCCGCCCCCGATGAGCGCGGAGAATATCTTGGCCCTGGGGCCCACGTAGCACGGCCCCATCACCCTGCTGAAGCTCTCTATGGCGGCTCCCTTCTCGACCACGATCGGACCGAGCCTCGCGTCGAACGTCACGTTCCCTTCCACGTCGGCGCCGTCGTCGACCATCAGGTTCGCCTGCGGCCCCCGGACTTCGACGGACCGGGGGAGCGGAAGGGGGTCCTCGGCGCGCCTGGCCTGGCCGGCGATGGCAAGGCTGTTGCTCTGGACGAGGTCCCAGTAGCCTGCGAAGAGAGGGGACTGCGGAGACGATGCGCTCCTCACCCTTTTCGAGAGCGAGGAGACTGCCTTCTTCGTCAGGACCCCGGGGGCGAAGGGGACCGTGTCGAGACGGGCCGCGACCAGCTCCTTCCCGGCGAGGAGGACGAAGGGCTCGGAGCGCGACGCGTGCGAAAGCAGGTCCTGCGTGGGGCGGGCCCTGGCGTTGACAAGGAAAGCCTGACCGTGGACCTTCTCGTTGTACCCCTTGCCCGTAGACTCCCGCGCTACAGCTGCGACCTCGGGGCGGCCCCAGAGCGCTACGTCGGTGACGTCAGGGATCTTTTCCGTCAGAGCGGCGAGGAGCGTCTTCGTCCCCCAGTGGAGCTGGCTCGCGTGCTTGAGCCTAGTAAGAGGGCCGAGCCCTGCGAGCCCCTCGTCCTCGAAGACGACTAGCTTCGTTTTGAGATGTCACCCTTCGGCATGTTACGGGTGTACAAGTCGTTGGCGTCCTTGAAAGACTTCCTGTCCCCGATGTCCATGAACGTCCCCTCCACCTTCACCGCATAGATCTTCGCTCCCTGCGACTTCGCCTCCCTGAAGGCGTCGTTCATCTCGTACACCTTCCCAGCCTTCAGGTGCCTGAGGAACCCCTTCTCCATCACGTAGCACCCTACGTTGATGAATCCTTCTATGGTAGGCTTCTCCTTCCACTCCACGAGCCTCCCGTCCTTGTCCGTCTCCATGAAACCGTACTTCAGCTCCGTGCTGTACTTCATCAGGACCATGGTCGCGCTTGCGCCCTTCTCTTTGTGGAACCTGACCGCCCTGTCGAGGTCGAAGTCGAAGAGCTGGTCTCCGTAGATGCAGACGAACCTCCCGCGTATCTTGGACTCGGCGGCTTTCAGCTGCCCTGCCGTCCCGAGAGGGTGCGGGGAGGTTGCGTACGTGACCTTCATCCCCCACTCTGACCCGTCCCCGAAGTACTCCTGGATCATTTTCCCGAGATAGCCGGTGGAGACCACGACGTCGGTTATCCCCCACTTCTTCAGCCACTCGAGCAGGTGCTCCATTATCGGCTTCGGCCCCACGGGGAGCATCGCCTTCGGGAGGAGGAACGTGTATGGCCGGAGCCTCGTGCCGAGGCCCCCAGCTAGAATGACGGCCTGGATGCTATTGCCCTTCAGACGCGAAACGCCTTGGCCCCAGCCCGGCTATCTCGTCCTTATACGCTTCGTCCGTGCCAGAGAGTATGCACGGGTCAACCACGAGCCCTTTCACCCCTACCCCCACCACGTTAGCGACGTCGGCTGCGGTGAGCCTCTTCTGCGTCCTCAGCAGTATCGGCTTGACGGAGAGGTTCGCTATCACGCCGAGCGTCGCGTAGTCGAGGACGCTGAAAGGGGCGCCCCGATACTGGTGGGGGACGGTTGCGACGTCTATCGCCTCGATACCTTCCATCGAAGACAGCTGCCTTACCTGCTCCAGAATGTAGCCCGTCGCTATCGCGCTCACCTTCTTGACCCGGCGGTCGGAGAGGACGAACGTTGGCATCTGGTGAGCATACATCTCCACGAAGCTGAACTCGCTCGACATTATCCTCTCCCAGTACTCCTCCGTGAGGAGCCTGGCTCCCCCGATGAAGAGCCCGCATGGGACGGAGACCGTGGAGATCACGTCGTTGATGTACGCGTCGTGCAGGTCATAGCTGCCGAAGTGGTTCGGTGAAGAGCCCTCGTCCCCTTCTATGTTGAGCATCAGCGCGTCCGCTCCCCCTTCGACGGCCTGCGCCGCCAGGGACGTGCTGTTCTTGGGGAGGCTGGCGATGAGGGTGTACGGTTTGCCCTCCTTGGTCAACTCTAGGGGCCTCCGGATCTGGCCCAGGGATTCCATTCTACGGGGGTTGTGACCCGCCGGCCCCCCTTAGAAGAGACCTGCTCAAAGTTGAGTGAGGGTTTGGTATGCTCGTCTTCACCATGGCAGGGCGGGGTGCGCTAGGCGGAGAGCCAGACGGTGAGCCCGAGCACCAGGAAGATGACCGTGAGATACGGGCTCGTGAGCTTGAACAGCGTCCACGCCGTCTTGCGGCTCTGCGTCATCGCCAGCCTCCCGCTGTAGAGGAGCACGAGCCCGCCGAGCACGACCGCGGTGACGGTGTAGAAGATGCTTACCGCGGGGGTGAACAGGAAGATGGCGACCGAGAAGACGGTCAGGAGGGCGCTCGTGGCGGCCACGCAGATGGAGGCGACCCTGTCTCCGAACACTATCGGGAGCATCGGGACCTTGGCAGCCTCGTAGTCGTTCCTGTTGAATATCGCGAGGCTCCAGATGTGGGTCGGGATCCAGACTATGACGAGCGCGGACATGTAAAGCGCGATAGGCGTGACGACCCCGGAGACGGCGGTGTACCCGACGAGCACAGGCATCCCTCCTGAGATTCCGCCGAGGATTATGTTCAGCCATGTCCTCCGCTTCAGCAGCAGGGAGTAGACCACTATGTTGTCGATGAGCCCGAAGAGCATGAAGGCCGCTGAGATCGAGTTGATCAGGAAGAGCGGGACGAGGACCGAGGGGACCGCGAGCGCGAGCCCGAAGACCAGAGCCCCCCGTGGGCTCACCCTGCCTGCTGGGAGGGCCCGCTGCATCGTCCTCTGCATCATCCCGTCGATGTCGCGGTCGTGGTAGTTGGTCAGGACCTCGGCCGCCGCGCTACCGAGGAGCAGCGACGCCGTGCCGAGGATAAGCAGCGTCGGAGAGAGGACCGCACCGGGGGTCTCCCTGAACGCCACGAGCATCGCGATGAAACCGGTGAACACGAGCAGCCCCCAGATTCTGGGCTTGGTGAGCCGCCAATAATCTACCAGGGAACCCCGCAGAGGCATCAGGCGCGCCGTAGCTCTCATGGATAAAACGTTAGCGCAGGGGTGAAAACCGGGGGCCCCGACGCGGGCAGTCGCTCTCCCAGCGCGGGGCGATCGGGGGCGCGCTGATTGGACGGCTCCGATGCCGCTGCCGCACCTGAGACGGTGGCGCAGGAGGAGGAAGCGGGGGCACGAGGGGAGCATGCGCAAGCCCCAGGTGGGCGGATGGACGGACGTGACGTCCTTCTAGCTTTCAGGCTTGTCTACCAGCGGGATGCGGTTTCTCCACCTTCTTCCAGTCATGACTCTCACGGCGATCACTATCACTATCACAGCCGCGGTGAGCCCGACAATCAGGACGACCCTCTCATCGATTGGCAGCGCCATTTGACGGGGAGAGGCAGGCCCCGCCCAGTTAAGCTTGCCTTGGCCCGGGTCTGCGCCCCCAGGCTTGGCGCGGACGAGCCGTCATGACGATACGGGGCAACGCGTATAAACCTCGCTCAAGGAATCCGTTTCACATGGCAATCGGAGACCCGCTCCAGTGGATCATAATCGGGGTCATCGTCGTTGTGATATTCCTGTGGGGGCCGCAGAAGATCCCCGAGCTAGCGCGGGGGCTTGGAAGGGCGAAGGGGGAGTTCGATAAGGCATCAAAGGAGTTCCAGGCGTCGGCGACCGCTGCATCCACCACGTCCCAGGTGCCGAAGTCGGCAGACCAGATACTCCTGGAGACCGCGATGCTGCTCGGCATAGCGACCGAGGGGAAGACGAGGGAGCAGATCTCGCAAGAGATAGTCGCGAAGGCAAAGCCCCAATAGCGTGAAATAGGGAACCGGGCCGGTCCGCCTCAGACTTGTTTTCAGGAAGGTTGCCTTTCGCCGAGCACCTGGAAGAGCTCAGGCAGAGGCTGAAGGTCGTCGCGTACTGCTTCCTCATCGTCTTCGTGCTGGTCGTGCTCTTTCCCGCCAACCCGCTCTCGTCCATACAGAACCCGGGACAGTACCTGAACCTGACGTTCCTGGAGGGGACGTTCATCGCGATATTCCTGAAGGACCTGGTCGGGTACCTTCTCCCGTCGACATGGCACCTCATCGCGGCGAACGGGCTCGGGGAAGGGATGGAGATCTACATCGTCGCGAGCCTGCTGGTCGCGACCGTCGTCACGATGCCTGTCATCGCGTATGAGACATACAGGTTCATCGACCCTGCGCTCACGGAGAAGGAGAGGGGACTAGCCTACCCGTTCGCGACCTCTGCCTCCGTGCTATTCGCCGTCGGGGTCGTGTTCGGGTTCTTCGTCCTCGCGAAGTACCTGGTCATTTTCCTGGGCCCGTTCTTCTTCGCGGTGGGGATAACCCCGCCCGTCCTGGTGGACGCGTCGGCCTTCTACTACGTCGTCTTCCTGATAATCGGCGCGACGGGGGTCTCGTTCACGAGCCCGGTGTTCGTGTACACCCTCATCCGGCTCCAGGTCGTAGAAGCAGACTTCTTCTCGAAGAACAGGGTGATAATCTGGTTCATAATCTGGGTCGTCACGGGGCTCTTCCTCACCCCTGACGGCGGCCCGCTCCTGGACCTCGTGATATTCGTCCCGATAGTCGTGATGGTCGAGGCGGCCGTGGCGCTCGGCAGGAGGAGCGTCAGGGACCAGCCGCCGAAGCTGAAGAGAGGAGCCATTGTCTGTCCGTCATGCGGAAAGGTGCTCCCCAGGCCGATGCTCTTCTGCGAACACTGCGGCCGGTCGATTGCCTGAGTGCGTGTTAGAGGCTCATCGGCGCGCCTTGCCGCTGACCAACGCGCTGTCGGTCGGGCCGGGTCCGACCGGATGGTGGAGTCAAGCGGCGGTGCCGTCGTCGCACAGCGTCGGCTCATCCAGCGCTCCTTCCGCCGAGCGGGGTCGTTTGGTGAGGCACTAGCGGGCCGAGGTTTTTCGGACGAGCTACCGAGATAGGGCCTATCTCTCTTCCTCTGCCATCGAACGCCAGACCTCGTTAGACCGCGTGGACCTTGTCATCGGCTTCCAGTTCGAGATTGCGGACCACGGACTGCTGACCGGCCTCTTCAGGAAGTCCCGGGTGTACTCGGAGAGCGGAACCCAGTGGCCGTCGTCGACCACGTTCTGCTTCCTGATTATGACCGGCTTCGGTCTCATGGTCGCCGGCTTGGTTCTGTCCGGCTCTATCGCGATAGCGTTGGTCGGGCACTCCCTAACGCAGATGTTGCATCCGGTACACCTCTCTTGTTCGATCAAGTAGGGCTTCTCCATCATCCAAGGCTTGGGGGCAGATCCTTGCATCAGGGCCCCGTAGAAGGAAACGTCGTTCGGCTTCGTGAACTCAATACAGGTGGAGGGGCAGAGGTCCATGCACGCGCCACAGTTCATGCACCGACTTTCGTCGACGATGAGACTGTAGAGCACCACGCTCTGGCCCCTATGCTATGTAGTCTACGCGTTCCCTTGGCAGGAGCGCGGAAGCTTGCGCGTTCGTCCCTTGCACTGGCCGGGGATCGTCGCCGCGTTCCGGACCGGAGTAGACTCTGCCCGTAGGCACGGGCGCCGGTACCGCGGGCGAAGTGGATGGAGAAGGAGCGCTCAATGACTTCTTGGGACCGATCCTCGAGTGAAGGAACGGGTGGGCGAAACCGACTAGGCCGATTAGTCCCAGTGCGGCGAATCCGCCGTAGAAGGACGTCATGGCCAGACCCAGGTTCTGGGTGGAACTGAAGTTGTTGTATATGGTGGCCCAGATCCCGCTCGTGGCGCTGATGCCGGCAGGGAGCGTGCTCAGGGCGAGGGGCGTCTCCGTGATGAAGACTGTGCCGAAGATCCAAGATACTGTTCCAGCGAAGACCAGGACGGTGACGAACCGGAAGGCGTTCCTGCTGTCGTCAGCGTCGAAGTAGAGCTTGGTCACGAGGGCCGCTGCGAAGAGAACGGAGGTAAGGGGGAAGAATGGCACGGCCAACGGATAGTCGAGGAAGGTGCCTGGGAAGAAGACCATCAGGCTCATGATGAGGGACATGAAGATGAGCCCGTCCCTGATGAGCACATAGGTGAGCCACCAGATGTCCGCGCCAAGCCTGAGGGTGAACTTGTTCAGTATCCTTAGGAAGTAACCTCTGGCAATCTGGAGGGAGAATGCCATGGCTGTGACGAAGACGAGGGCGACGGCGATGGTCGTTTCGAGCCAGATGGAGCCGGCGCTGACCATGCCGGTGGTAGAGATCGCATAGGTGGCAGGGATGTTCGATGCGGCGAGCACCGCGACTGATGCTAGGGCTGCTTTCGCAAGTTTAGTTTTCGACAGACCCATGACCATATGAGCGTGCAGGCATTAGGGAAAAACCCATCTGCCGAAGACTCGGCAGGTTTGGGCAGTTCTGGGCACTTGCGCATTTTTATATCGGGCCGGCCGAAACTGGCCTGGATGGGCAGAAAGAGCATCTCAATCGACCACGCCGTCTACGAAGAGTTCGCGCTTCAGGCCTCGAAGCAGAACAAGACCCTGTTCTCCTTTGCCAACGAGGCCCTTTCCCTGATCTCCCAGACGAGCGCCGAGGGAGGGACGCCGGACGAGCTGAAGTCGACCTGGAGGATAACGTCGATCTTGAAGGAGATGGACGTCATCACCCTTCCGGGGGACTTCGTGGACGGCCTGGTTTCCAAGCTTTGGGAGTCAGACAAGGACTACCTGCTGAACGCCTTCAGGAATCTCGGCAACAGGATCGTCCCGCTCCTCAAGACCATGGCAGAAGACTTGAACGACCTATCAGACGTGGCCAAGCAATTCGCCGCGATCCTGCCTGTAAAGGAGTTCAACTATGTGAGGAAGCCTGACGAGAGCATCGAGGTACTGGTGGTGGGAGCAGGCAGGATAGTGGAGGCCACCGCCTGCATGGCTGAATTCATGAGGGGCGTCTTGGACGGATATCAGTACAGCGTGATGAAGCAGGAGATGAGCCTCGGGATCATAAGAATCACAGCGATCCGCCGCGGCGCGTGGCAGAGCCAGCGGACCCAGACGATTTCTCCGTAGGCCCGTCAGCAACTCTGTACACAACTACGCAAACCTGTCGGCATTTGGGTAGACAGGTTATTGACGGAACGGGGGGACCACAACATGGAAGAGAGAGAGAGGATTGAGCACAGAGATAGCCGCCGAGCTTAAGGTCGCCATGCAAGCGCTGAAACAGTACGGGGGGCTGGACCCAACCAAGAACAAGGCTGCGATCAGGGGAGTCGGAAAGGTCATGGGCTCTGAGTTTGCCAAGTGGATGATCGCGAACAGCTCCCCCCAGAGTCCAGGGGTCGACAGCTGCGAGTCTCGACTCGTAGTGACGGGCCTCTCCTCGTTCTGGAAAGACAACGGCATAGGAGAGATGAAAGTCGTCGAGGAAGAGCCTCTGACCATAGGCATCGAAGGGTGTCATGACTGCTTGGGGTGGATGACGGGGGTCGGTGTCCCAGTGTGCCCGTTCAAGGAAGGATTCCTCGAGGCCGTGTTCGACGGCGTCCTGAACAGCAAGCATTCGGTCGAGGAGACGGAGTGCTGCGGGACTCTGTCACCCAGCTGCAAGTTCAAAGTGACGGAAGGATAACCGGGCAGGCCAGGACGACGGCTTGCGCGGGCCGCCTCGGCCCCATACCCCCTTACGGCGAGCCTTTTTCCAGCTGTTTCTTGCTGCGGCCCTTCTTTATCGTCACTTCGCCCTCGGAGACGTAGAGGACGATCTCGTCACCCTCTTCCCAGTTGAACCCCTCGACTATCGGCCGGGGGAGCGTTACTCTGAGGCTGTTGCCTGTCCTGCCGAGGAGGACGCGGAAGACTACGGGCACTGGGCTGGCTTGTTATAACCCAGATTTAAGCCTAGGTTTGTCAAATTCGTGGACACCGGAGGTCAATTCGGTTCACTCGGAGTTGATATATCGTCTCCGTTAGAACACAGGTGTTAACGTGGCATCCCAGGCTCAGGCCGGACCGTTGTCGAGGAGGTCGTTCAGCTGGGATGACGTCGGCGTGGAGCTTTTCGACATGGAAGGACCCGCTGATGAACCCCGCTAGCGAACCTGACGCGCTCGAAGACGCCCTCTCTGAGATCGTGCGGGCGGCCCAGGCCGACATAGACGGCATCAGAGACAAAAGGGGAGACGCGGGGGAGCTCATAGAGAGAGACGCGTCTGTCACTTTCATCCTCCTGGTCCCAGGGTACAGCCGCAGAGACATCAGGGTCCGCGCCGAGGCGGACAGGCTTAGGGTCGAGGCGTTCGACTTCAAGATAGAAAGGCCGCTCCCCTGCGCCGTCGACCCGAGCACCGTCAGCGCCACCTATCTGAACGGGGTCCTCAGCGTCAGGATGGAAAAGGGCGCCTGAGCCGGAGCGCGATTTATCTACCTCCGGGCGCAGGAACCTCCGTTGGCGCTTTTGGACAACAGGCGGGCGCTGTCGTCCGCCGAGGGGTTCGACGTGATCTTCGAGATGGTGAAGGTGGCGACCGAGAGGTCTCTGAAGATGCACAGGGCGGGGCTCACGCTCGTGCTCGGGGACATCCCCAACTCGGTCGGGGCGTATCACGAGATGGGGTCGAACGCGATAGTGATGAACCGGAACGTACTGAGGATAGTCGAGAACCTTTCGAAGTCGAAGGCGAAGCGCAACGCGTACGTGTTCATGATACTGCTGCACGAGTACCTTCACAGCCTGGGTTACACCAGCGACAGGACCGTGAGGGACCTGGGGAAGCAGGTCACCGACGCTTACCTGGGGAGGAACCACATCGCAGGAGAGATGGCCGTCCGTCCGCTGGACGAGTTCTTCCCCGAGATGGAGACCCTCGCGGGGTTCAGGGACAAGGGAGAGTATCAGACGGTCCGAAGGTTCGATTCGTCGAGCACCTCATACATCGCCTGAGAACCTGTAAATACGTGAGAAGTTTGCGGCGGTTTTCTGAGAGCTCGTGGCTCTTGAATTCACGACAATCGCACTAGACATAATCTCGTCCTGGGTCAGAATGATACTGGCCCTCGGACTGAGCGTAGTGTTCGCGCTCGCCGTCGGCATCTGGGCCGCTAGGAGCAGGAGGGCCGAGAGCGTCATCCTGCCCTTGCTCGACATATTCCAGTCCATCCCCATCCTCGGGTTCTTCCCCTTCGTGATCGCCGCAGTCTACGGGGCCGCGCCGAACTTCGTCGGGGCGAACCTGGCGATCATAATCCTGATCTTCACGAGCATGTCCTGGAACATCGCGTTCGGGGTCTACGAGGCGGTGAAGGGGATACCCCAGGACTATTACGACCTCCTTAACGTCTCGCAGGCGAGCGCCTGGCAGAGGATCCGGACCCTCTACATCCCTGCCTCCATGAGCCGCATCGCGTACAACACCCAGATCTCGTGGGCGGTCGGGCTCTTCTTCCTCGTGTCGAGCGAGATCATCAGCTACGGCCCTGCGAACGTGCCCGTCCCCTATGGCATCGGGGTGGCCGTGGCTCAGTTCTACGGCCCGCCCCTCGACTACGGCAACTATGCGCTGCTCATCGCGGGGATAATCTTCGCGGTGGTCGTCTGGAGGTTCCTGTTCCTCAGGGAGTTCGCGCTCTGGTCCGAGAAGTTCAAGATGATGGAGGAGCCCAGGGAGCAGCACAAAGACCCGATCATGCGGGCATACTCGTGGATAAGCTCGAGGAGCATATCCAAGCTCTTCCTTCTGAAGCCCGGTATGGGGGTCACGCGCTTCACTTCTGCGATCTCGCGCTTCCGGCGCGGGCTGAGATACGCCCTCGTGATATTCGCCGGGCTGTTCATCCTCCTGGTGCTCGTCGCCGCGTCTTCGTCGGGGACCCTCCACGCGGCCGCCATCCCTACCATATCCCAGGTCGTTACGACGGAAGGGAGCGTTCTGGTCAACCTGGCCTACTCGTTCGTCCGGGTCTGGTACGTGGTGGCGATATGCATCGCCGTGGGCCTCCCCATGGGGATCGTCATCTCGCTCAACTTCAAGCTCTATGACTCCGTCTCTCCCCTTCTGGAGGTGGTGTCGTCCATACCTGCCCCCATCCTCCTGCCTCTGATCGTCGAGATACCGGGCGTCGGACACGACCCGGAGTTCGTTGCGGCACTGGTGATCTTCCTCTCGGTGTTCTGGTACATCGTGTTCAACGTCATGGCGGGGGTCCGGACCCTTCCGAGCGACGTGAAGGAGCTCCCTCACGTGTTCAGGGCGAGCCGTCTGTCCGCCTGGCGCAACGTCTACATCCCGAGCGCGCTGTCCGCCCTGGTGACGGGCGCCATCACCGCCGTGGGAGGCGCATGGAACGCCCTCATAATCGCGGAGTACTTCCAGACAAGCTCAAGCCAGCCGCCGGTGACGCAGGTCACATACGGCATAGGAAAGGAGATCGCGAAGGCCACGTACGTGGGGGCGGCGGACAACCTGACGCTCTTCCTCTCCGTGGTTTCCATGACCGTCCTGATAGTGGCGTTCAACCTGACGGTGTGGAGGAGGCTCTACCACCGCGTCACGAAACGGTATACGTATAACAGATAGGAAAGAGCGGGCCGCGAATGCAAGCCACGAAAGACGAAGCTTCGCCTGGGACGGAAGTCATCTCGGTGGAGCACGTCAGCCTGGACTACCACAAGGAAAAGGAGCCGCTCCCTGTCCTGGTGGACGTCTCCCTTTCGGGGAAGAGGGACGAGCTGGTCGCTGTCACGGGGCCGTCGGGGTGCGGGAAGTCGACCCTCCTGAGGATAGTGGCGGGGCTGATCAAGCCGACCTCGGGCGCAGTCAGGGTGATGGGCTCCGAAGTCAAGGGGCCGAGGGAAGACATCTCTATCGTCTTCCAGAACTTCGTCCTTCTCCCGTGGAGGACCGCCCTCGAGAACGTCCTCTTCGGCATGAGCTCGAGGAAGGACCTTACCGACGACAAGAAGATGACGAAGGCGATGGCCGCGCTGGAAAACGCGGGGCTGTCGGGGTTCGAGAACGTGTACCCAGGAGAGCTTTCGGGCGGGATGAAGCAGAGGGTCGGCGTGGCGAGGGCCCTGGCCACGGAACCAAGGCTGATGCTGTTGGACGAACCGTTCAGCTCCCTGGACGACCTGACAGCCGAGAGGCTGAGGAAGGAGATCCACTCCATTCTGATAAACCCGCAGACGTCGGTCCAGTCGGTCATACTCATATCCCACAACGTCGAGGAGATAATCGAGCTCGCGGACAAGGTGGTGGTGCTGTCTTCCAGGCCCGCCCACGTCGCAGGCGAGAT
The DNA here is from genome assembly GCA_021823325.1 of archaeon. Taxonomy (GTDB): domain Archaea; phylum Thermoproteota; class Nitrososphaeria; order Nitrososphaerales; family Gagatemarchaeaceae; genus UBA183. The sequence continues at coordinate 69,412 of JAKAOG010000003.1, forward strand.
CAGGGTGGACCTCCCGAGGCCGAGGAACAAGAAGTCTGAGGAGTTCTTCCAATGGGTGGACAAGGTGTACGCGCTCCTATCATGACCTGCCAGCTTCCGCTTAAATCACGGGCCCGGCCCCTGGGAGCGAGCCAGAGTTGACCGAGCCTAACACCCCGCTTCGCACCGCCCTGCTGATGCCGGGGAACGTGAGGGGGGGCCAGGTGATCAGCCTCGTCGAGATCACGGGGAGCATAGGAGGGAAGGTGGACGTCCCCAAGCTGGCGGACGAGTTCGGGGCCGACCTCGCGGTCCTCCTCCCGGTCCTCGACGCCGCGGAGATGCTCGGGCTGGTGAGGAACGAGAAAGGGGACGTGCACCTCACGGACCTCGGGCTGAAGTTCCAGAAGACCACCAAGAACAAGCTCCGGATGCTGAAGGACAGGATCGCCACGATCGAGCCGTTCAGGACCGCGCTGGACCTCGCGTCAAGGGGGAAGCCGGTGACCGCGTCCCAGGTGGCCGACACGCTGGCCGAGATGGGGCTGAAGTGGCACTACAAGCCTGAGCTCAACGAGTCGCTCATCAAGACGCTCCTCATCCACTGGACGATATACGCCGGTCTTCTCAGCTACGACGGCAAGTCGGACAAGTTCAAGAAAACCTAGGGGACCCCGAAGGAGTGCACCGGGACCCCGCCCACCACCGTCGCGAGGACTCCCACCTTCCTGAAGAGCGCCGGATGCATCCCTGTCACGTCCGCGTCGAACAGGGTGAAGTCGGCAGGGCCTCCCTCTTCCAGGGCGGTGACGTCGAACCCGTTCGAAGCCGCTAGTCCCGTGTAGAGCTCGAGAGCCTTCGGCAGGGGGATGGACTCCTCCGGGACGATGCCGCCCCTCGTGACGGCCGACCAGATCCCCAGGACGGGGTTGAGCGACTCGACGGGGGAGTCGGAACCCCCCGAGGCGACAATCCCCTCGTCCAGAAACGACCTGATGGGGTAGAGGTCTCTGAGCCGCTCCTTCCCTACCCGGTCCACGGCCCAGGTGTCAGACGTGACGAAGGAGGGCTGGACCGCGGCGCGTATGCCGTGCTTCGCCATCTTGCTCCTGAGGTCGCGCGGAGCGAGCCCCGCGTGCTCTATCCTGTGCCGCAAGGGGTTCCGTGACCCCGCCACCCTCGACAGCGCGTCGACCGCCTGCTCCACCGCCCTGTCCCCTATCGCGTGGACTATGGCCTGGAGCCCCATGGAGTCGACCCTCTCCACGACGTCGGCCAGCTCCTCGTCCTTCATCCTCAGCAGGCCCGAGTTTCCCGGGTCGTCGGTGTACGGCTCCCTGAGCGCCGCCGTCCTCGCCCCGAGCGAGCCGTCCGTGAATATCTTGACGCCGTTTAGCCTCGCCATGGGACCGCGCATCTTCTCTCTGAGCCCTTCCGCCTTCACGAACTCGAGCGCCTCCGGGGGGACGTAGACGCGGTAGCGGACAGACAGCGAGCCGCCTGCCAGCAGGCCCGAGAGGGCGGTCAGCTCCTCCCGGTACCCCTCGGGAGAGACGATGCAGTGCAACCCGGTCAGGCCGAGGCGCGCGGCCTCCGACTCCACGTTCATGAGGTCAGACGCGAGGCGTTCAGGGTCCTTCGGTATCTCCTGCAGCGCCCGTGTGAGCGCTTCCTCCTTGACGATCCCTGTCAGCGCACCGGAGGAGTCTCTCTCGTATTCAGGGCCCCCTTTGCCCTCGATCCCCAGCTTTCCGATGGCTGCCGAGTTCAGGACGCCTATGTGCCCGCAGATCCTCGAAAGCGCCACGGGGTTCGCGGGGGAGAGGTCGTCGATGTCCGCTCTGGTCGGGAGCGCCTTCCCTGGGAACCTCTCGTGGTCCCATCCGTATCCGAACACCCACTCTCCGGGGCGCGCCTTCATCACCCCGGAAGAGACCCTCATCCTTACGCCGGTGATGTTCCCTGCCTCCCTCAGGTCGACCCCGCGCTTCAGCCAGCCGTAGTCGAAGGGGTGGCAGTGGGTGTCGACGAGGCCCGGGACGAGCGAGCCTCCGTTCCCTTCGACCACGTCAGTCCCCGGAGGGACCTCGGGGTCGCCTCCGCGGGTTATGCGTGCCACCCTCCCGTCTTCGCAGTAGACGGAGCCGGGGGACGAGTCCCAGAGGGTGCACCCTCTGATGAGCAGCCTGCTCAACGGAGCGCCCCCCTCGCGATAGACGCCGCCTCGGACCTGGACGCGGATGCGGCGAGCGCCCTTAGGTCCTCAGGAGAGTCTACGTCGAACATCACCCCGCCCTTCGCGAATATCCCCGTCCGGAGCCCGAGCTCCGACGCGCTGCGCAGGTGGTTCCAGAAACTGTCCCTGTCGTAGCTGAGCGGGAAGCGGAGCCCGCGGGGGAAGAGCAGGGCGTTCGTGCCGTCGAACGCCGCGGACGGAGAGATCAGGAGCCCCACCCCGGCGGCCCTGAGGCGGAGAAGGTCGGTGAGGTCAGAGCTCTTCAGCAGTGGGAGGTCGGAGGGGATGACGAGGAACTGCGCGGCCCACCCCGCCTCACCCATCCCCCTCTCGACGGCGGCGTTCACCCCGCGGTCTCCTGGCTCTTCCACGGGGGTCGCCCCGCACTTCGACGCGGTGGAGAGCACGTCGCTGTCGGAGGAGACGACGAGGCACGAACCGATCAGCCCGGCGCCCCTGACCGCCTTCATCACGCCCCTGAACAGGGCCACGGATAGCGCCCTCCTTTCTTCAGCTGACAGGACCGGAGACAGCCTGGATTTCCCTGAGGATTTCACCGGGACAACCAGCGCCAGGTCACTCATGCTTCTACCAGCTCCCTCGCAAGCCTCGCCTCGTCCCCGGGGGTCCTCATCAGAGTGTCGGTAAGCGCACATTTCACCCCCAGCTCTTCGACGCTGCTCTTCAGCGGGGCGTCTCGCTCGGATACCAAGAGCGCGTCGAGGAACCGGGAGTATGCCCCCGCGACCCCGAGAGAGTCAGGTCTGACCCCCGTCGCCCTCAGGAGCTTTCCCGCAGGGCCGCTGACAGGGCGCCTTCCGACCATCGGAGAGAGAGCGACGACCCTCGCTTCGGTCCTGGACAGGAGGCCTATGAAACCGGGGACGGCGGTCATGGGACCGACGCTCGTCACCGGGTTGGCCGGACAGATGATCACCCGGTCGGCTCCCTCGATGGCCTTCTTGACCCCGCCTGCGACCTTGGCGCGGGCCGCACCCTCGTACCGGACCTTCCTGACTGCCGGCCTCCCTCGCTCCCTCACCCAGAACTCCTGAAGGTGGAGGTCACCGAGCGGGGTCTCCAGCCTGGTCTCGACGGGCTGGTCGGTGACAGGGAGCACGCGACACCGCACCCCGAGGGAACGCCTTATCCTGTCGGTCGCGTCGGTCAGAGAGGAGCCTCTCCTCATCATCTCTGTCCTGGCCATGCAGACGGCGAGGTCGCGGTCCCCCAGCCTGAACCAGGTCTCCAAGCCAAGGCTCGCGAACGATCCCAGAGCCTCGAACGTGTCTCCCTCCAGTCCCCACCCTCTCGGGTCGGCTTTCCCGGCGAGGGTGTAGCACGCGATGTCGACGTCAGGACAGACGTAAGCCCCGTATGCCCAGAAGTTGTCCCCGACGTTCGCCACGACGGTCAGGTCCACGGGCAGGCGCGAGAGACCTCTGAGGAGCTTGGCGGAGCCCGTCCCTCCCGCCATGGCGACGACCTTCAAAGGGTCACCTGAAGAGGTCCCTTTTCCTCGACATGATGATCGACCCGATGCCGGACTCGCCTGGAGCGTACTTCGCCCCCCTCACTACGGCGACCGGGACGCCGTCCAGCTTGCCCACCGCCAGCTCCGCCGCGCCCGCTATCTCGTCGACGACGGCCGGTTCGGTCACCCTTAGCTCGTACCCGAATCTGTCCTTCTTCCCTTTGTATCGGACGAGGGGCGAGATCCCCGAGCACCCTATCGCCACGTCAGTCTGTCCCCGCCTCCATGGCCGTCCGAAGGTGTCGGTCACGATTACGGCGAGCGTCTTCCCCGTGCTCTTCTCCAGCGCGGCCCTTATCCTGCGCGCGCTCGCGTCGGGGTCGACAGGGAGCAGCGCAGCGAGCCCTTCGCCGACGTTCGACTGGTCCACCCCCGAGTTGGCGCAGACGAAGCCGTGCTTCGTCTCAGTGATGATGACGCCGTGCCCCGAGCGCACCACTCTGACAGACTCCTCCAGTATCAGCTCGACCACCCGGGCGTCTTTGCCTTCTTCCTTGGCGAGCCTCTTCGCCCGTCGGCCGGGGACCACCTCCGAGAGACGCACGACCCTCCCCTCAGACTTCGACACCGCCTTCTGCTTGACCACCACCACGTCCCCTTCCTCGAGGCCGAGTCTTCCCCTGCGCAGGCCCGCGAGTATGAGCCCCCCTAGGTCCGCGCCCTTGCTCACCTCGGGGATACCCGGGACCGGGAACACCTCGATAGGGGCCAAGTCGGAGCCCGGCTCCATCCGGGGCGATAAAGAGTCTGCCGTCAGAGGGTTCTCTTAACTTCTCGGGACATCACCCTTCTTTGACGGGACATTAACTATCGGGACATTGACTATCCGGACATCAGCCTCAGAAGAGTAATTGTTGAGTTTGTTCGTAAGAAGCCCCAATTGCCTTAACTAATCAGTCCGAACCGACAATGCCGATGAAATGCACTCTTTGTGACGAAGAGCAGGATACGGTCTTCTTTACCAAAGTGGCAATCGCCACGCGAAAAACGAGAACCAAACATGTCTTTGACTTCAGAGTGTGCCCCTTCTGCGGGGGTATCTTTGACTCAAGAATGGCTGTCTCCGAGCTTGGGAAGAGAGCCAGAGCCTCTGCCTGATTCAGACTTTGCGGCGTTCTGAATCAGCGTCAGCCACTTGTTCTCCCCCTCGACCTTGATTCCCGCGGCCTCGGCGGGGGTCTTCCCTTTCAGCCCCATATGGGGCCTGATGAAGTTGTGGTAAATCTGCATCCCGGCCAGAACGGGGGAGTCCGGCTTCTTGAGGCCCATCACCACCTTCTCCCTGTCCCTCCATTCTCCGTTCTGCCTCTCCATCTTGTTGTTGTGGATTCTCCCGCTCATCCTGATGTCAGCGACATGGGTTGTGCTCTTCCCTCGGTAGTGGGAGAACCACTCCTTGCGGGTGGCTATGGCGAAGTTGTGGGCTCCATCCGAGATTAGGACTTTCGGCTTCTTCCCGGCCCTCTGCGCGGCCTCCCTCAACATGGGCCGCACGTCTGAAGTCCCCTTGTAGGCCGAGACCTGCTGGGCGATTCGGAACCTCGTCTCGTCGTCCATCATCCCGAAGAGGTATCTCATGTTTCCTCTTATCTTGACGAACATCTCGTCCGTCCTCCAAGTGTCGCCAAGCTGGGGCGTAATCTCCTCGACGTATCGCTCCATCAGCCCGACATATTTCTTGGCCCACTTGTAGAACCCCCACCCCAGAAATCTTCACTCCCTTCAGGCGGAGGGCCTTCACTGTGAACTCGAAGGACATTCCCGAGAAATACATCTGCATCGCCATAGAGACGGTCTCGGGGGGTCGCCTTCATCCTCTCGAAGCCGAGGTTCTGGACGAACCTCTTTCCGCAGTCGCGGCAGGAATACCTCTGAAGGTCGCCGTATTGGTTGTGTCTCAGCCCATGCTTGACGATGTCCGAGGCACCGCATGAGGGGCACTTGGAGAGACTGACTGGCTGGATGACTGTAGCCTGTTCGACCCTCCTCCTCAGTTCCCATGAAATCTCGACCGCCCAGACGTGCTTGCACTTCAGGAGGCGATAGGTAGAGTCGGGGCACTCGCACATCCATCCGGTCTCAGTCTGCTCGACCCTGTATTCCCTGTCGAGCCTCTGGGAGTGAACCATGTAGGAGGTCTCGTCCACCCTGCGCACCCACCCGAAGTTCTGGGCGATGTCATGACCTCGGATTTCCCTCTGGTCAATCGACGGTTTGGGGTCGAATTGGTTCGGCATCAGTCCCACTCCATCTCGCGTCGGGCCTGAGCATACTCCTCATGCTCGGCATACTGGTTGGCGTCCATCTCCATCCGGCGTTCTTCTGGGTGCATGGCGTATAGTTATCTAAGTGGATATAGTAAATGTTGTGCTATCCACGTAGATACGCAACTCTTATATCTACTTAGAAAGGAGGGTCTGCGTTGCCAAAGTGGAAGAAGGACGCGACGGAGTTCACCGTCGGCATCAATTACCATCCCACCAGGGGGGCCGCCTGTTCAGTGCCGAAGCCCGTCGTGGAGGTCTTGGGGAAGCCGAGCAAGGTCACCTATATTGTCAAAGGGAAGAAGGTCGAACTGAAGCCTGCCGACAATGGTCCATAGGCCCGAAGTTGTGAAATGTTCTTCACGGTGGGTCAATCATGTTCAGTATGACAGTTATATTATCCATGACCGATGTGGTTGATACGACGGTTACAACCGATGAAGGAGACCAGTGTTGGCCTAAGCAAGAAGACGCATGACCGCCTCTACGACTACTGGGCTTGGTTCAACCTGAAGGAGAGCCCAAGGAAGACCGACTATGAAGACGCCGTCAACCACCTCCTCGATGTCGCTGACAGACTTGAAGGGTGGTCCAAGGGCCGTTCGGGGAGGCCCTGAGCCTTGGACATCGCAGAGATGCGCGTCTTTCAACGGCGCATCAAACAACTCGACCCTAAGGAAGAACTCGTAAAGCTCGACTTGGACGAGAAGACAGTCAGATACAGCGACCGCATCAAGCAATACAGGCAGATTCGGGACCTCACGAAGGAGGAGATTGTCCGTGCGTATCTCGTCCTAAAACTGACGAGGACCCTCAACTATCCGGTCGATTGCATCGAACTTGAGAAAACCCACACCATCGGGAGGAGGGAGAAGAAAACAAGCGCGAGGATAGACGTGCTCGTCAGAAGGCCCGACAACACCTACGCGACGTTCATGATTATCGAGGTCAAGGCCCCCGACGAATATGACAAGCAGAAGGAGGAAATCAGGACCCAACTCTTCCAGGTTGCGAAGCTGGAGAAGGGTACTCAATACCTAATCTACTACACCGCCTACGCGCACGAAAACGACATCACCGAGCGCCTCGTTTCAGTGAGCTACAGCACCTTCGATTCATACAAGGACTGGGAGAAAGACGGCAAACCAAACCTGATGGGCATTCCCCCCGAGTATGGGATAGTCTCCAAGCCAGTCTTCACAAAGGGAGGAGTCCCCGACCTTAGGAAGGACATCACCAAAGGCGAACTAGAACGCGCGAGAGAGGACGTTCACGACCTCCTATGGGGAGGCGGTCGCTACGTGGGGAACGAAATATTCAACTTCGTCATGAAGCTCTTTCTCGCCAAGATATACGATGAGAAAGAGACCCAAGATGGCAGGGCGTACAAGTTCCAGTTATTCTACGAAGAAGGCAAGGCGGAGCCCCCAGAGAAGACCACCGAAAGGGTCAACGAGCTTTACAAGTTGGCCCTGAAAAGGTACCTCCACTTCCCAGAGGAGGAGGCCAAGGACAAGGACGTCAGGAAGATAGGCGACAAAACTCTCGACCATAACAAAGTCAGGATTGTCGTCGAGTCATTCCAAGACAAGTCTCTAACAGAAAACACTCATGACGTGCTCGGCGACTTCTTCGAGCGATTCCTTTGGGACGAGTTCAAGCAATCGAAGGGTCAGTTCTTCACTCATAGAAACGTGGTGAACTTCATAATCCAAGGCATTTCTCTTGGGGACCTCGCCCTCAAGAGCATCACCGAAAAGAACGAACTTCCTTACCTGATTGACCCAGCCTGCGGGTCTGGGACGTTTCTAATCGAGAGCATGAAGACCATAACGAATCATGTCCTCGCGAACAAGGACAGACTTCCGCACTCCCAGAATGTGAAGGAGTTCTTAGCGCGAAACTTTCCCGAGATGCGGAAACACGCTTGGGCGGAGAAGTATCTCTACGGAGTAGATTTCAACGAAGACCTCGCAATGGCATCCAAAGTCAACATGGTAATGCATGGGGACGGGTCAGTCAACATCGAATCTGAAGATGCACTTTCTCCGTTTGAGAAGTTTAATGGCGCTCGCCTGAGGTCAACGAAAGGACCAACCGAACTCTATCCGAAGAAGTCCAACGAGAAGTTTGGTGCCATCCTCAGCAATCCACCGTTCGCCATTAAACTTGCCGAGGAGACCAAGGAGGATTTGACGAGCATCTACACCTGGTCCACGAAGGAGAACTCCGAGACCCTCTTCGTCGAGAGATGGTATCAATTGCTGGAACCAAAGGGGAGACTGGGGGTCGTTCTGCCCGAGACGGTATTCACCGCAATCGAAACCGAGAGAACGAGATTGATGCTCTATCGCTACTTCCACGTCAAAGCGGTCGTTTCGCTCCCGTATCTTACATTCCAGCCTTTCACCTCGACAAAGACGAGCCTCCTCTTCGCGCAGAAGAAGGACCCGACGGAAGTGGAACAATACATCTCGGTCTGGAACAAGTATGAAGCCGAGTTCAGAAAACTGGAAAAGGATGTGGTTCCGCTCAGGAAGGCACACGCCGACACGCTTGAAGAGTTCTCCGGGACGGCGAAAAGGGAAGCTCAAGACTCGGTCAAGAGGTATCTCGGCAAGAAGCTCGCAAAAGAGGACTCCGACCTTTCGGTCCACGAGCTTGTCGAAAAATATGCGGACGAGCTTGACCAGGTAGACGAGGAATGGTGGGTCCTGAGTCATACTGCCCAAGAACTCGACTACTCCGTCCTCATGGCTCACGCCGACGAAATAGGTTACAAACGGCTGAAGTCAAGAAAGAGTGGCGAAGAGGCGAGACCGAACTACCTGTTTGGGACGAACTCGAAGGGTGAAATCGTGGTCGGAGCTGAAGGGCCTCGGACGATACTCGACGAGTTGAGAAAGACCGTGAAGTGGGACTGACTTGGAAGTCTTCTCAGATAAGCTTAGCTTGATAAGTGAAAGGGGCCAGTATAGGGTCGGCGCCCGCTACAGGTCAGTATGGGTAGCCTTCCAAGGTCGAGTGTTCAAGTCAGCCAAGATGGCTTATCCCACGACGGCGCTCTCGAAGCTCGTCAGGCCATATTGGGAGGTTAAGACACTCCCTAAGGGCGAGCTTGATGAAGAACGGGTCCTAATCGACCTCGAAGACATCGAAGACAGACATGGGCGAATAAGGAAGGAAAGGTCCGTCTCTTCGATTGGGTCAGACAAAATCGTCTTCGGAGACTGCGACATCCTCTTCTCCAAGCTCCGACCATATCTTGGCAAGGTCGTCATCAACGACCCAAAGAAGGACTACATCGGAACGACTGAGCTTCTCCCCTTCAAAGTCCGCGACGGCGTCAATGTCAACTACGTGAAATATCTTATGCTTTCGGAGGACTTCCTCGGCATGGCAACGAGGATGATGTATGGCAAGGAGCATCCGAGAGTAGACGCTGGAGACCTCTTGAGCCTAATCGTCCCAAACCCTCCACCACACGTCCAAGACGATATCGTCGAGACGCTTGAGGCTCAAGTAGAGAGCAAGGTGGACCGGCTTAAGACTGGGCTTGTCCCGTTGCAAGATGCCATAGAAGAATCGTTTGTAGATAATGGAGTAAAGGAGGCTTCGGGCGAATCTCAGTCCTTCAAGACATATTTGTCTCGCTTCAGCTCTTTCGGCAGTCAGAGGTTCGTTAGGTGCGGGGCCCGATACAGGCATTTCTGGGACGTCTCAGAAGGCAAGGTAATTGAGAACTCCTCCTTCGCGCTTGATAGGTTTGGAACGCTCGCAAACATGATAGTGCCTGAGACGCTCGCGAGAGGGGAACTGGAGTCAGAATACATCGAAGTAGACCTTCCCGACATAATCCCTCTCGAAGGTAGGTTGACAAAGGAGGAGAGGCTGGTTAGCAGTATTGGGTCAGACAAAGTGGTCTTTGGGGACGCTGACATACTTTATTCTCAAATCGATCCCTTCTTAGGGCACGTCATCCTAAACGACCGCTCCAAGCCGTACATCGGGACGACCGAACTGATACCCCTCAAGGCAAGAGAGGGAGTCGACTTCCGATATCTCAGATACCTCCTCCTAAGTAGGGATTTCCTCGAAGTATCTCAGAACCTGATGTATGGCAAGAGGCACCCTCGCATACACTATCTCGATGTCTTGAACATGAGAGTCCCTTGCCCAGAGTTGAAGACCCAGAAGAAGGTCAGCGATGAAATATGGGGGGTCGAGGCGTCCAACATCGAGAGAAACAAGGAGATTGATTCGCTTTACTCTCAGGTCGAACCGATACTGTTGGCGAACCTGACCTCCCGATGAACTGGTGCCCCGAACGCTGCCCAACCGAGTTCAGGGCCGCAAAGCCTCAGAAATGGTTGCTATCTTATGACCCTTCGGACATCTGCCTTTCTCGACCCAACGCTTCCAATATGCCAAGTCCATCCGCAGGGATTCAGAACAAGTCAGGAGGGAGTGTGGAATGATAGCCGACCAGGGCTTCCGACTGACCACTTTGACCCTGTGAACTGTTTCCCCTGCCACGGCCACCTACGCGGTGAGGCCCTTTAACGTCCCCTGAATGCCCCTGTGTTTAGGAGAGAGGGCGATAAGAAGCTGAGTAGTGTCGCGAGATGTGCCAAGTGCGGCTCGACAGCGTTCAAAGCTAAGGACATCGACGAGCGAACGGTCAGAGCCGCTTGTGCGAGATGTGGATGGACGCCCCCAGACGTGAAGATAGACCAGATGGGGGACAAGGAGGCCCTGAGATGAATCTTCAAGATTGGATTACGGTCATAGGGATTCTCGGCGGGCTACTTGCTATCGCGGGGTATCTTTGGGGGGTTGGGAAGGCCGTTCGCAAATGGCTGAATCCCAAGTGGAGAGGGTTTCTCTTGTCGAGGGGAAGAGTCGAATGCCCCAAATGCAGTGAGGTCTTCGTGCCAGAATACTATAATGCAAGATACACCGGAAACAGGGTCGCAAAGTGCCCGAAGTGCGAAACCGAGACCGATGAAGGATATTGGTATGAACCCCCTCCGATGCCGGAACCTGATGAAATCTGAGCCGTGTCCCGCGAGTTAATGGAAGGACTCGGTCAGCCCGTGTCCCGAGAAGTTAAGAGAACCCGTCAGAGGTACAATTTTAAGCACCTGAGGGCGGCTCGAGCCCAGCTTGACGAAGACAGAGGATGTGCTCAGGGTCCTGGCTGAAGTGAGAGACCCGGAGCTCGGCAAGGACGTGGTGTCACTCCACATGATAGACAACGTGAAGGTGGAAGGAGGGAGGGTGGAGTTCACCCTCAACTTGACGACCCCGGCGTGCCCTCTGAGGGCGAGGCTGGAGGAGGCGGCGAAGGGAGCGGTCGCGGCCCTCCCTGGGGTGACGCACGTGGAGATGAAGACGTCGGCCAACGTCTACGCGACCAGGGACTTCGACGGCGCAGACGTGCTGAAAGGGGTGAAGAACGTGATAGCGGTGGCCAGCGGGAAGGGAGGCGTCGGGAAGTCGACGGTGGCCGTGAACCTCGCCGTGGCGCTGGCAGCGTCAGGGGCGAAGGTAGGAATCCTGGACGCCGACGTATACGGTCCGAACATACCGCTGATGATGGGGGTGTCCGCCCCTCCGATGGTGAGGGACGACAAAGTCGTCCCTCCGGTGGCTCACGGGGTGAAGGTCGCGTCTCTGGGTTTCTTCTACAACGAAGCCACTCCCGTCATCTGGCGCGGGCCGCTCGTAGCCGGGGCCGTCCGCCAGCTGCTGACCCAGGTCGAATGGGGGGAGCTGGACTACCTGGTCTGTGATCTTCCTCCTGGTACAGGCGACGCGAGCCTCACCCTGGCCCAGACCGTCCCCCTCGGCGGCATCCTGGTGGTGACCACCCCGCAGGAGGCTGCGCTCAACATCGCGGCCAAGGCCCTAGCGATGTTCAAGCGGCTCGACGTCCCGATCATCGGGGTGGTCGAGAACATGAGCTACTTCGTCTGCCCCCACTGCGGGGAAAGGACGGCGGTCTTCTCGAGCGGGGGCGGGAGGAAGATATCAGCGGAGAGAGGAGTGGAGTTCCTGGGGGAGATACCGCTCGCCGTCGCTGTCAGGGAGCACTCTGACTCGGGGTCTCCGATAGTGTCGGCCCTCCCGGACTCGCCCGAGTCTCTGGTGTACAAGGAACTGGCGTTCAGGGTCGCGGGGATGCTCAGCATCGTCGCGTGGACCAAGATGAAGAAATGAGCCCGGACCAGGACAGTCTCGTTTCCGCCGCAGAGCGCAAGAAGAAGGCGAGGAAGCGCACGCGAGGGCCCTACAGGAAGTCCTGGTCGCCGAAGGGCTAGCGGACTGCGACCGCGTCTATCTCGACCCTGGCTCCCTTCGGGAGGGCGGCGACCTGGACGGTCGACCTCGCCGGGAACGGCTTCGAGAAGTGCTTCGCATACTCTTCGTTCATCAATGGGAACTCCCCCAGGTCGACCATGAACACGGTGGTCTTGACCACGTCCCCCAGCTTCAGACCCGACGCGGAAAGGACCCCGCTCAGGTTCGTCAGGGCCCTCCTGGTCTGGGCCACCACGCCCTCTGCGAGGTTCCCTGTCTGAGGGTCGGCGCCTATCTGTCCCGAGCAGTAGACCGACCCCGCGTCGACCCCCTGCGAGTACGGTCCGATGGGAGAGGGCGCGCCGTCTGACCTTACCTCCGACTTCATGACGCCTGTCCTTCCCCTGCATGATAAATCGGTTGCGCGCCGGGGTCAGGCGAGCGCCTTGCGCAGCGAGGCGTATATCTCGCCCTCGTCAGAGTACTCCACGGTTATCTTGCGGCCCATGTTCATGAGCATCGTCGAGGTCGCGTTCCCCCGCTTGACGACGATGACGACCTTCTTCTTCGCCTTGTAGGCTGCCATCAGCTCCATCCCGACCCCGATGCTAGGCTCGGTGACGTCGGCGACGATGGCGTCCGAGCTTTCGACCGCTTCGGTGTCGCGCTTGAACACGTCAACCGCGCCCGGGCCCCTCTTTTCGATGGGGCCTAGGACCCATGGAGAGCTGATGGCGTGCCCTGAGTCGGTGATCGCCTTCGCCATGACCTGCGCCCTGGCGAGCGCCCTGTTGGCTATCATCGGGACCGAAAGGTAGACGTTCAAACCGCAGCGTGTTCCGCTGGTGGAGTTTATCCCTATCTTACGAGAGGAATTTTCTCTGGGAGCTTCGCCTTGACGTGGCTGCACTTCGCCGGTGCGTGGGCGTAGCAGTAGGCGTTGTTGCAGACGTGGCACGCGTAGTAGTAACCCACTCCCAGTTTTCGGCCGCAGACCCCGCATTTCGGCGCCGCCGTCTGCTCAGTGCTGACGTACATGCACCTGTCTCCTCGGAATCATGGAGACCCGGTTGTTAATAAGGGACTTTGCTATTTTTACATGAAATATAGCGAGGCATGCGCGAAACTGTTATTCACGACTAACCGTCAATAAAGTGAACGGAGTTTAGCGCTTGTACCCCAGCTTCCTGAGGAACTCGCGCCTTTCGGCAGCGTCAGCCTCTGACTCTTCGCCCTTCGTGTACCCGCCGTCGACGACCCCGAGCACCCCTCTCCCCTTTCCTGTGTCGGCGACGACGACAGAAACGGGGTTAGCGGTCGCGCAGAATATCTGGGCGACTTCCTCGACGAGCTTCAGCCTGTTGAGGACGTTGATCGGGTAAGCCCCGCCGAGGACCGCGACGAAGACGTGCCCGCATCCCAGTGACGACGCGAACCCGACAGCGAGTTCCCTGCACCTCTTGTCGGTCCCGTCGGCGCGGATGAGCGACTTGCCGGAGGCCTCGCAGAACGCGACCCCGAACTTGATCCCCGGCATCGACGTCGCGAGCGCTTCGTAGATGTCCTCCACGGATTTTATGAAATGCGACTGGCCGAGGATGAGCTGGTAGCCATCCGGGGGAGCGAGCCCGACTTCCACGACCTCCATTGCGCCCCCTGACCACGGGGTCGCCTAATTCCTTTGCCCCGCCCCGTCCCCGGGGGGTCTGACAGGAGCATGGCACGTTAAAACGGCGCACGGGGTCGGAAGCCGATGTCCAAAGTCAGGCAGCTCTTCGGAAGGCGCGATGGAAGCGGCAGGGCTAGGGAGGCAGGGACCCCGGGCGTGGAGGCGCCCGAGGAGATCAGGGGGGTGCTCGACACGTACCGGGTCCCCGCTGACGGGAAGCCAGGGGCTTCGGCAGAGGTCTTCGTGGTGGACGATGACGGCACAGGAAGATACCTTGTCAGGCTCCCGAAGCTCGCGCCTGAGGAAGAACGCGCCCTCGAAGTGCTAAGGGTGAATCTCCTGGACTCCATCCCGGCGGAAGCCAGAGGAGACCCGCGCGAAGTGGTGGCCGACTACATCTGGAAGACGTCAGAAGCCGCTGGGTTCTCGGAGGTCGCCCAAGACTCTCACGACAGGCTCCTCTACTTCCTGATGCGGGACTTCGCCGGGTTCTGGGAGGTGGATCCCTTGATGAACGACGACAATCTCGAAGAGATATCGGTCTGCAGATACGACAAGCCGGTAAGGGTCCTTCACAGGAACTTCACCGAATACATGTTCATCGAGACAGACGTCGTCTACCCGTCTGAGGAAAGGCTGCAGGCGTTCGTCAGGAGGCTCGCTCAGCTTGGCGGGACTAGCGTTTCGCTTGCCCAGCCTTCTCTCGAAGTCACGCTCCACGGCCGGTCAGACAGGAGGGTCACCGCGACCCTCGGAGACGAGATCTCGAGGCCGGGGAGCAGCTATTCGATCAGAAAGCAAAGGGAGGCGCCCATAACGCTGGCGCAGCTCGCATCCCCTGAGCGCGCCAGGTGGCCCGCGATTCTCGGACAGACCGCCGCGGACCCGTCGGTCACGTACGACGAGGTCCACTCGCACAAGACCCTCTCCATTCTCATGGCCGCATACTTCTGGCTCCTGCTGGAAAGGACGAGCAATGTGATCGTCGCCGGAGAGACGAACTCAGGCAAGACCACCCTGATGAACGCCATACTCGCTCTCTCCAACCCGAAGTACAAGATAGTGACGGCCGAGGACGTCCTCGAGATCAGTCTCCCCGAGCACCTGCACTGGGAGAGGCTGAAGACGAGGTCCTACAGGGCGGGGCTGTCTCCCACTTCGGGGAGATACGAATACGGACTCCCCGAGCTTCTGAAGCTCGCGCTAAGGCTGTCTCCGACGATCCTCAGCCTCGGAGAGATGAGAGGAGAGGAGTCGGAGACGGTGGCCGCCGCGATAACGCTCGGTTTCTCCACGATGGCCACGGTCCACGCAGAGGGCGCGGAGAGGTGCATACAGCGCCTGACCACCCCGCCGATGCGTTTCTCGGAGGGGCACGTGCGGGACCTTTCTTCCATCGCGACCATGAGGAAGGTGGTCCTCTCTGACGGGAGGGTGGTGAGGAGGGTGGTGAGCGTCGACGAGGTCAAACCGACGGGGAGCTACGGGCATGAAGTGGTGAACGTGTTCCGATACGACCCGGCGACAGACTCGTTCTCCCCCACGACCCCGGCCGAGGTCCTCGACAGGTCGTTCAGGCTCAACGAGATCGCCGACAGCTTCGGATGGACCCCGGCGGCCGTCCAGGGGAGCCTCGCGGTGAGAGCGGCGATGATCTCGGGGCTTATCGCGGGGGGCGAGCTCGACCCGAGGGCACTCTCCAAGATGGTGAAAGACCACGCGGTCGACGAGTCAAAGCGCGGTGCCGGCAAGGGTTGAAGCCTAACCAGCCCCGTCGATGGGACCCGCTCGGCAGGGCGGCAAGCTGGAGGTCAGGGCGCTTCGCCCTGCTTCTGAAGCGCTCCGGCAGGATCGGCAACCCTGTCGCGCTCGCCCGCCGGTCGGTTTCCGGGGGGGTGAAGGGCGCGGTGGTGGCGGTCCCTGTCGCCGTCCTGGGAGCCGCATATTCTCCTTGGGCGCTGCTCCTGCTGCTCGCCCCGGCCGTGCTCTTCTTCCTCCCCGAGGTGAAGCTGAGGGACGAGGTTGCGGCGAGGCAGGAGGGGGTGGAGCGGGAGCTCCCGTTCTTTTCGGTGCTCGTGGGGGTCCTCGGCGGCGCGGGGGTCCCGCTCTACACCGTGCTGACCGACATGGCGGGGAGCGAGGTCTTCCCAAGCCTGCGCAAGGAGGCGGCGCTGGTGAAGCGGGACGTGGGGATATTCGGGATGAACCCGAACGAGTCGTTCGAACGGATCGCGGCCAACCACCCCTCGAAGAGGTTCAGCGGGTTTCTCCTGGGATACACGAGCAAGGCGAGGAGCGGGGGAGACGTCCCGGCGTACCTCTCGGCGGAGAGCGGCACGTTCCTCAGGGAGCTGGAAGACAGCTGGATCAGGTACGTGGCCAGGGTCGGGATAGTCGGGAGCATGATGGTGACGGTCTTTGGAGTGGTGCCGCTGCTCCTGATGGTGGTCGGGGTCTTCTCCCCCGGGTTCTCGGTCTTCGGACTGGCAGCGTTCACAGGGGTCGGAGTCCCCCTCTTCACCCTCGCCCTGCTGTACATGACGTCGAGGATGCAGCCTGCAGGCGAAGTCCCGCCAAGAGGACGGGCGCCGAGGGCCCTCGCTCTGGCGCTCCCAGGGGCGGCGGCAGGGGTCCTCCTCGGGCAGGCGTGGGCGGCGGCGGCCGGTTCTCTCTTCGCGTTCTTCGTAGTCTACGGGGTCTCGATACGGGGGCAGCTCGCCGAGACCAGGGCGATGGACGAAGGGGTGTCGCGGTTCCTCAGGGACATGCTGGAGTACAAGAGGCAGGACTACGACCTGGCGAGGGCGACCATCGCCATCGAAGCCCAAGGGGGGTATGACCCGAGGTTCGGGAGGGTGCTGGCCAAGATAGCCACCAGGCTCAAGGCCGGGGTCCCGCTGGACGAGGTGAAGTTCGAGGGGAGGAGCAGGGTGGGAAAGCTCGCTTTCCTCCTTCTCGGCGAAATGAGCAGGTCCGGCGGAGGGACGGTGGACACCATGTTCCAGGTCTCGAACTTCGCCGACAGGATGATACAGATGAGGAAGAACGCGGCAGCGGAGATGAAGCCGTACCTCGTCCTCTCGTACATATCGCCGCTCCTGCTCGCCTTCGGGGTCGCCTTCGTCAGCGGGGTGCTCGACACGCTCAGGCAGGCGAGACCCGCGTTCGAGGGAGTCCACCTGGCCGGCCTGCAGGTGGGGGCCGTCCCTCCTGGGCTTACGGAGATATCTGAGCTCCTCATCGTGGTGTCCGCCGCGTCGCTCGGGCTCATAGGCGCGAAGATCACAGATTTCACGGTGAAGAACACCGTCAGGGCGGCGGTGAACGTCGCCCTAGCTGTGGGGGCGGTCGCCCTGATGCAGGGGCTGAGCTCACATTCCCTCCCGGGACTTCTCCTCCGCTGAAGAGCGGAGTTGGGCGTTAAAAGCGCCTGAGCGGTTGGGCCCCGATGAAAATCGCAAGGCGGAGGACAGCCATCTCTCAGTCGCTGGACCTCTTCATCATAATCGCAGCGGTGCTCGGC
Organism: archaeon; assembly: GCA_021823325.1. Taxonomy (GTDB): domain Archaea; phylum Thermoproteota; class Nitrososphaeria; order Nitrososphaerales; family Gagatemarchaeaceae; genus UBA183. The sequence continues at coordinate 86,920 of JAKAOG010000003.1, forward strand.
GTAGGAGGAGTCGTCACCGCCTCGATCTACAACCTCGTCAGCAGCGCGACCACCAACTCCAGCATATCGATCGTCAGCGCCTCTTTCAAAGCCGGCTCTGGCTCAACATCGTCTCCCGTAGCAATCAGCATCAGCGTAAAGAACAGCGGCGGAAGCCCCATAGACTGCTCCAGCACCACGTCGTGTGAAGTCATCCTCGCAGGGACTAGCACCGGGTCGACGGCGGCCACGTGCACCCTGCCGTGCACTCTCACGTCTGGGGGCGACCTCATCTGGGGGCTCGCAAGCACCTCCGGGCCGCTGACCTTCGTATTGACCACGGCTCCTGCCGACCTGCAGTCGGGTGCGCAGACATCGCTCGTCCTCAGCGGCCCCCTCGCCGCGGGGACCTCGCCAACGTTCTGGGGCCCTGGAGCCCCGGTCACAGTCAACGTCCTCTTCGGCTCGGCCTCCGCCCAGGTCACCGTGATCTCTGGTTAGGGGGCCGGGACGACGGCCCTCTCCCGCCTTTTTCGCCGCAGGGAAGACAGACGCGCGGTCAGCGAGCTCTACGCGGCGGTTCTCATGATGGTGGTGACACTCTCGCTGGGGAGCGCGGTCGTGGCCGCAGCCACCGCCGAATTCGGGGTCGCATCGAGCTCTGACTCACTCGGGGCTTCGCTAAGCCAGGCTTCGGCGGGGACCCAGCTGTCCCTCGTCTACTCCGAAGTCGCGCCCGCCGGCGCATGCCCGACGTATCATGGGACGCAGGAAGGATACGCGCTCGCCTTGGCTGTGTTCGACTACGGCTCGGCCTCCTTCGCCCCGTCGGGGCTGGTGGTCAACTCGACGGTGTACCCGGGGCCGCTGCCGACGGACGCTCCTGGGAGCATGGTCGTGTACGGCGTGACGCTTTCCGTGTGCAGCCACTCTTCGGGGCTCACCGTGCTCGCGTACGACCCGGCAGGAGCAGAGGTGCAGTTTGAGACTTAGCCGGCGGCGAGGGGTGTCGGTCTATCTCGAGGTGTTCATCCTGATAGGAGTGGCGATCGGGGGGTCGGCGGTCGTGTACGGGGCGGCGTCGAGATACGTCGGCGCCCTCTCCGGCCCGTCGGTGACCGTCGCCGCGGCTTCGATAAGGCAGGGCTCCTACTCGGCGGTAGAAAGCGTCACCGTCGACGGCTCCGCAGACGGGCAGGCCGGGACGCTCGTCATCTCCACCTCCGGCGCTCCGACGGCGGCATCGTACTGCTACTCCGTGATGGACCCCTACACCGGGGCGGTGTCGACGTCGACCTGCCCCTCGATGTCGTCCGACCCTGCCACGGTCTCGATACCTGTCCCTGCCCAGGGGTGGACGGGGGTGCTCGTCCAGCTGATAGTCACAGGGGGAGGGTTCGCGCTCGGAAGCGGCCACCTGGTGACCGTCACCGCTTCCGAAGGCGCACAGGCGACGGCCGAGGTCCAGGTCGTCCCGGCATAGGCGAGTTCGATGGAAGTCCAGAAGCGCAGAGGGGTCGCGTCGATAGTCGGGACAGTTATCTTCGTTGTAGTCTTCATGCTCGCGCTGGGTTCGCTCGCGTACGCGTCAGGGCTGCAGGCGCAGGCTTCGCAGGCCGAGGCCCAGGCGCAGACCGTCGCCGCACAGAAGGGCTCGGAGGTGCTCACTTTCTCGACTACAGGCTCCGGGGTGCAGGCAGACAACGGAGGGGCGTACTCGGTGTCGGTCAACCACTTGGTGCTGCGGTTCGCAAACGGGACGGTCTATGCGCTCCCTGCCGTCGCGGTGATCCCCTCCGGTGGCGAGGTCGGCGTCCTCTCACTGGTCCCCTCCGGGGTCTGCTCGCCTGGGACGGCGACGTGCGTTTCGAAGTATGACTCGATAATCTCGGGAGCGGCCCCCGGCTCTTCGGTCGGACTCGTGACCGGGCTGGGGAACGTGTTCTGGTACTCGGCGAGCTCGTCCCAGGGCGGATGGACGGAGGTCACGATCGCGGCGTCGGCCCTCTGGAGCGTCCCGTCCGGGGCGGCCTCGGTCTACGTGGTCTGCGTAGGCGGCGGAGGAGGCGGGGGAGGGAGCGGAGGAGCCACGGACGGCGGCGGCGTAGCAGGTTCAGGAGGGAGCGGAGGGGGCGGCGTCGGGAGCCTGGCCCAGGGGTTCGTCGACCTGGCCGGGGCGTCTTCGGTCCAGGTGACGATAGGCGCGGGAGGGTCAGCAGGGACGGGAGGAAGCGCGACGACTTCGGGAGGGGCGGGAGGCACGGGGGGGTCGAGCAGTTTCGGGACTTTCCTGGCCTGCGCAGGAGGGGAGGGAGGAGGGGGGAGCCTCTACAACTACAACGGGGCGGGGGGAAGCTCCTGCTCCCTGGGTTCGGGCCCCGCGGGGGGCGCAGGAGGCGGGGTCCCGGGAGGGTTTTCCTCTGTCACGGGGACGGCTGCCGACGCGCTGCAGGCAACCGAGTACGGCGGAGGCGGAGGGGGCGGGGGGACCTTCTCGACCCCTGCGGGTTCAGGGAGCCCCAGCGACTCGCTGACGTCGGGCGCCCTTTTCACGGGGCTCCCGGGAGCGTCAGGGAACTGCGCCATGGGAGGCGGCGGAGGGTCCGCCTCGCCCTTCGCTGACGGCGGGACAGGGGGTGCGGGGGCTACAGGGTGCAGTTCCGGGGGCCAGGGAGGGAGCGCGCGCCCCAACACAGGAGCAGGGGGCGGTGGGGCCGGAGGGTCGTATTCGACGTCCCTGTCCTGCGGTGGGAGGAGTGGCCAGCCGGGCGGCTCCGGGGGGTCCGGGGTCGTGGTCGTGTACTATCAGTAGAGCCCCTGCTTGGGAGAGGGCGGCACCTCCAGGGCGTCTGAGAAGAAGCGCCTGGTCAGCCCCGTGGCGGGGGAGTCGAACGGGTCGACGTTCACGACCACCGGCAGGTTCCTCACGGCGTAACCGAGGAGAAGGCACATCCTCGGCGGGAGGGTCCTGACTATCGCCTTCACCGTGTCAGAGTCGGCCATGGACGCCTGCGAGACCATCGTGAGGTCCGAGTCGTTGCTGAAGTTGTAGAGGAAGATGTTGTCCACCTGGCGGTATATCTTCTGGTCTATGGCGTCGGGCTGGTTGGTGACGAAGACCGTGAACACGCCGAAGTGGCGCATCCTGGTGATGAGGTCTTCCCAGTAGGTGTCCCGGAGGTACAGGTGCGCCTCCTCTGCGAAAAGGAAGACGGGGGGTATCTTCCGCCTCTCGAGGAGCTCCACCAGTTTCGACAGCATCAGCTCGACCACCATCTTCCTGTTGAGGGGGGAGACCCCGCTGAGCGATATCACCAGGGCGCCCCCCGACCTGTTGAGGGTGAAGAAGTCCTGGAGGTCGAACTGCTGATGAGGGGAGTCGGTGAAGAGACCGCTTGCCGCGAGGGTGTGGTATCTCGCGAACAGCGCGTCCCTGACGAACTCGTTGCACCTCCACATCTGAATCGCCGTCTCCAGGCTCGCCAGCGACAGCTCGTCCCTGTTGTCGAGCTGCTCCCATATCTTCACGAACTCCCTGAGGGAAGTCCCCGGCATGTCGAGGGAGTGTGAGAGCAGGTTGGAGATGGGCCTGATCCCCACCGACGACAGGGAGAACTTCAGGTCCCGCCCAGGGCGCATTACCTTCACCTTGCGCGCCTGGTCGGTCTCCGACCCGTCCCTTCTGTGGCCGACAGTCCCGTACTCGTCGTTCAGGTCGAAGACCACGGCGTAAGCCCTGTTCTCGATGAGCCCCCTTAGGAGGATCTTCGCCATGTGCGACTTGCCCGACTCCTTCCGCCCGGTGATCACGGTGATCCGCCCATCGAGGGCTTCTGCCGGTATCGCGAACGACGACTCCGAGTCCACCGTCCCGAGGCGTATGTCCCGCACCCCTAGCGGCTCCACCGTCCCGGCGAGGTCTTCTATCAGGAGCCGCGTGACCGTCGAGCTCGTCCTCGACGGCATCCAGTTCGCGCGCGGGGTGAGCTTCCCCCCGGCCACCGTCCCCCTCGCCTTGCAGAGGAGTATCCTCATGTCTCGGACGAGGGTCGAAATCGTCGCGAGCTCGGTGGGGTCGGAAGTCACCCCGGAGGCCGACGCGGAAAGCACCTCTTCCCTGGCGATCTCCTCTTCGATCCCCTCGACGTCGAGGTACCTCTCGTCATACACCTGCATGACGAGGCTCCTCTGGGGCTCGGCGGCCATGAGGTAGTCCCCCACGTGCACCTGCTCCCTAGGAGAGGCTATCACGAGGATGTCGTCCGACTCCTTCTTGAGTATCTTCAACCTAGGCTCCTCCCCTGAAGCTCCCCAGCGCGATCTTCCTCAGAGGGAAGGTCTGCAGCCTGCGGACCCCGAACCTCTTGGATACGAACGCCTTCAGCGCCTGGTCGTCCGCCTTTGAGAAGATGGAGAGGTGGTGCGCCACCTTCAGGGAGTCCGGATAGCCTGACGCGAAGGCGTCGTTCCAGGCTATCCTTCCGAGGACCGTCTCCGCCTGCTCCGGGGACGACACGTCCAGCCTGAACACCAGCCCGTCAGGGGTGAACTTCGCAAGCACCGTCGTGCAGGCACCCCTGCTGAGGACGTGATAAGAGGGGACGGGCGACTTTGACAGCGACGCCATGGCGTCCTCAGAAAGTATCAGGTTGCTCGACTTTGAGAACCCGACCATCGTCCGCCCTCCGCTCCCCCTCCTCGACATGGAAGACCCGAACTGCCCCATCGGGTGCTTGAGCGACCCGTCGGCCATGACTATCATGCTCCCGTCCCCGGACGACAGCGCCTCGATCACCCTCCGCTCCACCGTGTTCCTGATGAACCGCTCCGCGACCGCGTGGTCGGAGAGGAGGAGGTCCAGCTCTGAAGAAGGCATGTGCGGGACCAGCCCGCTCAGCCCCGCAGATGTCGCGTAGACCAGTATGGGTCCGAGCCTGAAGAAACGTTTCAGCGCGCCCTCGTAAGATATGCCGACCGCCGTCCTGGCGGCGTAGAGCGCGCCCTGCGACGTCTCTCCTACGAGCACGCACGTCGAGTCGACGGACGCGACTGGTCGCCCTTCTTTGATAGGAACTATGCACCCAGGGACCAGGCTCGCGTCTGTCGTCTCGAAGTACGGATAGAGCTCCCTGCCGTAGCTGCTGAAGATGAACGGCTTTCCTGAGAGCTCCTTCTCGGCGCTCTCTGCCAGTTCGGCGAAGGCCTCTTCGAACTCCTTTGCAAGGGAGTCGAGGAAGGAAAGCTGTCCGTCCTGCAGCGGCGGGAGCGTTGTGATGGCCATCTTGCGCATCATGTGCTATACAACAGTCGGTATATAGCTATTGCGCAAGAGCAACATGCACAATACATTAAGCTGGGCCGCCCCTCGACGTTCCGTGCTGTCGTTGTTCGGCCCCGAAACACCGGTCTTGGATTCAAATAAGGGCATCTTGGACAACAAGCGCAACAAGATAGCGTTGTCAGAGAGCGAGAAGCCTAGCGTCACAGTCAGACTCAAGCGCGGCGCCTGGGAGGTGGAGATCACCACACGCGAAGACAGGGTCCAGCAGGCGGTCGAGAGCGTCCTCGCAGGGATGGCTTCGAAGGAGCCCGTGCTTGTGGAGCCTCAGGACCAGGGGTCAGGAGAGAGGCGCGGCGAGACCAGCAGGAGCGTCATCACGTCCATGTGGAAAGAAGGGTGGTTCTCGACGCCGCGCTCCCTGTCTGAGGTGCACGAAGAGATGAGCAGAAGGGGATATCACTACGACAGGACGGCCGTGTCACACACGCTGGTGGACCTGGTCAGGGAGGGGTCGCTGTTCAGGGACGGGAGCATGAGGAACTACAGATATGTGCAGAAGTACCCCTTCAAGGGACAGCCCGGAACTTCTTAGAGAGCTGCTCCGCGAGCCTGTTGGTCCCCACCGTGGTGATCCTGTACCTCCCCCCCTGGTCGGTGCCCAACCGCTCCACGTTGGCGGATTTCGTCAGTTCGCTCAGCCTTGAGCTTATCGTCTTCGGGTAGAGCCCCGTCGCCGCTTCGATGTCCCCTACGCTCATGGCGTCGGTGGGCATCTTGCCGCTCTGGCTCGCGATCCTAGCCGCCACCAGCTGGAGCATTATGACGTCCCTGTCGCTGAGCTTCTTGTCCTGGGTCCATACCCGCGGACCTTCTGGGGTGACCCTCACGAAGTCCTTGAACATCTGTATCAGGTCGTTCAGGGAGTAGTTCACGCTTATGACCCGCGCCAGGTCCATGTTTGGTATCATCTTGGAGATGAACTCGTGGAGGGACCTCATCACGACCTCGGGAGGCCCGGAGAACTCTGTCTTGTCTTCACCGTAGCTCACCTGCACCCGAAGCTCTCTCTCGCTCGACAAAGTTTACCGCACCGCACGGGTCTGTGAACCGCTTAAATCAATATCGCGTGCCCAGGAAGAATCAGGCTACTCCTGCTGGGCAGGGGCAAGCTCGCCGAACACCGGCTCTGCGGGCCGGTGCGGAGGAGCCACGTTCAACGCAGACGTGTAGACGTACTCGCCGTCTTCCGCCTTGAATCGCCTGAGCTTGGTCGCCTTCGCGAGCCTCAGGAGCGCCACCGCCACCGACTGCTTCGGGTAGTTGAGCCCGTAAGACTGCAAAGCCTCCCTGACATCCGAGAGCTTCCTCTTCTCGCGCCCCCATGGACCGGCGAAGAACTTGCCTATGACGTCTGCGAGAGAGTCGCCCTTGTCTAACGCGATCACGGGAAAGTCCGCAGAGACAGAGCGCTCCGGAGCTGCCAGAGGCTCCATCGGCCGCTCTCTGACCTCCACGGCGGCCTCTCTGCCGGCGCGGGGAAGCTTGGACGCAACCTCCGGGATGAGGTCTATCGCCTCTCTGAGGTGCTCCGGGTCTGACTCGACCTCGGCTTCGGCGTTGCCGAGCTTTACCCTGATCTTCGTCAAAGGACAAGGGTTCGGAGCCGCGAAGGTGATTTAAGCTCGACTAAACTGGTAAGCGGAAGTCTTCCTTCACCGTCGTGAGCACGACGTGTGAGTTCGTCCTTTCGATGAAAGGCATGGTGAGCAGCCCCTTGGTGAACCGGCTGAGGTCCTCCCTGTCCTTGCACTTCGATATCACTATGGCGTCTATCTCTCCCGTGACGTCGTAGACCGCGCAGACCCCCGGGAGCTTGGCTATCTCCCTCTCCATCTCCAGGAGCTTCCCTTTGGAGACGTGTATCTCGGTGACGACGGTGAGCTCGTAGCCCAGCCTCTGGAAGTCGACCGATGCGACATATCCCTTGATTATGCCCCGCTCCTTCATCTTCTCCATCCTCGACGTTATCGTCGAAGTGGAGACGCCGAGGGCGAAATGGATCTCCCTTGCGGACGTCCTGGAGTCGGCGAGAAGCATCCTCAGTATCTTCAGGTCGAGGTCATCGAAAGTTCGTCCAGTGGAAGGCGCGCCTCCATCTCCGTCGACTGGATGAACGCTAGTTTTTGAGGCCAATCATCCTCAACATTTCCAGCTTTCTCCCGCTTTGGTTTATATTGTTTGCGCGAAACAGCCCTGCGTTTGACATTCAGAGTCACGGATGACGGCAAGTTCGTGAAGCGGACTTTCACCCCGAGAGAAGCGATGGGCCTCCTCCGGGCCGACGGCGTGAAGTTCGTGGACCTGCAGTTCACGGACGTCCCCGGGAGGCTCAGGCACGTCACCATGCCCACGGAGATGATGGAGGAGGTGATGTTCTCCGAGGGGGTGGCTAAGCTCGACGGCTCTTCGGTCAAGGGTTTCGTCGACATCCACGAGTCCGACATGCTGCTTGTCCCCGACGCCGCGACGTATGGCGTCATCCCCTGGACAGAAGGGAGCATGAAGACTGCGAGGTTCATCTGCGACGTCAGGGCGGGGTTCGGGAGGGGAAGGTTCGACCGGGACCCGAGGCACGTCGCCCAGGTCGCGGAAGCGAAGATACGGGAGGCAGGGTTCACCGATTCGCTCTGGGGCCCCGAGGTGGAGTTCTTCGTGTTCGAAGGGGTGACCTGGGAGGCGAACGACCCGTTCCACTCAGGCTTCAAGATCTCCTCGAGGGAGGCGGCCACCGACGCGAGAGGGACGAACTTCCCGATCAGGTTCAAGGACGGATACTACCCCGCCACCCCCGTCGACACGCTTAACGACTACCGCGGGGAGTGCGTCAACTACCTCCGGGACGGGTTCGGAGTGCTGAGCAACGCGCACCACCACGAGGTCGCGACGGCAGGGCAGTGCGAGATCGACGTCTACAGGGACGAGCTGGTGACGATGGCGGACAGCACCATGACATACAAGTTCGTGACCAAGAACGTGGCGGCGAGGATGGGGCTGATCGCATCGACCATGCCGAAACCCATTTTCGGAGACAACGCCGTAGGGATGCACGTCCACTCGAGCCTCTGGAAGTCCGGGAAGAACTCGTTCTATGACCCGGACGACGCCTACGCCGAGCTCAGCCAGACGGCGAGGTACTACATCGGCGGGATAATGTCTCACAGCAGGGCGCTCTGCGCGATCGTCGACCCGACGACCAACTCGTATCATCGGCTGGTGCCAGGGTATGAGGCACCGGTGTACATCGCATGGAGCAAGATGAACAGGTCTGCCAACGTCAGGATCCCTGCATACGAAAAAGGGTCCGAGGGGGCGAAACGGGTGGAGTTCAGGACCCCCGACCCGTCGTGCAACCCATACCTCGCGTTCGGCGCGATAACGGCCGCAGGGCTGGACGGGATCAGAAAGAAGACGGACCCAGGCGACCCCGTGGACGAGGACATCTACAAGCTGAGCCCCGAGAAGCGCCGGTCCCTCAAGGTCGGAGAGCTTCCAGGGAGCCTCAAGGAGGCGGTCGAAAGCCTCCAGAGCGACGCAGGCTTCCTCGACGGGATATTCCCCAGGGACCTAATCGAGGTCATGATGGAGCTCGAGATGGAGGCGTACAGGGCGGTCGCGGCCAGGCCGCACCCCTACGAGTTCTACATGTACTTCGACCTCTAGCCTGAAAGGGCGCAGGGGCGATATGACCTACGTAACGCGACCCGGGGAGGAGAAAGACATCCAGTCTCTCCTTGAGATATACAACGACGCAGTAGAGAACTCGACGTCAACCTTCGACCTAGAGCCCCAGACCACAGACCAGAGGTCGGCATGGTTCAAGGAGCACACTGGGGAGCACCCTCTCGTAGTGGTGGAGGATGACGGATTGGTCGTGGGTTACGCGACGCTCTCGGCCTTCAGAGACAAACCAGCTTACTCGAAGACCGCAGAGAGCTCGGTTTACGTCCGAAACAGCCACAGAGGGAAGGGAATCGGTAGAGCGGCAATGGACGCGATAATCTCGAAGGCGCGCGAGCTCGGCTTTCACACGATGGTAGCCGGAATCGTCCCCCCGAACGAGGCAAGCGTGAGGCTCCACATGGGCCTGGGTTTTGAGCACGTCGCTGACTTCAGAGAAGTGGGTTTCAAGTTCGGAAGATGGCTGGACGTGCGCTTCTACCAGCTCGCTCTGGAAAGCGCGGAGGTGACGAAGTGAGTTGGCGTGCGGCATCTGCCGGCGTCGGGTTTCAAAGCCTTAGGTTCTTACCGGGCCAGACTTCCTCGGCATCTATGAGCACAGAGCAGGTAACTCAGAAGGCGAAGCAGACCATCAGGTCCGTCAAAGAGATGCTCGGGAAGGCAGAGGACTCCACTCACAGGGCGCTCGACAGGGCCGCCCCCGCCGTCGTGAAGTCGCTCGATGCCTCTCTAGAGGCGGCTTCGAAGGCGTTCGCGAAGACCACGAAGACTATCGACGGTGCGACGACCGACGAGCAGGTCAAGCTCTTCAGGGCGTACAAGAAGCTCCTCGAAGGCCAGGTCGGCCTCCTCGATGCCAGGATCATGGCGCTAGAGGAAAGGGCGAAGCCAAGGGAGCCTCATCAGTCGACCCTGCAGTGAACGGTCTCCGGGTCAGATCACGAATCTCAGGAAAGCTGAGAACGCATACATCGGCACAAGAACGTAGACGAGCTCGTGCCTCAGGAATCCCCACCCTCTCCCCTGCCTGACGTAGTCGATGGTCAGGTCGAGCAGCATGCAGTCCACCGCCACAAGTATGGTCCCCATCATCCCGGTCCATACGACGGTCCACTCTATCTTCACCAGCCCCGCCAGCACCATCCCCGCGACGGCCAGGTAAGCGACAGGGAGGGCCTTGTACAGGAAGCTCCTATGGTGCAGCCTGTACCTCCCCACGACGAATGGCCTCGCGATCCCGCGCGCGAACATCGCGTTCCCGAACTTGTCGAGGGCTGAAGCTATGGCCACGGTGGCGAAGAAACCTACCGTCAGTCCGAAGTAAAGGTCCAACGGGTATCCGAAGCTAAACAAGCCGCCGCCGCACCGTTGGCTGCCAACCTCTCCCGCATATAAAAACGGGGCGATGGGTGATCAAAAGTGACCATGGCTAGCGCGCAGAAGCTTTCGCCAACTCTTCCCTCAGGACGCGCGCGACCAGCGAGCCGTCCGCCTTGCCGCGCAGCTCCCCCATCACCGCGCCCATCAAAGGAGAGAAGGCTCCGTCTCCCTTGTCCGCGACAAGCTTCGACTCCCGATCGAGGACTGACCGCACTACCTTTCTGACCTGCTGCTCTCCCACGGTGCCGAGCCCCAGAGACGATATCGCTTCCTCTACGGAGAGCCTCTTCTCCGCCGCCGCCTTCAGGACGTCAGGGAGCGCCTCCTTGGCCACCTTCCCGTTCCCTACGGCCCCGAGCGCCGCCTTCAGCGTCTCTACCCCCAGCCCCGCGGCAGGGACGCCCTCTCGTTCGAGCCTCGCAGGAAGGTCCACAAGGACAGAGGCTATGAAAGAAGGCTCCAACCTGAGGCTGACCACCGTCGCCTCGAAGTCCTCCACGCTTTCAGAGTCATAGAGCTTCAGCGCAAGGTCCTGGCTCAGCCTGTGCTTCTTCCTGAGACGCTCGACGGTGGATGTCCATGGCTCGGGGATGTCCCTGCGGACCCTCGCGGCCGTTGCCGCCGAGATCGCCATGTCCTGGATGTCGGTCTCTGGGTACATCCTCTGGGAGCCGGGCCTCGGCCTCATGTACCGCGTCTCTCCAGCTTCGGTGGCCGCGCGCGTCTCGGCGGGAACTCCCTTTGCCGCCTCTTCCAGCCGCGACTCCAGGTGCGGTATCACGCGGTTGACCGTTTCCGTCTTCCCGGCCACCAGGATCAGGGCGTCCGCCGGAGCCGAGCCCATGAGCCCGGCCAGCGCGTCCCTCTCCGCCTGGGAGACCCCCTGTCTTTCGAACTCGTCTGAATGCACGATGCCTCCGAGGGAGTTCGCCCTCGCTACCTCCGCGACTTCTTTTCCGAGCCTTACCCCCTGCTCCGGTTCCCAGCCGAGCACCCCGGCGAGCCCGGAAGCCGTGATGCAGACGACCACCCCGCCTTCCCCGACGGCCCTCGCGAGCACGCCGGCCGAAGTCCCGGAGAAGACCGCCGTCGCGTCCTTGTGCCAGCACCTTACCCCGCTTGACTTCAGCCTCTCCGCGACCCGGATGAGCATCCTCTGTCTCTTCCCCTCGTACTCGACGACCCTCGGGAGCAGGTTCAGCTTCTGCACCCCCTTCACTTCGACCACCCTCCCGCCGTCCAGCGACACGTTGAGGTCCTGCCTTATGGTCCCGAGTCCCCGCGCCACCCTGCCCGTCGAGCGCAGGAGCCTCCCAAGGTGCAGCGCCACCCTGGCGACGTGTTCAGGGTCTCCGCTGACTGGGTCGAGCGCCACTTCCACCAGCGCGACCCCGAGCCTGTCCAGGCCGAAGTGGCGGGAGCCGGAGTCTTCGCCGAGGTTCCTCGCGGCGTCCTCCTCCAGCGTGACCGACTGCACCCCGACCGGCGCGCCGTCGACTTCGAAGGCGCCGCCCACGCCCACCACCGCGGTGCGCTGGAACCCCCCTGTGTTCGAGCCGTCGATGACTATCTTCCGCATGACGTGCACCTCGTCCACGAGGTGCGACCCGAGAGCCGCCCCCACGATGAGGGACGACTCCAGCCCCTCCTTGCTCAGCTGGTGCGGAGGCTCTTCGTCCGCCTCCACCAGGCACGACGACTCGGGGGACCAGAAGTACCTGTTGGACTTTCCCTTCGAATACTCGAAGACCGCCGCGGGGTCCAGCCTCCCCGTCTCGCTCTGCGAGGGCCTGAGCCTCCTCTCGAAGTGGTAAGGAAACTCCTCTGATTTCACCGGTGGGCAGGCGCAGAAGAGCTTGGTCCCGATCGACAGCTGCTGATGTATCTCGAGGCCTACAAGCAGTCCTTTGCTTCCCATAATCGGTCAGCTCGGGAGGGTGCGGGCCGTCATCTCCCCCGCGACGTTCGCCGTCATCATCTCTATGGCCCTGGGACCCTTGGCGCCTGTCCCTAGCACCCACATCGCCTTTACCAGGGCGGTCTCAGGGAGCATGTCCTCCAGCGGGACGACGCCGGCCCTGAGCAGGTCCCTCCCTGTGTCGTAGACCCGCATGTCGACCCTCCCCTCGAGGCACTGGGAGGTCATGAAGGCGAGCCCGCCCGACTTCACGAACGCCCCGAGCTCCTTCGCCACCTCTTTGCTCACGTGACCGAGCCCGGTCCCCTCTACCACGATGGCTTTCGCGCCGCTTCTCTTCGCTCCCCTCACCGCCGAGGGGGGCATCGAAGGGTAGAACTTCAGAAGGGCGACCCTTTCGTCGAACCTCGGCCGCGGGGTGAAGGCCCCTCCGCGAGGCGGGAGCCCCTCGGACTCGGTCTCCAACCCACCCCTGCCGTACACCGCGGCGACCGGGACCCCCACAGACACGAACGCATCTCTCCTGCTGGTGTGGTTCTTCCTCACCCTCGTCCCCCGGTGGAGCGCGACCTTGTCGTCGCTCTCTCCCAGATGCATCGCCACGTACACCCCTGAGAACCTGGAGGTGGCGGCGGCAGTCACCGCCCCGATGATGTTCAGCGGCGCGTCTGACGAGGGCCTGTCTGACGAGCGCTGGGAGCCGACCAGGATCACGGGTATCGGGACCCCCGCAAGGGCAAACCCGAGCGCCGCCGCCGTGTATCCGAGGGTATCGGTCCCGTGGGTTATCACGACCCCCGAGAACCCTTCCTTGACCGCCCTCGCCGTCCGCCTGGCGAGCTTGGCCCAGTGGGCAGGGGCGATGTTTTCGCTGAAGACCTCGAACATTATTTCAGGCTGGACCACCGCTATCGAAGACAGTTCCGGGACGAGGGCGTGGAGCTCGGCCGCCGAGACCGCAGGTCTGACCGCTCCGGTCCTGTAGTCTATCCTGCTGGCTATCGTCCCGCCGGTACCTAACATCAGCACCCGGGGGAGCCCCTTCGGCGACTTCGGAGGAGGCGGGGGAGAAAAAGCGGGAGACTCTCCTTTCGAGACGACTTTGGCGTCCTTCAGCCCCGCGACCCTGATGCCGACGTTGTAACCAGACTTGAGCTTGAGCACTATGTGTTCCTCATCGCCGTACGCGTACCTTGGAACGAGGGTCCCGGTGACCGTCCCCCACGAGGTGCGCACCTCCAGGACGTCCCCGACCGAAGCGCTTGCTCCCTTGAGGAACCGCAGGGCCGTGCCCCTGTACCCCGAGAGGTCCCCCATGCGAATACGGGCGTAGGCGTTCGGTCTTAAATCATTGCCGAAGCGTCTTCGCCATGTAGGGCCCGGACCTTTCGTAACCCAGCTTCCTGTAGTAGTTCCTCGTCCCCACCGCGCTCGTCACCAGGAGCGTCCTCGCCCCGAGCTCCCCCGACGCCGCCTTCTCCATTTTGGACATCAGCGATGCGCCTAGCCCTCTGTGCTGCCATGCCGACCCCTCCCTTTTTCCGACGGTGACGGTCCGGCCGTACACCCTGAGCTCTCTTACGATGGCGCTCCCCGACACCTCGCGCCTGTGCGCTTTGACCGAGGGGAGCCTCAGCCTCGCGAACCCCGCGATGACCCCCGTCTTCCTGAACTCGTACGAGCCGAATAGCTCCGTCCCGCCTGACGCCATATACCTCTCCTCCGTGTAGGCGAGCTCGTCGCCGTCGTCGAAGGACGACGGGGTCCTCAGCGCGACCTCCCTGCACCTGATGCAGCGGCAGGACACCCCCTTCTCCTCGGCCCTCCGCAGCACGAGCTGCCTGAGGTTCCCGTCCTGCACCCCGCCCTTTATCTCGTCGGCAGGTATCTCCCGCTGTATCCTCATGATCCTGTGCCACCGTGGGACGAACCGCTTCATCTCGCTCAGGAGTTCCACTACCGTCGCCACGTCATACGGCTCGTAAAGCCCCGCTTCGAACTGGCGCGCGAGGGCCGTGCCTGGGACGACGAGGGTGGGGTAGAGCTTCGACATGTCCGGCTTGAACGCCTCGTCGGCGAAGAGTCGCTTCAGGTCAGCCAGGTCAGCTTCCGGGGTTGCGCCGGGGAGCCCGGGCATCATGTGTGCCGTCACCTTCAGCCCCGCGTCCCTGGCGACCTGGAAAGCCCGTTCCGCGTCCTCGACGGTGTGCCCCCTGTTGCTCCTGGCGAGCACCTCGTTTCTGAGGCTCTGGACCCCTATCTCCAGCCTCGTGATGCCGTAGCTGAGCATCTGGTCGACGTCCGCGGGCCTGCACCGGTCCGGCTTCGACTCGAGGGTGAGTCCGACGCACCGGCTGCTCGCGACCTCGTTCGCCTCCTGCGCCGACACGAGGTCAGGGGCGACGCTCCCGTTGAGCCCGTCGTACACTCCTTTGACGAAACCGAGCTGGTAGTCCCCGGGGTCTGCGATGAACGTCCCTCCTTCGATTATGGTCTCCACCTTTCCTGTCTCGTGCCCGTTCGACTCGTATTTCGAAAGGCACTTGCGCACCTGCAGATATGGGTCGAACGCGACCTCTAGGGCCGACCTCATCCCAGGGCTCCGCGGGAGGTAGGACTGCGGCGTCCCTGACCTCGGGCCCCCGGGACAGAAGACGCACGTGCCGTGGGGACAAGAAAACGGAGCGGTGAACGCCGTGACGACGACTATCCCCGATGCGCTCCGTCGCGGGTGGACGCGGAGGAACTCCTCGAACTTCGGACGGGCGTCGGGAGAGAGGGCGCGGAGCACCTCGGAGTTGGAGACGTACCTGCCGAGAGAGAAGTCGGCCGCCGCACGCTTCTTCGCCTTCTCGAGGTCGCCGCGGGTGCGGAGGGTCCCCTCCGAGACGAGCTCTGCGATGGCTAAAGCGGCCTTTTGGTATTTTTCCGGGGCTGTGCTCACTGGCGCATCCAGTTCTGGCCTGGCTTGCGCTTCAGAGTAAAGCGTTTCTCGTAGGTCCGCTTGTTCCTGACTTTGGGGATCTTGCTGTCTTTTGGCTTTGCTTCTAACTTTGGAGTCTGGGACCTAACTTAAGGGCTCTCTTGGAGAGTTTCCCCGCTTTGGTGACTGAAGGCGGCCAGCGCTAGCTGGACCAGCTGACTTCCGTGGGTCGGCATTTTTGCTCTCTAACCTCCTGAATCGGCTCTTACTCCTTGGGGATTTAATCTTTCTGAAGATATCACGTGGCTTAGGAAAGCGGGCCCTGCTTCGCTCACCTTTTCTCCTAGCTTGGGAAACACCACCTTTGTCTCGTCGAAGAAACAGCAGAGCGAATTCAATCTGCCTAGTCTTTCCTCCGTAGAGGCGTGACTAGGTTTCCAGCGTTTTTCTGTTTCAACTTCAAGCGCAATCAGTTTGTTTCCAACAAAAATGATGGCGTCGGGGATGCGCTTTTCTTTCACATACTCCGACAGAATGAAAACGCGTCCGCCCGCACTTCTGAGCTGTTGCGACAACCACAGTACGACTTCGTCGTGAAATCTCCTCGACCGAAGCCTCTTCTCAAGGATTGCAGGGTCATCGTTCAAACGCCTCAGTTGAGGAGCCTTGCCTATTGAATTCACGGACATTTTCGCTCTGATTACGCTTGCCCTTTCCTCGCCAACCCAAGACTCCAGGGTCCTCCCCTTGTTTGGCGAGATGGATCCTTTCTTGAAGAGCCCAGAATTGATCACCAGATTCCGTTTGTACCCTTCCTTTACACACTTCCTGCTGCAAAACTTGTTCTTGCCTTTGTTCACAGAACCACATATTGGACAAGTCGACGGCATGAACAGAGAAAATACAACTTGATAATCGATAAAAGGAAGAAGCGGAGAAGGAATGTTCCCCAAGGGGAGAGATGCGTGAACGTTCTCCAAAGAGGCTTGCACTTCGTTGATTAGAATCCAGAAGTCAGTCTACTCGCCCCCTGAACGCTCCGACGGCAAGCGCGTCCTAGTCATGACCCTCTGGCCGCGGGGGATATCGAAGGACAAGGTCGACGTGTGGCTGAAGGACCTCGGGACCCCGAGGGAGCTGATCAGGCGCTACAAGTCTGGCGAGATCAAGTGGCCCGAGTTCAGGAAGGAGTACCAAGAATCCCTGAAGGGGAAGGAAGAAGTCCTCCGGAGGCTCGCACTCGAGTCGAAGAAGGGTACAATCACCCTCCTCTGCACCGAGAAGGACCCGTCGGCCTGTCATAGGTCCATCCTCAAGGAAGCCATCGAGTCGTTTCTCTGAAACGCTTTAATGGCGTAAGGCGCGAGCGGCCTCGAACGACCTTGGCAGAGTCAACCCCGGGGAGCGCCGAGTTCGAAGCGCTCAGGCAGAAGAGCATCGCCGCAGCCGAGGCGACGATACGCGAAGCTTCATCCAGGCCAGACCTCCACCTCGTACAGGCGGTCCAGGCCCTCGACGACACCGACAAGTACCTGAACATCACCGCGACGAGGGCGTCAGAGTGGTACGGCCTCCACTTTCCGGAGCTCATCCAGATGGTCCAGGACAACGTGGCGCTCTGCAAGATCATTGCTGAGATAGGCGGGAGGGAAGGATACTCCGCCGAGAGCCTCCAGGGGAGGGGGTTCACCGAGAAGAAGATCGCCGCGATCATCGAGGCAAGAGACAGGTCGAAGGGAGGCTCCATCTCCGAAGGGGACCTCTCCAGGGTGAAGACGCTGTCGGCCCTCGCGGTGCAGCTCAGCGTCATCAGAGGCGGGCTCAACGACTACGTCGAGTCTCAGATGAAGAAGGTCGCGCCCAACATCGCCGAAGTCGCAGGGGCCACGATCGGCGCGCGCCTGATGGCGAAGGCGGGAGGGCTAGACAGGCTGGCCATCCTCCCGGCGAGCACGATACAGATCCTCGGAGCCGAGAAGGCGCTGTTCAGGTCGCTCAGGACGGGGGCGAGGCCCCCGAAGCACGGGATACTTTTCCAGCACCAGGCGGTCCACACCGCGCCGAAGTGGCAGCGGGGGAAGGTCGCCAGGACGCTGGCAAACAAGATAGCGATCGCGGCCAGGGTGGACTACTACAGAGGGTCAGAGGACCCGTCGATAAAGGCGGGGCTGGACAAGCGGCTCGAGAGCATCAAGGAGCGGTACAAGGACCCCCCGCAGCGGAAGCCGGAGTCCCGCGGGCCCCCCAGACGGGAAGGGCGCCCGCAGAGGCCGGACAGGCGCGATAGACACAGGCGCAGATGAGCAGGATCCAGAGGGAGGACAGGAGCGGAAGGACGGTCCTCCTCACTAGGAACCTGACCCCGGGGAAGCGGGTGTACAACGAGGACCTCGTGGTCAAGGACGGGGCAGAGTACAGGACCTGGGACCCGTTCCGGAGCAAGCTCGCGGCGGCCATACTGAAGGGGATGCCAGACAGCGTGATCGCGGAAGGGGCGAAGGTGCTCTATCTCGGGGCTTCCACGGGGACGACCGCTTCTCACGTCTCTGACATAGTTGGGCCCGGCGGAGTGGTCGTCGGCGTCGAGTTCGCCCCCAGGGTCGCGAGGGAGTTCGTCGAGCGGGTCGCAAGGGAGAGGGGAAACGTCATCCCGTTCGTCGCTGACGCGAGGGACCCGTCGAAGTACTCGGTAGCCCAGGTTGACGTGGTCTACTGCGACATAGCACAGCCCGACCAGACCGAGATAGCCCTGTTGAACTGCTCAAAGCTGCTCAGGAAGGGAGGGACGCTCCTCCTGGTGGTGAAGTCGAGGAGCATCGACGTCCTCAAGGACCCGGAGAGAGTCTTCGCGGAAGAAAGGGCCAAGCTGGAGAAGGCGGGGCTGAGGGTGAAGGAGGTATACGAGCTGAGCCCGTTCGAAAAGGACCACGCGCTGATCTACGCCACAGGCTAGAAAACGCCTATCAGCGTCTGCTCGATGTTCAGCCAGGTCTTCCAGCTCTTCCTCACGCACGAAGGGAGCGGGTCGCCGCGCCTCATCCACTCGGTGAAGAACGCCTTCGTCGCGGGGTCCGAGGGGTACCCGGAGCCGAAGTCGCCGTGGATCTCTTTCAGCGCCTCGACCTCTCTGTCCCGCGTCACCTTCGCCACTATCGAAGCCGCAGAGACGACGGGGAAGTCCCTGTCCGCCTTGTGGCGGGAGACGACCTTGCACTTCGCGGCGAGGTTTGCCGATATGTCCTTGCCGAACCTCGCTGGGATGACGTCAGACGCGTCGACCGTGACCTTTGACGCGCCGAGCTGGTCTATCACCTTGGCGAAGTATCGGGCCTCGAGGTAGTTCAGCTTCCGGAGCTTCTTTCCGTTGATGACGACGTCGTCTATCTCCCTCGGCCCGATCCCGACCCAGTGGACGTGCTCGGCGATCTCCCTTATCTGGGGGTAGAGCTCCTCCCTCTTCGCCGCCGAGAGCATCTTAGAGTCCTTTACGCCAATCTCCTTCAGTTTCCTAACATTGCTTGCTTCAATAGAGACCCCTGCAACGACGAGGGGCCCGAGGAGACACCCCTTGCCCGCTTCGTCGACGCCGCCGACGAGCGCGGGTTTCGTCATATCTTCGACCCACCCGCCGCCCCGAGGAGGACCACAGCCGCTTCGTCGGCGGTGCTGTCTCTGTTCTCCACGGTGAGCTCGAAGGTCTCCTCCGCGCTGGACCTCAGCTCCGCCAGCAGGTCGTCCTCAAGCCTTTCGTGTACGACGGCGAACACCACCTTCTGCGACCGGATGCACTTCTCCACCGCCCTCCTGAACTCCGGGCTGACGAGCTCCATGGGCCCGACCTCGTCTATCACGACGACCTCCGACACGTCGGCGGCAGCCGACACCCCCGCGGCCCCTACCTTCGCGAGGTCCACCAGGTTCACCCTGTACCTGCCGACCTTCGGGCCGAACCTGGAGCCGACGGAGGCGAGCTCCCCCTTCCTGCCGCTGGTAAGGTCTCTCACTTCGAACCCGGTCCTGGCGCCCCCCGACCTTAGCTCTGACGTGGTGCACCCGCCCACTATCACCCCTGCGCTCTTGAGCTTCAGCACGACCTTGGAGACCACGGTCGACTTTCCGACCCCAGGCGGGCCGGTCACCAGCCAGATGCGGGACATGGATGGCCGCGCCGGACCCGGTGGTACATGAATGTACTTTCGTGCGAGCCCTCCGAACGCTTTAACGCCTGAAGCGGGGCGAGGGCGCCACCCTTGAAGGTAGCGCGGCACCGGGAAGGGAAGACCATCCTCTTCGTCCCGAAGGAGAGCGTCACGGTCGTCCCGCCCCCTACGTCTCCTGTCTTCTTCAACCCGGCAGCCTCGTTGAACCGGGACGTGACCGTGTCGGTCGCGGCCGCCTCCGGAGGCTCGAAGTTCTGCGACGCCATGGCGGGGGTCGGCGCGAGAGGGGTGCGCGTCGCGAACGAGGTGGACGGGGTGTCCGAGGTGACCATGGTCGACTTCAACCACGAGGCTCTACGTCTCGCGAAACGCTCCGCGGCGGCGAACGGCGTGAGCGGTAAATGCACGTTTGCAGAAGCTGAAACGACGTCTTTCCTCTTCTCGAGGTTCGGGAGAGACATGAGATACGGCTCCGTGGACCTCGACCCGTTCGGGACACCAATCAGGCAGATGCACGCCGCGCTGAGCGCGACGGCTGACGGAGGGATCCTCTCCCTGACGGCCACCGACACCGCGGTCCTCTGCGGCGTGCACCTTTCCACATGCTCGCGGAGGTACGGCTCCGTTCCGTTGAACAACGACTTCCATCACGAGACCGGGCTGCGGATACTACTCGGCTCGCTCGCGAGGTACGCGGCCGCGGTAGACGTCGGGATCGAGCCCCAGGCCGCCCACTCCACGAAGCACTATCTCAGGGTCTTCGTCAAGGTGATCCCCGGCGCGTCTGTCGCAGACGCCTCGCTCCGCGAGCTTGGGAGCGTCGCGTGGTGCCCGGGATGCGGGGACGTCCGCATGTCGCTCGGGCATGAAGGGGCGTGCAGGGTCTGCCGCAGGAAGGTCAAGGTGGCCGGACCGCTCTGGGCAGGGAGCATCGCCAAGGAGCCGCTCGTCGAGTCGGCGAAGAAGGCGGCCCTGGAAAGGGGGCTTGGCGGGGCGGCCGAGGTGCTGGGGTCACTCGACGGGGTGAACGGGTTCCCTCCATGGAGCTTCGACATAGACAAAATCTGTTCGGCCCTGAAGGTCCCGACCGTATCTGAGCTTTCTGTGTACAACGCGCTGACGAAAGGGGGTCACAGGGTGATGAGGACGCCCTTCGAAAAGACAGGGGTGAAGA
This sequence comes from archaeon, assembly GCA_021823325.1. Lineage (GTDB taxonomy): Archaea > Thermoproteota > Nitrososphaeria > Nitrososphaerales > Gagatemarchaeaceae > UBA183. The sequence goes on from JAKAOG010000003.1 coordinate 107,473, forward strand.
CAGACGCCACCCGGGCTGAGGTCGTCGAGGCAGTAAGGAGCGCCAGCGCTAACCCTGCTGGGGGGCCGCGGGTTTCAGCCCCTCGCAATAGTAGTAGAGCTCGGAGCTAGCGTTCCTGCTCGCGGCGGGCTTGACAACGCGAACCGACCTGAACCTGCGCTTGAACTCGTCCCTGACCTCCTGAGAGCGCTCTGCTTCGAAGAGCTTGCAGAACACCGCGCCGTCCTCCTTGAGGAGAGACGCGGCCAGGTCGAGGACCCTGAGCGTGAGGTCGATCTGCTTCGTCTGGTCGAGCTCCCAGACGCCCGTCACAGATGGAGCGAGGTCGGAGAGGATGACGTCGGCCTTCCCCCCGATGGCCTTCCCGATCTTTTCGACGACGCTCGGGTCATGGACGTCCAGCTTCAGCGTCACCACGTTCTTCTCTTTGAGCCTTATCGTGCTGATGTCCAGCGCCACCACCAACCCTCCGGGCCCGGCGAGCTCAGCGGCAACCTGCGTCCACCCTCCGGGGGCTGCGCCGAAGTCGATGACCTTGTACCCGGGACGGATGATGTCATACCTTTCGTCGGCCTCGATGAGCTTGAACGCGGCCCTGCTCTTGTACCCCTGTTCCCTCGCAAGGCGCCGATAGAGGTCCCTGCGCGCCTCGCTGAGCCTCATTTCTGCGAAAGCTCTGCGGGGTTGAAAGCCCCTGGGAGCAACGAGTCTGCGGTGGTGTCCTCGGTGAACCCGTCGACTCCTCTCCTCAGGACCTTCATCCTTGGATTGAACTCTACCATGAACTGCCTGCACGCGCCGCATGGGGACGTGAACTCCTCCGATTTCCCGACCACCGCCAGGGCGACGAGCTTCCTGGAGCCTTCGGAGACAGCCTTCAGGATCGCAGTCCGCTCTGCGCAGCAGGACAGGCCGTACGAGGCGTTCTCGACGTTGCACCCTGCGAATATCTTCCCGTCAGGAGTGAGGACGGCCGCGCCGATCTTGACCCCAGAGTACGGAGAATAGGCGTTCATCCTGACGCTCTTGGCCGCTTCCACCAGGCGGCGGTGATCCTCTTTCGTCGTCAACTTCGGGCGCCCTATCTTGCCGCCGCAGCAGGCGCTTCGGCGGGCGGGTTGCGGACGGTGATGAACTCCTGTATGACCCACGGGCCGATCCATGGGCAGACGTACGGGCTGATCTCCCCCTCGATGGAGCACTTCGGCTCGTACTGGCAGACTATGCATGGAGCCTTCTCGATCGAGGTCATGTCAGTGGGGAACCTGAGGGGGGTGAGCTTGTAGGTCCACCTTCCTTCCTCTAGCACCTTCACCCTCCCGATGAGCCCCCTTCTTTCCAGCCTTATCGCGAGCCGCGAGCCGTCCCTGCTGGTGAGCCCGAGCTCCTTCCATATCTCGCTCTGGAGCACGCCGTCCCTCCCCCTCTCGACCACGAGCTTGTAGACCCTCGAAGTAAGGTCGACCAGCTCCTCCTCCGTCCTTTCCACAGGCTCGGTCGGCTCTTCCCTCTTCTTCGAAGCCCTGGGCTGGCGCTTCGACGGCTTCTCCTTCGCCGGCGCGGGCTTCGCCTTCTTCTCTGTCTTCTTCATCTTGCCGGCAGGAACTCCTGTCTTATCACAAAGTTGTCAAGTATCTCTCTGCATCTGTTCCTCACGGTCACCTCTGTGACCTCGGCGAACTCGGCGACCTCTCTCTGGGGAAGGTGCTCCCCCACCATGACGGACGACAGGTAGACGTACGCCGCGGCGAGCCCCGCGGGCGCCTTTCCGCTGGAGATCTTCGAGTCGTTCGTCTTCCTTGAAAGAGTCAGCGCCATGTGCTCGACTTTGGGGTCGATCTTTGCCATGTTGACGAGCTTCGAGATGTACTTCTCGACCGACGGCGGAGGGACGTACTCCTTCTCGACCTCCTTGAGGACGAGACGGAAGTAACGGGCGACGCTCCCCTTCTCCATCCCGGCGGCCCTTGCGACCTCCTTCAGCGTCCTGGAGACCCCGCACTTCCTGCACGCCAGGTAGACCGTGGCGGCGGTCATCCCGAGTATCGACTTGCTCTTCGCGACCTTCATCTTCGCCGACGTCCTGTAGATCTGGGCAGCGGTCTCGGCGACGTTGTTCGGGAGGTTCAGCGCTTCGCAGAGCTCGCTTATCTTGGAGAGGACGTTGGACAGCCCCCTCTCCTCGCTGTTGATGGTCCTGGTCCGGCTCTGCCACTTCCTCATCTTCTCGACCGTCGCCCGCATCGCCGGGTCGAGGTACTTGCCGTGCGAGTCCCGCATCGTCCGGCTGATCTCCGTCGAAAGCCCGAAGTCGTGAAGCGCCAGAGTGGTGGGAGACCCTACCCTCACCCTCTTGTTCTTCTCTTCAAGGTCCATCGCCTTCCACTCGGGTCCGGAGTCAGCTGGGGCGACCGTGACGTAGCCGCAGGTGGGGCAGACCTGCTCTCCCTTCTCCGAGTCCCCGATCAGTCTGTTGCCGCAGACGGGGCACGAGGTCCTGTAACCGTCGTCTCTGCTTGTGTTCCAGAGGCTCATCGTTTCACCCCTCCAGGAAGACCGGGTCCCCTGACTTTCCGACCCTGCTGCTTACGACCGCCACCGACCCATAGGGGGACTTTACCGGGCCTATCAGTTCGACCACCTTTCCGAGCTTCTTCTTGCCGCCGTCGAAGACGAAGGAACCGGGTCTGACTTCCCTTGAAAGCTTGACGATGAGTCGGCCGCTCTTTGCTTGGTGAAGAATTGTGCCGACCTGAAACAAGAGAGGCGCACGCCCCTCGTCCTGCCTTTAAACCTTCAGCAAAACAATCCGGACGTCGACGTCCGACAGGTCCTGGAGAAAAGATCCCGCCGACGGGTCACTTCTTCTTTCCCTTCGCCTGCTGCCTCTGCGCTATCCCACGTACCGTGGACAGCTCCTTCGCGACCTTCAGGAAGAGCGCGTGCTTCGGCGGCGCCTTCGCCAGAGACACGAAGCCCGACTCCTTCCCCGCCCTGGAGGGATATCTCGCCGCCTGAGGCTGAGGCTGCAGGTTCAGCCTTCGGCACGCTTCGCCGAGCTCTGCGAGCGTAGGAGCCCTGGTCGCGGCGCTGAGGGGGACCCGCCTCCCCTCGCTCCGCTTGAGCTCAGAGTCGAAGTAATCCAGCCAGAAGATGTACCTGTCGTAGTCTTTCATTTCTTGGTCGTCAGGACCGCGTTGACGACGCCGTCGGCCGTGGGCCTCGAGGTGACTACCGCCTCGCCCGCACCAGTCTCGATGACGGCCCCCTTCGTGATGACGCCCCTCCTCTCGTAATCCCTGTTGGCGGGGCTGTGCTTCACCCTTACGATCTTCGACTTCGTCGCCTTCCCTGAAACGTCCGAGACGTTGGCGAAGTCGGCGAATATCACCCCCGCCGTCACGTGCCCCCCCCTCCTGCTGATCGGCCTGCTCGACGCAGGTCCAACGAGTGGCTCGATGGCGTATCCGTCGGCCTCGAATGCCCTGCGTCCTCTCGACGGCCTGGACCTCCCTCCGGTCGGCCTGCGCTTGGTCAGGTTTTCGATTGGTCGGGTCAAGCTCGAAATCTGAAAACCGCCCCTCCGCTCCCAGATGATAAGTCTTCGCTACTTCAGGGTCAGGGTCCGGCTCTCCAGCTGCCTCTTCAGCGTCGTGACTTCGGAGCTGAGCCCGAAGTACTCGGCGAACCTCGACGTCGTCTTGATCGCCTTCCCCCTCCCCTGCCTCTCGCTCGCGATGAACCCGACCTCCTCCAGCTCCTTCAGGTGCTGATAGACGGTAGACCCCCTCCTCAGGGCGAGCTCGGCCGAGGTTATCGGCTGGAAGAACGCTATGAAGGACAGGGTCCTCAGCGCCGCCTTGGTCAGGAGCGGCCTCGTGGCGAACTTTCGCGCCGTCTGGGTGTACTTCGCCTTCAGCTGCATCGCGAACCTGGGCCCGGAATATTCTACGACCTCGACCGCCTGCATGCTGCCGTTGACCGCCTTAGCGACCTCCCTGGCCATTGCCGCGGCCTTCCGTTCTGAAGCCGTCCCCGCTGCCTTCGCGAGCTCTTCGACTGCGAGTGGGCGACCCGCAGCGTACAGCGCCGCCTCGACCTTCGCGAGCAGCTCCTTAGGGATTGGTTCCCCCGACGGCTCACTCAAGCGGACCCACCGACACCACCAGCGCGTCTGCGTCTGTCTCCTCCTGGTCGATGATCACCTCGCCGCTGTTGGCCGCGAAGAGAACGAGGAGGAAGACGCGTGCGGCGTCGACGGGTTTCAAGCCCCGGAGAAGCTCTGACAGAAGCGACTTGCCAGTGGCCCTGAGCCTTTCTACCAGTATCTTGCGGAACTCGGAGAGCATCACCTGCAGCGAGACGACGTAGTTGTCGAAGTCAGGGGGTGGAAGCTCGGCCAGGGCGAGCGGGTTCGTGTCTCCTCCCTCGTCCTGCGTGACTATGTCCTGGAGTATCCTTCCGAGCTCGTCGAAGAGCTCGTCTATGTTGGTGGAGTAGATCTCGTATCTGAACGGCATGACTATGATCTGAGGAGGTTCGGAGGTGTTGAGGAGCTTGTGCTGCATCCTGAGCCTCTCGAATAGGAAGAGCGTCTCGACCTTCAGCCTGTAGATTGTTGCGGAAGAGAGCGCGGCGGTCCCGGCCGCCCTCATGTCGATGAACTCGGACTGGGATATCGCCTTGAGGAACATGTCGAGGAGCTCTGTCAGGTTGATCTCCCATGGGCTCCTGCGCTTCGCAAGCGATGGGTCGATCAGCACGTTGAGCGGCGGCCGCGACAGCAGGCTGCCGCTAGGCACGAGCGGGCACCTCGGCAGGCTTGTAGTGGACCACCCTTGACATCCCTCCCGCCGAGTAGACCCCGTAAGTCACGTCGCTCGCCGAGACGAAGACGTCGCGGAGCGTGATCGCGATGATCTGCGCCTCCACCGATTTCTCCTTCAGGAACTTTGCGAGCCTGTCCGAGTTGACGGCGTCCAGCGGGGCGTCAATCTCGTCGAAGAGGTAGAACGGATGCCCCTGGACCGCCTGCATCGCCAGGATCATCGCCACCCCCGTCACCGCCCTCTGGCCTCCGCTGTGCTGGGACGATTCGCGGAGCCCGTTGCCGAAGTCTGCGCGCAGTATCACCCCTCCAGCGAACAGCTCGTCCGGGTTCTCCATCTCGAGGAGCGCCCTCCCTCCGGTGAGCTTCTCGAAGATCGCGCTGAACTCGGACCCGACCCTGTCGAAGGCGGACAGGAAGACCTTCTTCTTCTCCGACTCGACGCTTTCGATGAACGTGATGATGGAGTTGCGCTCGTTCTCCAGGTCGTTGTGCCTCACGGAGAGGCTCTTGTAGCTCACGAACATCTCGGTGTACTGCCTGTCGGCTCCGCGGTTGACCGACCCGGACGCGGTCTGGTACTCCTGCTGGAGCTCGACCAGCAGGGTCTCGCTGGTCGCGAAATACTCGAGCTCTTCGCTGAACCCGAGCATCCTGAGGCTCCCGAGCGCCTCCTCTATCTTTTCCTGGGCTGCGCTGGCCTGCCCTGAAAGCGCGAACAGGTCCTTCTGGTGCCCTGCCATCGACCTGGACACTCCGTCTCGCTCCTCCTTCAGCCTCTTCGCCTTCGCGTCGAACTCGTCGAGGACCGGCTGGCTGCGCCTGGACGACTCCATGAGCTTCGAGATCTGCGATTCAAGCGCCCCCTTCTGCTCTGCGAGCTCCCTGATCCTGCGAGGAGCCTCCTTGACGAATTGCTTGTTGGACTGCAGGTCCTCGACCGCGTTCGCGAGGTCGAGCTGGTTCTCCTCAAGCGCCCTCAGGAGGACGTTCTCCAGGTTCGCCTTTTCGCGCGTGAGCGTCAGGTTGAGGTCCTGGATCCTGTTCCTGATCGTGTCTATCTCTGCCGACACCGTCTGCTTGGTCCCGTCGACCTCCGCGAGCAGCGCGTCCAGCCCGAGCGCCTGAGCGTCCGCGACGACCTGCTGGAGCGACCCGATCCCCTTCGAGATGGAGTCCTTCCTTTCGGTGCTCGTCTTCAGCTTCTCTTCGAGGCGGGCGACGGCGTTCACCTGCTTCTGGTACTCGGCGTTCATCGACCTGAATATGCTCTTGTACCTGTTCGCCATCCTCGTGATGGTGGTCGCCTCGGCCTTCAGGCTCGTCGTGGTGACTATCTTCTTGACCCGCTCCTTCATCAGGGTCCTCGACTCCGTCTCGATGTGGTCCAGCTCCGACCTCCTCCGGTCGATCGCCCCCTTCAGAGCCCCTACCGCGTCCTCCACCTCGCTGATCCCCTCGATGTTCTCCAGCCCCTCCATCAGGTTGACCATCAGCTCCTGGTAGCCGAAGCTGAACGCGCGTCCGCCCTGCTCGAAAGTCTCCCCGTCGAGGGTGACTGCACGGACGCCCTCGGAAGCCAGTATGTACCCGATAGCCTCCGTCTCCACGAGGACCGAGTCCCCTGCCAGGAAGTTCACCAGCCCCTGGAACTCCTCCTCGCACTTCAGCACGTCCGACACGGGGCCGATCACCCCGGCCGACTTCTCGACGTCAAGCGACTTCACGTCTTCCACCTCGCTCAGCGGGATGACGGAGAAGCTCTTCGCCTTCAGGGACTTCGCCGCTTTGATCAGCTGGGTCATCGACTTCAGGTCCTGGACCACGAACGCGCCCATCCACTTCCCCATGACCGCGGTCACCGCCTTCGTGTACTGCTGCGGATACCTCACGACCTGGCCGAGGCGCCCAACGTAGCCAGGGACCCCTCCCTGGTCGCATAGCTCCTGCAGCTTCAGTTGGCCGCTCCTCTCCCCTGCGAGGCTCTCGGACATGTGCCTGAACGCCTCCTCCCTCGACACCTCCGCCGAGGCCTTCTCTAGGATCTTGGACGCGCCCTGTATCGACGCGACGAGGCGCTCCCTCGTCTTCTCTGCCCCCGTCAGGTTCTCGTCCAGCGAGCTGAGCTCTTTGGTCGAGCTGTCATAGAGCTCGAAGAGCTGCTTCGTGCTCGCCTCCAGCTTCCCGAGCACCTCGGAATATCCGTCCACCCTGAGCTTGAGCTCGTCGAGGCGCTTCCTCTCCACGTTCAGGCTCGCGGTCGTCGCGTTAATCGCTAGGTCGACCTGGGTCTGCTTCTGGCCGAGGTCGGCGAGCCTCACCTGGACCTTCGCCGTCTGCTTCCCTTTCTTCTCGATTGTCGCCCTGAGCTCTTCTCCCGCGCGGAAGAACTCCTTGAGCCTCTGGGCCAGGTCCGCGTGCTTCGCGTCCAGCTTCTCGATCTCAGCGGTCAGCTGCCTGACAGTAGATGTCGCGGCGTTCGCCTCCTTCTGCTTCTCGGAGACCACCTGCTTCAGCTGGGGGACCGTCTCCCCTTCCAGCTCGGCCACGTTCGACTCCGCCGTCTTGAAGTCCGACTCGAGAGTCTCGAGCTCGTTCCTGAGGCCCGCGAGCTGGAACTGCAGCTCCACATGGCTCGCGCCTCCTCCCTGGATGACCTCCACGATGAACTTCGTCTTCTCGCTGTCGACCTGCCCGATGCGGTTCTCCAGCTCCACGAGCCTCGCGCTCATGTCGCTCAGCTTCCCGTTGAGCTCCTGCTCCTGCGACCGGAGGTCGGCGAGCCTGGACTTCAGGTCGGAGATCTTCTTCGACGTTATGACCGCGTTGAGCCAGTTTATCTGCGACTCGAGCTGGTTGAACCTGACCATCTCCGTCCTCTGCGAGTCGAGCGACTCGAGCGTGCTCTTCATCTCGCCGATGCGCGCCATCGCCACCTCCAGCCTCTGGTCTGCCTGGCCGAGCTGTCGCTGCGCCTCTGCCTTCCTCTCGTCGAACTTCGAGATGCCGACGACGCTCTCGATGACCTTCCTCTTTTCCTCCGGCGTCAGGTCCGCCATCTTCGTCGCCGCGCCCTGGGCGACGATGTTGAATCCGCCCGGGGAGAGCCCCGCTATGTCGATGATGTCTGCGAGCGCGCCCCTAGTCGACTTCCTTCCGTTGATGAAATATGAGTTGTCGCCGTCCTCCCTGAGCTCGCGCGTGAGCGTGACGAGGTCTGAATCGACGGGGATCGTCCTGTCGGAGTTGTCGAACTGCAGGGTGACGCGGCACGCGGTCGGCTTTCCGGACGAACCGCCGTCTTCGGTGCGCGGGTCGAAGATCAATCCCGAGAGCCTTCCGTTCGCAGCCCTCAGCGCCTTCGGTGAATTTTCTCCGATGGTGAACGCAATCGCATCCGCAAGGTTCGACTTGCCGCTGCCGTTCGGACCGGTGATGACAGTGAAGCCTCGCTCGAAGTTTACGACGACTGTTCGAGGGCCAGACGACTTGAACCCGCGCATCTCCAGTCTTCGTATATACGTCACAGGAAGATTTGCCCCGTCTGCAGGACAGGTATGATACGGGATATAAGCGAATCGGAGTCAGATTCGTAGCCCAAAAACCGGCCCCAATCGCCGGCGCAGGGCGTTTTTTCGGTGCAAGCGCCCACTATTGTTGGGGGGGTTGCGGTCAGCCTGCTTTGGGCTTATTTTGAACGTGTCGCTGCGAATATCCTCCCTCTCATCGAAAGACGCCTGAATCCAGCTATTTTCAAGGCACCAGCTCCCCATCCCCGAGGGTCACGCTCATGTCTTTTGGGCCGCCGAAGTTTCCGTGGCACAAGGTAGTAATAACGGAGTTTCGGTTCGGCCGCCGTTGTCAATCTATTCTCAGCGGAGAAAGAGGATCCTCGCAGCCGCGAAGGGGAGGCAGGTCGCGGTCTTCAGCGCGCCGAACCTGTTCTACCTGACCGACTTCCTCGGAGGCGGAGCGGGCATCGTCCTTCCAGACAAGACGGTCGTGGTGACGAGCCCTCTGGAGGCCGACAGGTCGGGAGAGATGTGCAAAGAGGCCGAGATAGTCGTCGCGAAGAGGTGGAAGGACGTCGAGGAAGTGATCGGAAAGCACCTCGAGAAGGGGAAGGTGCTCGTAGACCACGCGTCGCCGCAGAGCGACAAGAGGTTCGAGGCGCACCCTGAGATGTTCGTCGAAGTAAGACGCACGAAGGACGAGCTCGAGATCCAGAGGATAAGGAAGGCGTGCGCTTTCACTGACAAGACATACGATGCGCTGGAGAGGGTATTGAAGCCGGGGAAGACGGAGTGGGAGCTGGCTGCCGAAGTCATGAAGACGGCCACTGAACTTGGGATGACGCCGTCCAATTCGGAGTCCTCGCTCGGGCCGATAATCATCGCCTCTGGGCCGCACGGCGCGTACGGGCACTCGGAGCTGTCGGACCGGAAGGTGAGGTCAGGGGACTTCGTGGTCGCGGACCTGTTCTTCAGGTACGAAGGGTACAACTCTGACGAGACGAGGACGTTCGGAGTCGGGTCGGTGACGTCCGAGATGAAGAAGCACTATTCCATCGTGAGAGAGGCCCAGGAAGCGGCGATGGCGGCGGCCCGGGAGGGCGTCTCCTGCGGGGCGGTGAACGACGCGGCGGTGGACGTCCTGAAGAGGAACAGGATGGACAAGTACCTGAACCACAGCGTCGGGCACGGAGTCGGGATAGACATCCACGAGATGCCGGGCATATTCCACGGGAACAAGGTCAAGCTGATGAGGAACGACGTGATAACCGATGAGCCCGGCGTCTACCTCGTGGGCAAGTACGGGATCAGGATCGAGGACACGCTGCTGATAGGGAAGAGAGTGGACACGTTCACGAAGTATACGAAAGACCTCGTCATCTGCGGGTAGGCCGCAGGACCCCCGCCTTCTCCCGTCCTACCTCGAACACGTCTACCCTCGCACCGCCTAGAGAAGCGAGGGCCCTCGAGACCTTCGGCGCCCTGTCTGCGTCGGTGATGCAGTGCACCGAGTAGCCGATCATGTTCTGGCTCGCGTGCGACGCCCCCGCCGAAGTTGCGGCCCCTATCGCCTTCTTCACCTCAGGGGACTCGAGCCCAAGGCCTCTCGAGAACGACGCCCCCTCCGCCGCGAGCGTGTCCAGACTGGGGTCGGCCAGGAACCCGGCGAGCGCCTCCCTCCCCAGCCTGTTTATCCTCGCCTTCATCTTCGGAGAGGACAGGGCGTCCTTCTTGTCGTAGGGAGCGAAGTACACCGTGACGATCCTGGTGTCCCTGGGCACCTTCACCGCGACGAACTTCGCCGCTCCCGGCTCTCCCGCCGTCGTGATAGCCCCTGCCCCTGCGTGGCCGTAGACCACAGAGACGGTCCCAAGCCCGGTCTGCTCGAATATCTCCGCCCTGTGGGCGAACCTCGCCAGGAGCCGCTTGGGCCATCTTATCCCGAGGGACGCTGCCGCGGCGTAGACTGAGGATGTGGCGGCGGCCGCGCTCGCCCCGAAACCCGAGCCGATGGGCGTGTCGACGCGTTGGTCGATCGATACCCCGTCCTCCATGTGTCCGGAGGCGCTGAGGAGGAGCGAGACGGCCCTCCTGGTCGTCCTCGCGTCATAGCTAGGGTCCCCGTTGACCCTCGTCTTGACCCCCGCGACATTCAGCAGCTTCGCAGTCGAGGTCGTGCCCTTCGAAAGGATGTATCCGCCCCCCGTCGCGCCAATGGGACCGGGAGACCCGTCGTAGCTTATCTCGAAGAAGTTCGTTATGGCTGATGGCGCGAACGCCGCCGTCGTCCTAGGTCGCCCGCTTCAGCTTCTGTATGCTCACTATGTCGTGAGGAGAGATGACGGAGATGCAGGAGTAGTCTCCGAAGATCTCGAGGAGGACGACCTTGTCAGGCGAGTTCAGGCTCACCTTCCGGTCGATGGCGTCGGCGAGGGCGTCTATCAGCTGCTTGTCCGTGTACGGCGAGTCCCTGGCCTCTATGGTGATCCTGAACGTCTCTCCGGGGCCTATGGACGACGAGAGCTCCTTCACCGCTTTCACGATCTCCTCCACCTTGGTGTCGACGACCTTGTCGACGGGGATGACCCTCAGGATGAACCTGACCCTGAAAGGCTCCGACCGGACGAAGTCGGTGATGAAAGAGAGGAGCGCCTTCGGGTCTTCCACGTTGACTTCTATGACCCCGTCGTACGCCGACCTGTCGATGACGACCTTCCGTATCCCCGAGAGCAGGGCGATCTCCTTGAACTCGGCGGAGGCCTTTGCCTCCAGCCCCTTCGCAGAAGTGACTACTAGGTTCGTCCGCCCTTCACTTGGTTCCCGACCCCGATTGGACCAGTTCTTAAGATTGTGACCGAGTCGCCCTCCACCTGGACCACGGTCGACTCCTTCCCCCCCAGGACCCCGCCGTCGAGTATGAGGTCGACCTTCTCCCCGAGCTGGGCGACGGCATCTGCGGCCGACCTCGAAGAGGGGCTCCCTGAGACGTTCGCGCTCGTCCCCGTGAGCCATCCTCCGCAGGCGTCGATGAGCTCCATGCAGGAAGCGAGCCCCGGGACCCTGACCCCGAGGTTCCCTGTCCCGGAGTGCAGGAGGTCGGGGACCTTCCTCCTGAGCGGAGCTACTATGGTCAGGGGCCCCGGCCAGTGCTCCTTCGCGAGGGCGAGTGATTTCGGGTTCAGCTGCACTATCGCGGCGGCCTTCTCTGCCGACCCACAGAGGACTGGGACGGCCTTCGACCCCCTCCCTTTGGCGCCGAAGAGCCGCCCCACAGCGGCGTCGTCGAACGGGTCGCACCCAAGGCCGTAGACTGTGTCGGTCGGATACACCACCAGCCCGCCTCTCTTTACGATGGCGGCGGCGCTTGCGATCGACGTTGGCCCGATCGGTAGGACGGTGGCGGCCATTTCTTGCCTCCCGGCCGCGCAGCATCGCGCTATAACGGTTGAAGCCCACGGCTCTGTCGGGGGATGCCTAGAGGGGACGCAGCAGGGGATCGCTTCTGCGAGTTCACGGACGACGCACCGTGAGATTTAATAGTTCATCACAAACCGCGGGGCGGACATGTCTGAAGAGGATCAGGAACTCGACGAGGACCTTGACGAAGACCTGGACGAAGACGGATGGGAAGAGGACTCGGACGAGGACGGGCTCTAGAGACCGTCCTGAACCGAGACCTGCCGTCCGCGCACGCGACACTTTAAGACACCTGGCTGCTTCTCCGGTCGTCGCCGCATGAGGACCCTCATAGTCAACTGCAAGAACTATCCTGAGGTTCTTGGCGAAGGGGCGGTGAGCCTCGCGCGCGCCGTCTCCCGCGTCGCCGAAGACGGCGAAGTTAGGGCGATAATCGCGCCTCCTACCCCGTTCCTGGGCCTCGTCGCATCCAAGACAGGGGCGACGGTCTACAGCCAGGACGTGGACGCCGTGGTGGGAGACAAGACGACAGGGGCGACCCTTCCTGACGCTGTCAGGGGAGCAGGGGCGACAGGGACGATACTCAACCATAGCGAGTCGAAGAAGGCGTTCGGCATACTGTCCGATCTGGTCCCGAGGCTCAGGGGACTGGAAGTCTGCCTGTGCGCGGGGACGAGCGCCGAAGCCGCCAAGCTCTCCAAGCTGGGACCGACTTACGTGGCCATCGAGCCGCCGGAGCTGATCGGCACGGGCGTGGCTGTGTCGAAGGCCAGGCCCTCCCTCGTCACGGACACGATAACCGCCGTGAGAGACGCGGGGTACAGGGGCCGCGTCCTCTGCGGAGCGGGAATCGTGACAGGCGCCGACGTGAAGAAGGCGGTGGAGCTCGGGGCTGAGGGGGTGCTGGTCGCTTCGAGCGTCGTGAAAGCTCCTGACTGGAACGCGAAGGTCAGGGAGCTGGCTGATTCTCTTATGTGATAACGGAGCCCTTTCGTTATATACAATTGTTAAAAGGGCGACAATTATGGCTCAAAAGTACGAAGTGAGACAGATGCAACAGACACAGCAAGTTAAACCAAACCCGTACGAAAACGCGCTCGAGCAGCTCAGGATCGCCGCAGGATACCTGAAGCTCGACGAAGGCGTCCACCAGATACTGGCGAACCCGAAGCGACAGCTGACCGTCTCCCTGCCTGTCAAGATGGACAGCGGCAAGACGAAGGTGTTCACAGGGTACAGGGTCCAGTACAACGACGCGAGAGGGCCGTTCAAGGGAGGCATCAGGTACCATCCCGGCGTGACTCTCGATGAGGTGAAGGCGCTGTCCGCATGGATGACATGGAAGTGCAGCGTCGCCAACATCCCGTTCGGAGGCGCCAAGGGGGGCATCATCTGCGACCCGAAGCAGATGTCGCAGGGAGAGCTCGAGAGGCTTACCCGACGGTTCGGGGCCGCTATCGCTCCGATAATCGGGCCCTACAAGGACATCCCGGCTCCCGACGTCTACACCAATTCACAGACGATGGCATGGATCCTCGACACGTACAGCACCCTCGAGGGGGTCATGACCCCCGCGGTCATCACAGGCAAGCCCATCTCGCTCGGGGGCTCGCTCGGAAGAGACAAGGCCACAGGTCGCGGAGCCGTCTACACGACCGTCGAAGCGGCAAAGGTGAACAAGGTCAACCTGAAGGGTGCGAAGTTCGCGGTCCAGGGGTTCGGCAACGCCGGATCCAACTTCGCCGAGATCCTCCAGACCTACGGCGCGAAGCTGATGGGCGCCAGCGACTCGAAGGGGTCCATCATGAGCAAGACGGGGATGGACGCCGACAAGCTCATCGCCCACAAGGAGAAGACAGGGTCGGTGGTCGGCTTCCCAGGGAGCCAGCAGATCAGCGAAAAGGAGCTGCTCCAGATGGACGTCGACATCCTGAGCCCGGCTGCCCTTGAGAACTCCATACTCCCGGACATCGCGAAGGGCATAAAGGCGAAGATAGTCACGGAGTGCGCGAACGGCCCGACTACCCCGGAGGCGGACAAGATCCTCCACGGGAACAAGGTCTTCGTGATCCCCGACATCCTAGCCAACTCGGGAGGGGTCATCGTCAGCTACCTCGAGTGGGTGCAGAACCTGGAGAGGAACTACTGGACCGTGGAGGAGGTCAACTCCATGCTGGAGAAGAAGATCACCTCTGCCTTCCACGACGTCCACGAAGCGAGCGTGAAGCACGACGTCGACATGAGGACGGGCGCCATGATAGTCGGAGTCGGCCGGGTAGCCGAAGCCGTCAAGACGCTCGGCGTATTCCCATAGAAAGGACGAGCGGACGCCCCGGCGGAGAGCCGGCGGCGCCCACTTCCTGTTTTTTGGACCGCGGGTTTCTGCTATCTCTTTGAGACGGCGTTCTCGACTTCACGGACTAGGTCGGCGCTCCCTATGTAGAGGGGCGACGTCTCAGCCAACGCCCTTGGCTCGATGTCCAGTATGTTTCCAGAGCCGTCGCTCGCGTATCCCCCAGCCTGCTCGTTGATGAACGCCATCGGCGCGCATTCGAAAAGCACCCTGAGCTTTCCTCGGGGCTTCTTCACAAGCGCAGGATAGGAGAAGATCCCGCCTCTCGATAGGACCTGGTTGTAGTCTCCGACGAAGGTCCCGCAGTACCTGTTGCGGAGCCCCTTCCCCTCCAGCGAATGCCAGAATGCGGCTACCTCCGGCACCCACTCTCTTCGGGACCCTCCAAAGCCGTAGACCTCGGCCTTGTCAGGCAGACGGAGGTTCACTCCGAGGAGCTGGAAGGGCATGGCGCCCCCCTCCCTCACCGCGACGAACCTGTGCACCCCCTTTCCGAAGGAGAAGGTGAGGGTGACCATCGTCCCGTAGGTGACATAGAGCGCCCCGACAAGGCGCCTCCCAGAAGCAGGTAGCTTCCGCGAGTAGAACCCGAAGATGCTCCCAAGCGGGTTGTTGGTCTCGACGTTGGAGCTCCCGTCGAGCGGGTCCATCGCCACGCTCACCGAGCCCTTGGACGACGCGGGCTCTTCCATCTCCTCCGACGCCACCTCGGCGACAAGGCCCGTGGAAGTGAGCGCTTCGACGAACGCGTCGTTGGAATAGACGTCTATCGCCTTCTGGGTCTCCCCGGAAGGGTTAGTCTCCGTGAGGAGGCCGGACTTGAACGGGACGCTGTCCCAGACGTCGATGCTGGTCTTGGCGATGGCGGCTGTCAAAGCGGCGAGGTCTTCCGGGGCGTTCAGCCTGAGGAACTCGTCAAGCTTCAAACGAGCCGTCCCCGACTTCCGTCCATTTAGGGGTATTCAAGGGGCGCTCTCTGAGATGCGGCCGCCGGTGAGACCGTTAAATAGAGAAGAAGGCAGCGGGCATCCATGAAACGCGACAGGATGGCGCCGTTCCTCACCGAAGGGAGGAGCATGCTGCTTGCCTACGACCAGGGGCTCGAGCACGGGCCCTCTACCGACTTCGACGAGAAGAACGTGGACCCCGCCCTGATAATGGAGATCGCCTCCAAGGGGAGGTTCAACGGGGTCGTATTCCAGAAGGGGGTCGCCGAGAGGTTCTACGACGGCAAGGTGCCGCTCATCGTGAAGGTCAACGGCAAGACCAGCCTCCCCAAAGGCGAGCCGATATCCAGGCAGGTCTGCAGCGTCGAGCAGGCGGTGTCGCTGGGGGCGAAGGGGGTCGGGTACACGATCTATCTCGGGAGCGGGCTGGAGTCCGAGATGCTTTCGGAGTTTGGAAGGCTACAGGAGCAGGCGCACGAAAAGGGGCTCCCCGCGATAGCGTGGATCTATCCGCGCGGCGCGGCGGTACAGAACGACACTTCGAAAGAGATCGTGGCGTATGCGGCTAGGGCGGGGCTGGAACTCGGGGCGGACGCCGTGAAGATCAAGTACACCGGAGACGCGTCGTCCTTCTCATGGGCGGTGAAGTCTGCGGCGGGCGTAAGGGTGTTCATGAGCGGGGGGCCGAAGGCGCCGACCGACGACGACTTCCTGGACCAGGTGAAGGGCGTGGTCCAAGCGGGAGGGACGGGCGTGGCGGTGGGGCGCAACGTCTGGCAGAACAGCGACCCGGTCGCGATGGCGGAAAAGCTCAGGAAAGTAGTCTTCAGCTGAGCCCTACTTGGAGAGGAGTCTCCAGGACAGGACTATCCCGAGCACCGAGAGGACCGCTGCGAACCCGATGAGCACGCTGAAGTCCACCCATAGCGGCGCCAGTATGCTGTAACCCGCTGCGGACGCAGCCGCCGAGCCCGAACCAAGGAGCATCTGCCTGACGCCGTCCACGGCATAGCTCACGGGGTTGAACCTGATGACCGACTGCAGCCACCCTGGCATGAGACCCACCGGGAGCATGGCGTTGCTCGCAAAGAGCAGCGGGAGGTTGAGGAGGTTGATTATCGCCATCTGCGTCTGCCAGTCGCTCGACCTCAGCGCCAGCATGACGAATAGCGAAGAGAGGCCGAAGGTCATGAGGAACAGCATCACGAAGGTCCCGCTCAGGGTGATCACGCTGAAGTTGGACGTGTCCATCCCCAGGGCGACCGCGATGAGCAGCACGATTGCCGCCTGGATGAGCGAACGGACGACGCTCTGGAGGACCTTCGCCGTCACTATGGCGCCGCGCCCGACGGGGGTGCTCATCGCCTTGTTCATGAAGCCGAAGCGCCTGTCCCAGACGACCGACATCCCCGAGAAGGCGGCAGTGAACAGTATGATGAACGCGAGCATCCCCGCGCCGAGATACGAGAAGTATGACGTGGTGCCGAACGTCTTGAGGTTCTCGAAGGCGATGGTCGCGGGGGACGCGCCCGGGATGCTCGAGAAGAGCCCGCCGAGGTTGAACGCCTTCCCGAAGAGAGCTAGCCAGACGACCGGCTGGACGAGAGATATGATGAGCTGGATCGGGTTCTTGTACCACTTTACGAGGTCTCTGTTGGTGAGAGCCCAGAGGCCGTGGATAGGGCTCTTGTTCAGCTTCGGCGCAGCCCTGAACTCCCTTTCTGCCTCCCTTTCGCGCTTCTCCTCGACCGCCTGCGCTTGAACCGTCACCGTCGACCTCGAGATGTCCTCAGTCATCGTGCATCACCGGCGGGCCCTCATCATGGTGACGCGCTGCTTGAAGGAGTCCATCTTGTTCGCCTCTTCTTCCCTGATGTTCTTCCCGGTGAACTCGAGGTACGCCTCGTCCAGCGTCGGCTTCGTGAGCGATATCTTGGTCACGTGCAGCCCCTTCGACCTTACGAGGTCGATGACCTTGATGGATGACTCCTCTCCGACCTCCGATTTTATCCTGTATTCGTGGTCGCTCTTCTTCACGTCCTTGACCAGAGGGAGCTTGGCGATGTCGGCAGAGATGTCGGGCCCCGACTCGGCGACGCCTACGGTGATGATGTCCCCGCCTATGCTCGACTTCAGCTCGCTGGGGCTCCCTATCTTGATTATGTGCCCGTGGTCGACGATGGCGATCCTGTCGCAGAGCAAGTCGGCCTCCTCGAGGTAGTGGGTCGTCAGGAAGAGGGTCATGCCGTAGTTCTCCTTGAGCATCCGGATGTAGTTCCAGACGGCGGTCCTGGTCTGGACGTCCAGCCCGAGCGTCGGCTCGTCCAGGAAGAGGAGCTTCGGGTAGTTGATCAGCCCAGAAGCGAGCTCGAGCCTCCTTCTCATCCCGCCTGAATATGTGCTGACCTTCCTGTCCGCGGCATCTTCAAGCTCGACCAGCTTCAGGAGCTCCAAGGCGTGGTCCTTCGAGTTGCTTCGGGGGATGCCGTAGAGGTCTGCGCAAAGGATGATGTTCTGGAGCCCGGTCAGGTCTTCGTCCGCCGTGTACTCCTGTGGGACCACCCCGACCCTCCGCCTCACCTCGTTGGGGTGCTTGTGGATGTCGAGGCCGTCGATCTCCGCCTTGCCGGAGGTCGCTCTTAGCAGGGTGGTAAGCATGTTGATGGTCGTCGTCTTCCCTGCGCCGTTGGGACCCAGGAACCCGAAGATCTCTCCTTCCTTTATCTCGAAGGTCACTCCGTCGACCGCTTTGAGGTTCCCGAAAGACTTCGAGAGGCCCTCGACCTTGACGATGTCCCGGTCGCTCATCAGCTCTTCCCCACCCTTGCGAGCCTGTCCGCCAGCTCGCGTATCTGGACGGCGCTCTTCGCGACGTCCTTGTCCTTCGACCGCGCCAGGTCCTCAAGATAGGACGTGTAGCTCGAGATCACTTCGACAGCCCCATCCACCGACCGGGGTTGCGGCGCTCCCGCTTCGGCCTGGAACCAGGGTTTCTCGATCTCTTCCCTGCCGGCGGCGGTGAGGGCATACTTGTCGTCGTCAGAGCGATCCAGCACCCCTTCGCCAACCATGTTCTTCAGCATAGGATAGACAGAGCCGGGGGACGGCCTCCACCACCCCTGCAGGTTCGCTTCCATGGTATCCATTATCTCGACCCCCGACTTCGGGACGTCCCGGACGATGTAGAGTATCCACTTGCGGAGGCCCTTGTGGGTGCGCTTGGTCCAGTCGAAGTTGAACATCGCTTCACGTTTCCAATATCGGAATGATATCGGAACTATTTCAATCTTTTCCCGACGCCGTCGCCCCGCCCCAATACGCTAGCGACGCCCCGACTGCGCCGGCCGCAAGGAAGACGCCGACGAGGAAGACCCCCTGCACCCCTGCCAGTGGTATCAGCAGCACGGCCGCCAGTGGGGTAAGGAACTCTGCCGCGGCAGACGACGCTTGGAAGGCGTAGCTCCCGTTCATCACGTCTTCCCCTGCAGAGGTAAGGGCGTAGTAGTTGGCGACCGGGAAGACGTAAGCATGCGGGACGCTGAACAAGATCATCCCTACCACGAAGAGCTGCCAGTACGGGGCCGCGGCCACTGCCAGCATGCTAAGCAGAAGCGTGACCGAAGAGATGAGGAGGAGCTTCCCCAGCCCTGCTTCGAACTTCACAGCGACCACTCTCATCCCCACGGAAAGCGCGAAGACGGACGTGTACAGCAGAAGGGCCTGCTCGGGAGTGAAACCGAACCTGCCTTCGGCGTAGATGGCGCCGTAAGAGAGGAACACCGGCAGCAGCAGCGAGTACAAGAAGTTGACGAGGACGGCTCTCCTGAAAGCGCCTCTTCGGAGCGCCGCGACCCAGGAGGACATGCGAGGCATCGGCGGTGCAGGCCTCCCTCTGGCGCTGCCGCGGCCCGCCGCCGCGCCCGCGACCCCGAGAAGACAGAAAGAAGCAAGGGCGAGGAACGCGCCTGGGAATCCTGAGAAAGGAAAGACGCCATAAGCCACCAGGGGCCCTATGACCAGGCCCAAGCCCAACGCGGTGGAGTAGAGCCCCAGCCCCGAGAACGGGGCGCCGGGCATGGAGTCCGCGTGCATGAAGGCGGAAAGAAAAGGCTGGGGGAGCCCCACGCCGAGGCCCGAGAGCAGCATGAAAAGCGGAGCCGTGTGAGCTCCGCCTAAAGAGAGCCCGCCCAACGAGACGGCGACAAAGCAGAAGCCGAGGACTGACGCGTACGACTGGTTCCTTACCACAAGGACCGCGGCCGCGACCCCCGCCGCGTTGCCGATCCAGAGCAGAAGGACGAAGAAGCCTGCCTGAGACGCCGTGGCGCCGAGCACGTCGACCGCGAACAGCGGGATCAGGATCGCGAGCGAGGAGGTCAGGAGCCTCACCGACAGGGCGAGGACAAACCCCGGGCGAAGGTAGCTCGCCCTGGTCCCGTGTGGGTTCGTTCCGCCGTTATGCATGGCGATATACCTCCAGCACCTTCTCGGCGACGGCGGGCGGATTGAAGAGCTCCTTCGCCCTTGCCAAAGCCTCTCTTCCCATCCTCGCCCTCAGAGCCGGGTCCCCCGCAAGGCGCGACAGGCCCTCGGCGAATCCTGTCACGTCACCCCGAGGATATAGGAGACCAGACTTCCCATGTTCGACGATCTCCAGGATCGGCGGGATGGAAGACGCGACCACGGGTATCCCGCGGCTCATCGCCTCGGCGACGGTCATCGCGAAAGCGTCAGCCCTGGTGGGGAGGACGAGGATGTCGACGTACGGCCAAACCTCCTCGGCCAGCTCCTTGTTCGTCGGCCGCTCCCGATAGTCGATGCGACGGTCGGCAGAGACGGCGCGCCTGGACTTCCCTTCGGCTCTGCCGACATAGGTGAGCGTCGCGCCTGGCGCGTCCGCCCGGTTGAACGCCGCGAGCACCGTGTCTCCCCCCTTCCTCAGGAAGTCCCTGCCGAGGAAGAGCACGTTGCACCCCGAGTGGGGTTTCGCGTCGTAGACGGGATCGAACGGCGGAGGTATCACGGACACCTTCTCCGGGTCTATGCCGTCTTCCAAGAACCCCCTCCTCGCCCATTTCGTCCAGGTGATCACGCCTTTGCACCCCCTCGAGTTCAGGTAGGAGGCGTATCCTTCCGTCACCGGCTTCCTGACGAGCCCTCCTATGTTGTTGTATCCTCCGAGGAACTGCCCGAGCGACTGGTCGCTTTCATGGACCCAGGGCACGGTGAACTTCCTGATGTCCCAGAAGAAGGTATGCACCAGGGATGCGCCCCGATAGTCGAGCGGAAAGGCGTGCTCCAAGGCGAACTTCACCGCAGCGAGCCCGACGTTCAAGGGGGAGAAGCTGTACTGGCCGGTGCTGGTCGGGATGGCGACCCTGTCGGTGGCGTGCACGTAGCGCACCCCGGGGGGAGGGTTCCGGAACCTGCGAAGCGGCCCGGCGCGGGCCTTCCCTGTGATCGGGTCGGCGGGCGAGACGAGGAGGCACTTCAGCAGTCCGCCTGAAGAGGGCATTGACCGCTTGTCTGTCCTAACTCGCCTTGGAGTGGGTTTCCCTGGCGTATCCGACAGCTTCCTGCCACGGGGCCCACCCCGTGAGGTCTCGGGGGAGCGAGAAGCCTTCCGCGGTTATCCCTTTCTTCCCGGCCCAGGTCACTGAAGGAGCGAGCAGAGACCTCATCTTGAAGGCCCTCTCCCTGTTGGCTAGGACAGCGCTGAAGATCTCTCTCAGCACTTCGTCGATGTCTTTGGTCCGCGAGAATCCGAGCGCTGGGAGGATCTTGTGCTCGACCTTGTAGAAGTGCTCTTCTTTTTCGACCCTAGGGTTCTTGACCGGCTGCATCTCTGGGCGTATCCCGAACTCCTCGGCGACCTTTGACACCTTCGCGGCAAGCTGGAGCGTGTCGAAGGTCTCGTCTATCTGGTTCACGAGGCGATACTCCCCCGGGTCCGGAGGGTTGTCGATGAGCAGGCTGAGGCATTGGATGCTGTCATAGAGGGAGAGATACCCCCTCGACTGCTTCCCCTTTCCATAGATGAGTAGCTTGTTCAGGAGGACAGCCTGGACCACATACTTGTTGATCACCGTCCCCCAGATCGAGTCGAAGTCGAACCTGGTCGCCAGCGAGTCGTCGACGATCTCGTCGGTGAGAGACCCGTACACGACCCCCTGCATGACGTCGGTCGACGTCAGTCCGTGTATCCGGTTGGCGAGGAGCACGTTGTGCGTGTCGAATATCTTGCTGAGGTGATACCAGCTCTGCCCCGTCCTCGGGAACATGAGCTTGTCCTTCCTTCCTTTGCGCGCGATGGCGATCGGGCCCTCGGTGACCTCGATGCCGGGAGTCCCGTATTCACCCATGGTGTTTCCACTGAAGCAGGATTTCCCGTTGCGCCTGACCATGATGACCCCTGTTGGTACCGTGCAACAATAGACGACCCCCTTGTAAGTTACCCACGATTGTCTTTTCCTGCGAGCCAAAGCGTTTGGGCGCCTCGAGATGCTGAGGTAATATTCACTCGGACCTTTACGGCGGTGCTCACATATTGTAGCACCGTATCCCAGTTTCATGGCTATCTCTTGAACGTCCGAGAGGAGGCGCAGTGATTTGCTGTAGTAGTACATCGATCCTGTCTTCTTCCAGACATGTCCGTCGCCCAACATCAAAGAATCGAAGAGGATCCTGAGCTGTCTTTTGCTTACGTTTTTGAGTTCCGATGGGATGAACTTCTCGGAGGAATCGCCAAACTGGGACAGATAACCTGCAAGCTGGTTGTTGGAGACCTCGAAGTTGAGCATGATTGTACTTCTCCGTTTGTCCCTTGACGCCCATTCAGCTATATTGAAACCCAGGCCCTTGACCGCATCTCGAACTTCGTCTTCCTTCCCTGATCCCTTCCTTTGGCTTACCCTCACAGAAGTGGGCTCCCCAGTCCTCCTTCGAATGCATCCTTCTGCGATGTACCATCCGAAGAATCTTAACCAGTCGTCCATGTGAAAGACCATGCTCAACATTTGCTTTCTGTGCTCGTAGAAACCTCTGACCTCCATCGCCGGTAGCTCAAAGCTCTCGACTTCGGCATGAACCCAAATCCCTGACTTCGGAACTGCGAAGTTCTTTCCCTGTACATCTTCAGCTGTCGAGATGTGGATTGGTCCTGCACGGTTGGGATATTGCCTGCCTACATAACGATACACGACCCGGTGATTCGGAGTCAACATGAGGTCGAGGTTCTGAGTTTCAACTTTGAACATTCGCCCGTTGTAGGGATAGGCTACGATATTGGTGGGCTTGTAGTATCTGATCTCTTCTGTAGTCGGATCGAGGCAACAGACCTCGTCGTCGTACTTCAATTCGTAGAAGTGTTTCCATCCTGTTCCTGTCAGCACTTCGGTTTCTTCGTCATAGCACCCCATCTTGACCAGGTGGGCGTCGGGGACGTGCCTGACCATCGAGAAGACGACGTTCAAGTTGGTGGCGACGTTGTTGAGCTGAGTGTACAGGGCGTGCTCCTGGTCGATCATGCTGAACGGCGCGCTCCTCTGCTGGGCAAGGTGAACCACGCTGCGTGGCTGGTGCTTGGCGATGATCGCATCTACGGCGGCTGGGTCCCTGGCGTCTGCCTCGACGAAGGTGATGTTGGACTTGCCAGAAGCTCTCTCGTAGGCCGAGATCCTCGTGGACGGCGAGCCGATCTTCACCAGGGAGTCAGAGCCTACTGAGGAAACGAGCCGGCGAGTGACCTGGCTGTCCACGATGACTACCTCTGAGTCTGACCGCCAGGCGAGGTGGAGGGCCAGCGGCCATCCGATATAGCCGTCTCCACCGAATATCATGACCGCGTCTTTCAGCGCTATTTCTGTTCCCGGCCGGTAACGGCCAACGGAATGCCTTCGTAGCGCCCCGTATTTATCGGCCGAGGACGGAGCGTATGAACGGTGCGTTCTGTGCTAGAGGCTGACGCCGAACGCTGAAAGGAACGACTCCGCCCGCCTGACTTCCTTCACGAAGTTCTGGCCCTTCGGGGTTATGACGTAGAACCTGCTCTCTCCGTTGTTCACTTCGTTGAGGAGCCCCCTCTTTATGAGCTCTGAGACGTGTCTCATCATCCTGTCGTGAGGAAGGTTCGCCTTCTGGAGGATCCTCGTCGGTTTCGCGTTTCCTTCTTCTTCTGCCGCCTTCAGTATGTCGAGGTAGATCCGGACCGTGCTCCTCTGCTTCTCAGTTCCTTCCATCTGGTCCACTCCTCAGGACGAACAGGAGCAGGAGCCCGAACCCTCCCAGCTCGATTATCCCTCCTATGAGGTAGAGGAGCCCCGACGCGAGAACAGACGAGGATAGCTTGGCCAGGTGGGCCACCAGGATGGCAGAGAAGGCGCCCAGCACCATGAGCGACAGCCTGTTCTTGTTGTCCTCGTACACCAGAAGAGCCTGAAAGACGATCAGCGCGACCAGCGTGGCCAGGACGAGCTCGCCGAACTCGAGCAGGTAGGTGTGGATGAGGAAAGGCGAGTTCTGAAGGAGCACGACCACCCCCGCGGTCGCTGCCGTGACGGCGCCGGTCTGCATCCTCCTGGCGTAGCTCACCGCGATCAGGAGGTATGCGATCGACTGTAGGACGAGGTAGATTATGGTCCCGCCGTAGACGAATACCCCTCTGTCTGATATCTTCCCCGCGTCCAGAAAGAAGAAGAGGAATGCCGACGCCTGCGCGATGAGGCCTATGCCGAGAAGCATGAACCCGAGGCTCAGAATCCTCAGGAAGCTGCCTCCTGCCACCCTCCCATAACGGTGGGCGAAGTAGCTCACGGCCAGGGCGACCAGCCCCCCGATGAGGCTCAGCAGCGAGTTGGGAAGGAAGAAAGCGTTCACCATGGGGAACCGACCTCGCCTGCCGCGCCTTCACAGGAGCGGCGCCTTTGGGAGAAAAAGCGCATCGGACTGCCCTCTGTCGGAAGGGGCGATTTAGGCGTTGAGACAGGCTTGCGTGCGCAGGGTTTCCTCAAGGACACCGCACGGTCACGCGCCTCCTCCGATGGAGCGCCCTTCGATCTGCCGGGGCGCCGCGACGTCCTCTAGACGGGCTGAGAGAGGTTCATTTAGTGGTCGATTGCATCAGTGGGCCGCTTGAAGACAAGGACCGTGGCGATAGGCGTGGTGATACTGGCCCTAGGGGTGGCGCTGTTCGTCGGCGGCGCGCTAGGGGCCCTCGGCTCGGTCACCCTGAACCGCACCTTCACTCAGCCGTACCCGGGTGAATACGTCTCTGCAGAGATAGTTCTGAACTCGTCCTCCGGGCTCGTCGTGGCTTCGCCTGTTTCGACAGGAGGGTTGATCGAAGCCCAATACCTCGGCGTGGTGAATTCGACCAATGTCGGGACGTACTCCGTCTCTCCGAGCTCTACTGCCGCAGGGGACCAGGTATACAAGGCGCTGGCGGGCGACTTCTACTACGTAGCATTCTCTTCGACCCAGCCTGCGACGACCATAGTCGCGACTCCGGCCAAGGGATCGGTCGCCAGCTACGGGCTGCTTGTCCTGGGAGGGATAGTCTTCGTGGTAGCGGGCGTCGTGGTCATGATAATAGGCGCGCTCCAGAAGAAAAGGCAACCGGACCTTCAGGCGCACCCCTAGACCCGGGCGCCGCGCGGACCAGGCTCATCCTTCGGGGAGGCATGGCCCATCGTCGTGCCGAGGCGAAAAATGGGATAAGCGGCTCAGTCAGCTTGACCTGTACAGCCTGTCGAACTCCGACATGGTGTGCCGCGTCGGCGGGTTCACCGAAGCGATGAGCCCTTCCAGGGACCCTCTGCTCTCCGACTCCCACACGCAGCATGCCTTCGGAGCGTCCTTCGACAGCATCACCCCCACGAGTTTGAAACCCGCAGGGAGCGACCCTGACTGCGCATCTGCGATGATCTTTGAGACCACCGGGACCACCTCGTTCGACTTCGCGACGTCCCACTCGTGCTGGACTACGAAGGTTTTTGCGCACATGGGTATCGCGGAGACCCGCGTGGGTATAGGAGTTATACCGGCGGGCGCCGGTGGACCTGCAAAGCCATTTAGCCGGCTCCATGGGAGCGCACGGCGTGTTTGACGTCTCGCTGAAGCTCGAGCATTCGCTACCGTTCAGCAATCTCTCGAAGCTGTTTCCCCTGGTCGGCATCCAGAGGTGGTGCAACCTGCAGGTGGACATCTTGGAGTTCGAGTCGACTCGGGAGGAGGACATGGAGGGGCTGGAGCCAGCGCTGAGGAAGATGCTGAAGGAGCTCGGCGCCCGGCTCATCAGGTTCAACCGCTACTCGCCGAAGAACTTCGAAGCGGTGGTGGCGTGCAGGTGCGCTGTGGACAACTCGACGGTCGCAAGGATAGAGTGGGCGGAGTGCATCCCGGTGATGCCTGTGGAGTATCGCGGGGGGACCGAGTATTGCAGGTTCCTCGCGTTCACCAAAGAGACCCTGGAAAGGGCGATTTCGAGCCTGTCGAAGTTCGCAAGGCTGGAGATAGTGAGCAAGTCTGTGGTCACCAGAGAGTCGGCGAGGGGAGCGATCACTGTCCCTGTAGACGAGCTGCTGAGCTCGCTCACGGAGAAGCAGCTCGCCGCCTTCATCTCGGCGATGCAGCTGGGCTACTACGGGATGCCGAAGGAGACGACCATAGAGGAGATAGCGTCCAGGCAGGGGATGAAACGCTCGACGTATGAGGAGCACCTCAGGAAGGCGGAGCTGAAGATACTTCGCGCGGTCAGGCCCTACGCCAGGCTCGCCTATGTGACTTCAAAGAAAGACGGCTAGGCTCATCTGTACGGTGAGCCGTCTCCGGAGCCGAGGTGAGGCTTTATCCTCGCTTCGATCATCTGCTTCGGCGCCGCTCCGACGAGCCCGTCTACGGGTTCCCCGTCCTTGAATATCATGATGGTAGGGATGCTCTGGATGCCGAACTGCTGCGAAGTCACGGGGTTGTCGTCGACGTTGACCTTGACAAAGGTGGCCTTCCCTGTCATCTCCGAAGCGATCTCCTCGAGCACGGGAGATACCATTCTGCACGGGCCGCACCATGGCGCCCAGAAGTCTACCACGACCAGCGGGTTGCGAGAAAGGACGTCGCGGAAGCTGGCGTCGCTCACGTCGATCGGCTTTCCGGCCGCCGTGGGCTTCTCTCCCTTCGCCTTCTGCCTTCCAAGCATCTCCTCGTACTTCTTCTGATTTATCCTCTGGACCTCTTCGTCTGAACTCATTCTGTTTCTATCCCCTCAGGGCGAGGGACGGTTATATGGATACAGCCGGCGTTTGCCGGCATCTTGCATGATTCTCGGTTCGACGGTGGTGCTAGCCGAGCATTTCTCTGGCCCTGGCGGCGCCTGAGCCCTTGACGCCATACCCCGATTCCTTCAGCGCGCTTCCCAGGGCGCTGAGCGCTTTCAGGGTAGGCGCCGGGCGAGCGTTATAGCCCATGTTCCCCAGTCTCAGGACCTTCCCGCTAAGCTTACCCCAAGACCCGGCTATCATGACCGCTTGCCTGTCCGTCATGATTCTCATCAGTCTGTCGGCGTCTACTCCGGCGGGTTTCGTCAGCGCGGTCACCGTCGGAGAGTGGTAGCTGTCGTCCTTTGGGTAGGGCTCCAGCCCCATCGCCCTGGTCCCGGCGAGGACCGCACGTGAGATTCTTCGATGCCTGCTGAACGACCTGGAAAGGCCCTCTTCCAGGAGCATGTCCAGGGCTTCGTCCAGGGCGTTGATGTCAGATATGGAGGCAGTGTATGGGAACTGCCTGCGCTTCTTCCACCATTCGTTCCACTGCCACAGGCTCGCGTAATACGCGGGGATGCTCCCTCTCCTCGCCCGCACCCTCTCCCATGCCCTGTCGCTCACCGAGACTATCGCCAGGCCCGGCGGGGCGCTGAAGCACTTCTGGCTGGCCCCGAGCGCGACGTCCACCCCCCACTCGTCTACCTCGACCCGGACGCCGCCAAGAGACGAGACGACGTCTGCGACAAGCATCACGCCCCTGTCACGGCAGACCCTGGCGACCTCCTTGAGCGGGTTCAGCACCCCGCTCGGAGTCTCACAGTGGACGAATGTCGCCACGCCGATTTCGCGGTCCGCATCCAGCGCTGCGCTGACCGCCTCTGGGCTCACCGGGCGGTCGTAGGGCCCCCCGACGAGCTTTGGGACGCCCCCGTATGTTTTGACCAGGTCTGCGAACCCGTCGCCGAAGACCCCGTTGGATATCGCCAGCACCTTCTCCCCTCTCTTCACCAACGACGCCACCGCGGCCTCCAGCCCCAGGAACCCTTCGCCCGACATGACGAGGACGTCGTTCTTCGTCTTCATCACCTTCATCAGCTTCCCCTGCAGTTCCTCGTAGAACTTTGGGAAGTTGTAGTCCAGGTCGGGGTTGGTGATCCCCCTCGCCATCCTTCGGAGGACCCTCGGCGGGACCTCCGTCGGCCCCGGTGTGTAGATCAGCATGCGCCCTTCTCTGGCTGACGACGGCACTGAATCGTTTATAGATTCTCGTGACCGGTCTCCTCAGGGTTGGCCGAAAAGGACGTCTTCAGCAGGCAGGCCACCGGTCTCGTCAGGGAGATGGCTCCCCACCACGCGTTTCTCTACAACATGATGGCCGTGGGGCTGACCGGCTTCACCGAGGCTGTGCTTTTCGGCTACGGCCCGGCAGTCCTCCCAGGGGGGGACGTGGGGATAGCGCTCCTCAGCGTCGTCCTCGCGGCGGTCCCGTTCTACGCTGTCGTCTCGATGCTGGCCTCGTCCATGCCCAGGGCGGGCGGCGACTACGTCTGGCAGAGCAGGATCCTCAACCCTGCCGTCGGATTCGCGTCAGCGCTGACGGCATGGACGGTCTGGCAGTGGTTCTTCGGCGCCTTCCTGGGCTCGGTCATCGTCACTCTCGGGATCCACCCGCTGTTATCGGACCTGGCCGCCCTCACCGGGAACGGCACGTACGCCTCGGTGGCGACGAGCCTGGGCTCGTCTGACGCCACGTTCGCGATAACCACCGCCATCCTCCTCCTGGGGCTCCTGATCGCGGTCAAAGGGATCAAGTTCTATGTCAAGCTGCAGTACGTCCTCTTCGGCGGGGCAGCGCTCTCTCTCCTCACGATGCTCGGGCTTCTGATTTCATCGTCCCATCAGGCATTCGTGTCTAGTTTCAACGCCGCGATGTCGGCGTCGATAGGTCCCAACGCGTACCAGACCGTGATGGCCGCCGCGGCCAGCTCAGGCATCTCGATTTCCCCCCAGTTCAGCGGCGCGCAGACGGTCACCCTGTGGGCGGTGGCGTGGCTGTCGTTGGGGTACGCCGGGTGGTCGATCTACAACCTCGGGGAGATAAAGCGGGCAGGGGTCCTGAAGCTCCAGTTCTTTCAGATCCTCGGCTCGTTCCTGGCGATAGGCGCGATCTGGGCGCTGACCTGGTACGTCTACTCGGACACCCTCGGCGCGGCTTTCATCCACGCCTTCAACGGGCTGATGTTCAGCGCCAACCCTGGCCCTCTGTCGGGCATTATCAGCGCGAACCCGACCAACTTCTTCCCTTACGCCGCGAGCTTCCCGTACCTGATCAGCCTGCTCACCACCAACCAGCTGCTGCTCGCCATAATCTTCCTCGGGATGGCAATGGGACTGTTCCAGGTGGTGCTCATCATCTACTTCGCCAGCACCCGAATAATGCTTGCCGCCTCGATGGACAGGATACTCCCAAAGTCGCTTTCGGCGGTGTCGTCGGGCTCAGGCGCCCCTTGGGTAGCGCTTCTCGCGTCGTTCGTCGGGAGCGAGGTGTGGCTCTACTTCGTCATCTACAGGTTGAGCTCCATCGGCTCGTACGTCGCCTCCGCAGGGTTCGGCACCGAGATCGCATACATACTCATCTGCGTGACGGCGATAGTGTTTCCATTCAGAAGCAGGAGCGTGTACGAGTCGTCCCCTGCGTCACGATACAGGGTCGGGAAGATGCCGCTCGTGTCGTTGCTGGGGGCCCTCGCGCTGGCGTTCAACCTGTTCCTGACATACGAATACGTCGCCGGCCCGAACCTCTTCCTGACATACCCCCTGGCCCAGTCCGACGAGTTCGTCCTCGGCTTGTTCCTCGCATGCGTGCTGTTCTACTTCGCCGCCAGCTGGTTCAGGAAGAGACAGGGCGTAGACCTGCGCCTGTCGTACAAGGAGATGCCTCCGGACTGACTTGCGTCTCATACGGCGCGGTCATGGCGGGGCGCAGACCCCTTTCAGCCACGCTGATCGTCTTGGCGTCACACATTCTATGACCGAACTCGAACAACTGTCGGCCCACTAGTCATGGTGCCGCCCGAGTATAAGTTCCGTTGAACACGTACGCCGCGGTAACGTTCAGAAGGTAGGAATATCCCTCTGCGCTGGTCCCGTCATAATGCGGTTCTATCGCCGACCTCTCGTGATACTCGTTCCACGAGTAGATCAGCACCAGTTTCACCTGAGAGCGATGGCTGATTACGAAACTCCATTCAGCCTGGTAGAGGCCAAGCTGCAGCGCGGGGTCGAATCTGAGGTACCCCTCTTGATTGCCTGACCGGTTGTTGTAGTAGCTGTCGATCCTTGGGACGATCGTGACTTCGCCGTCGGAGGAGATGAGAGGGTTGCCGATGTCGTTGGCGGCGTCCACCCCTGGCTGGAGCTGCGACTGGAAGAAGCCCCCTGGAGCGCTCCAAAACAGCCAGTCGACCGGATTCGGGCGGTTGCCTATCGTCCTCACCGTGAAGCGGGTGTCGTTGGTCTGAGGGTAGATTGGATTGAAGAAGAGCAGGAGCGGATGTCCCTCCCAGGAGAAGTACCAGTCCGAATAGGTCGAAGCGAACTGCGAGTACACGTAGTTGTATACGGAGCTCAGAGTGGATTCGTTGAGGTTGTTCCCTCCGTCAAACGTATCGACCATGACCGCGGCCTTGAAGGTGGAATTTGTTCCCTTGAGGAACCTGAAGAAGTCGAGGGTCGCCTTGTCGATGGCTCCAGCCTCGCCTGTCCTTGACGGCCCCCACCACGAGATCACCGCGAACCCGATCCCCGCAGACTGCATCTCCTTGACCTGCCATTGGAAGGTGGCGTTGCTGTCCGACACATAGTAGCCGATGGCAGGAGTATCCACCACCGCCCCGCCTCCGGGGTATGTGCTGCTGTTCCAACCGGGTGATCCAAGTCCGCCTACCCCGGCCGTCGCGTTGCCGTACCAGAGGTATAGGAAGGTACCGACTGGAACATTCAGACCCTCCGTTCCTGGAACAGGTTCCACAGGGTAGAATGAGAGAAAGGCGGCGACCGATACGATGACGACCATGATCAGAATCAATGCCCAAAGCTTACGCCTCAAGGCCGCCCACGACTCGCCGACCCGACATATTTTGCTTGTGCTACCGAGTTGCTAATCAGAGCGTGATAACGAAGGCATTGCGGCGTCAATCTGTTACTCCGCTTGGCCAACAGGGGAAGAGGCAGACTCTTCGGGCCAACGCAGACTAGAGATGCCGACGCTTCAACTCAATTCGTAGTTCGCAGGTATAAGAGAACCCTTAATGTAGAGATAGCGTCTCTTACAGACGGTTGTCCAACACTAGAACCTTCTTTCGCCACTGCCCGTCTTGTGGTAAGAGATTTGAGATAAGGTTGGTCGACAAGGGACTAGAATCGGAGACGAAGGACAGAGTGGCGACTGATGTGCCCCGCGAGCATCTGCAAGGCGGAGGCAACTTTGGGCCGATTGCGGCAATGACCGTGTTGGATTCGACTGTGACAACCATGGTCGATACAAAGGAGTTCAAGTATACCTACCGATGCAAGCATTGTGGACACGAATGGATAGAGGTCCGCAAACAGACAACCATGAGCTAGGCGCTCCCAGTTGTCCGCATCGCAGCTCATCGTAGAGGGACTCGCCCATATCACATGGATAGCCCGACCGACTGTCGCAGAAGCTGTCAATCAAAATCAAAAGTGAGGATGGATTCACGCCTACTCGGCAAGTACAAACAAGGAAGTGGTCTCGCCATTCTCATATGTATTCGGTGGGATGACTACCTGACCGTTCACAAACAGATAGTTGGTGATCACGCCGCCCTCGCTCCCTTGCAACTGTGACATGATGCCCTGAACTTGGTTCAGGGTCGAGTTATACGAAACGACGGATGCTTCGGTGTGCGAGTTGTTCATCAGGGCTTTGAACGCGATCAGGTCGAGGGCCAGCTTGTAGGATGTATATCCTTCCGATTGGTTGTAGGCCTGGTCTGCGAACCCCTGGCCGTTCCAGAAGCTGTTCGCGTGTTGGAAGGCCGCCACTGCGTCGGCGTAGTCTCCATAATGAAGCAGGTTGATGCAGTAGTACAGCTCAAGGTCTGCGTACTGGGTATAGCCGCTGCCCATGGGTCCACCCCATTCGGTCTCCTTCACCACGAACCCGCCGTTGTTGGGAAGCGGTGAATAGTTCTGGCCAAGGGAGACGTCTTTGCCGCTGTACATGTTCCACTCCGAGCCTTGACAGGGGACGGGCATGTACGCCCCTAACACTACGTCTACGCCATTCCAATAACCGTAAGAACAACTGGTGGTGTTGAAACCGCCGTACAGGCCGCCGAGGACGGCTTCCATCGTCGCGTTGATCTTGCCCGCCAACGAAATGTCACCAAGCTTTGTCAGGGCAGCCTGGTCCAACTGCTGGTCGTCCGAGAGGTATATCGTGTTGCTGCCAGGATACACTCGGAGGAGGCCGCTCGGCGTGCTCAGGCTTTCGAAGAAGGCGGTCGCGTTCCGGTCGCTAAATGAGAAGCTAGACTTCACAGCCGTCGCCTGACCTTCATTCAAAGCCGCCCCGCTGTCAAGCCATGCAGAGAGTCCGATGACTACGACCAGCGTCAGTAACGCCACGGCCAACGCCTTCCGGCGAGCTCCATGTCCGCCTTTGCTCACGCTCTCGCTACGGCTCAACGCCCCGCCTCTACGTCGACCCAACAAAAAAGCTCACAGATAGCCCGACTAGGATTTGCACCCATACAGGTTCGAATCGCATTGCCACAGGGAGACACTAGGGTACTGCGTTCAACTTTCTCAGCTTTCCCAGGAGGAACTGATACCTCGGGTCCTCCCTGGCCTTGCCGAAGAGAGGGCAGTACAACACGTAGGCATACCTCAGTGTATGCTGGTCTGTGGCCCTGTCAATGTAGGCGAAGTAAGAGTCAAGGTCACCCAGAGCGTAGTGAATGAAGGCTATGTCATTGAGATTGGTGGCCCCGAGCCACCTCGCTTCGATCTCCTTGATGACCTCAAGCGCCCCCTTCTGGTCCCCTGTCAGAGCAGCCATGAAACCTCTCATCCACGTACACCAGCGGTTCGTGGGCTCCAGTTCCTCAGCCTTTGAATAGCACTCCCTGGCCTTTTCGATGTCCCCCTTGTAGAGGTAGTATTCTGTCATGTTTCTGAAGGTGTCAGCTGGAGCGAGCTGCAAGGTCTTCTCCCAATGCTGGAGTGCGTCTTTCTCTCTCCCGATGTAGAAATAGATTCGACCCAGTCGCCCTACAACCCGCGGCATTACCGGATCAAGACGGTAGGCAGCCTCCATAGTCCTGACTCCTTCATCAATGTCTTCCTTCATCAAGGCCACGTCACTCAAGAGATCATAGGTCTCCGGAAGGCTAGGATTCAGTTCGATCGCCCGTCGAGCCTCCGCCTCGCTTCCACGCAAGTCGTCCTCTAGAAAACGGACGTCCGCAAGGGTCGCGTGGGCTTCAGCCAACTCCGGGTTCAGGCTGAGCGCCTTCTTGGCGAAGAGCTCCGCCCTGGGAGCGGTCCGCTCGTAGGGGTCATACCCATCCATGGTCAGAGACACGTAGGATGCAGCGACCCCGGCGTATGCCTTGGCGAAGGACGGGTCAAGGGCTATCGCCCTCTCGAAGAGCCCGAGAGCTTGCCTGAATGACGGTTCGGTTCTTTCTCCGACAAGCTGCCGCCCTCGCAAGTATAGTGTGTACGCCTCAGTGTTCTCGGTGGGCTTCGTCTCCAGGGTCTTCTTCTCGGAGTCCAACAGGTGGACCTTGAGCTCGGCGGCCACCTTCTCGGCTATCTCGCTCTGCACGGTGAAGATGTCATCCAAGTCCTTGTCATAGTGGGACGACCAGAGATGCTCTTCCGTTCCTGCGGTGATGAGCTGGACTGTGACTCGGACCCTGTTGCCGGCTTTCCTAACGCTTCCCTCGACGAGGGTCCCGACCTCAAGTTCCTTGGCGATCTGCGATGCTTTCTTCTTCTCTCCCTTGTAGCTCATCACCGATGTCCTAGCTATCACCTTCAGGCTCTTCACCTGGGCGAGCCTGTCCAGCAGCTCCTCGGTCATGCCATCGGCAAAATATTCGTCGTTGGGGTCAGGGCTCATATTGACGAAGGGGAGGACGGCGATCCGATTCGGGTCAAGGAGGGAAACAGTCGACTCGCTGTGCTGCGGCCTCGCCCATGGTAAAGTCAGCCTGTATACGTCGATTGGTTCGCTGACGTTCTTCAATCTCGGGTTTACAATCTTGTCCATGAGGTAAGGAACTTTGTTCTTGACCTGCTCGTAGACAGGCCCGGAGATGCACACTCCTCCTGGCTCGGCCAGCGGCTCGATTCTTGAGGCTACGTTCACCGCATCACCGAGGATATCGCTCCCGCTTTCGATGACGTCCCCCATATGGACCCCAATTCTGAGGGAGATCGTCACTCCCGTCGCGACGCTCCTATCGTGTATGATATTCTGGATTGCAGTCGCACAGAGTACTGCGTCAAGGGCGCTCTCGAACTCAACCAGGAATGCGTCGCCGACCGTCTTGACCTCGCGTCCGCGATGGCTTGCGAAATAGGGCCGCAAGAGTCTCCTGTGCTCTTCTAGAGCCTGCATGGCGCCGGACTCGTCTTTCTGGGTGAGCGAGGTATAACCTACTATGTCGGTGAACATGATAGCTGCGAGCCTGCGTTCCCCCTCTGACATTGGAGCCCCTGCATGCCGCATTCCCATAGCGATAAAACGGTTTGCAGCGCTCAGGCCCGCATCCGGTGCTTCGACCTGGCTGCAAGATATGCGCCCGTGATCAGCAATCCAGTAACGATGGCCAAGGTCCCCTGGTACGGGAACTCTGGAATCCCGGGCACGATGCTGCCGGTGCCATGGGTGATGGTGACACTGACGTAGGTTGTGGAAGCGGTAGACCCCTGCGAGAGGTCAGAAATGGGAATCGTGTATCCTGACCCAGATCCGAAGGTTATGTTCTGCGAGGCGCCCACAGTTGGCGAAGGGGGCGAAAAAGTGCAGACGGCCCAGTCGGTGACGTTCAGGTTGAAGGTGAGTTCTTTCGTGCCCAGGATGCTAGCACCGGTATAGGCGACGTTGTACACCTTTGAAAGGGCGTACTCACTGTTGCAGGAGATGGTCCCCACCACGGTACAGTAGCCGGCAGCGCCGGCACAAGGCGCAGTTTCGTTGAAGGTCCCTTGGCCCACAACGTCGACAGTGCCGCTCCCCACCGCGATGCCCGACTGGCAGCTCACCCCGTCAACCGTGCAAGGGGGGCCTCCCGACTGGGTCGCGACCCCGAAGTCGCCGCTCCAGGTGCCACTTTCGTTCTCCTTCAGGCACCTGTAGAAGTGGTATGTACACAGCGTGCCCGGGAGGACGTACTGGGTCCCGTTGCCCTGGACGTGTATCTGGACGGTCCCCTGTACCGGGAAGTCGGCGGGGGAGGTTCCGTTGGACTGGGCCATGCCAATTGGGACGGATGCCAGCGACGACATGAGGAGGGCCAGGACGAAAACGACTGCTGCGGCGACCGGAGACACGCCGCCTCGGCCGTCTTTGAAGGACTGCACCGCCATCCCCGCATAAATTTGGTCTGTTTTCGTACTTAAGCACGCACCGTCTTTTCCAGAAAGGCCTTCCGTTGACTCGCCGTGCTTGGATACGCGTAGTAGAAGGACGGGAGGGCGCGTATCCTGCAGGGCTGGTTTCGCCTCGCCGATGCTTCAAACCTGTTCCAGGGGGAGGATATGCTGCTTGAGCAAGGTAGCCCGGCTAGGAATATGTAAGGGTCAATCATATCCTGACCCTTGACGGGTTTGGTCTCGTCAAGTCTGTTCCGACTTGGAAAGCAGCTCGACCGCCCTGTTGTATGCTTTGATTACGTCAGTTCGAGTGATCATCCCGGCCAGTTCGCCAGACATTCTTGAAACAACGGGAAGACGACCGACACCGTGGGTGGTCATCCTGTCAAGCGCAGCAAGCAATGATTCATCGGGGTAGGCTGTCAGCAGGTTCTGGGTCATTACCGACTTTATCGGGGTAGAAGCCATCTGCTCGCGCGGAACTCTGAGGAGATCGCTCATGGTTGCTATCCCTACCGCCTTCCCTGACTGTACGATAGGGACGCCGCGGAAGCCCCTGTCGAGCATGGCCTGGTAGGCACTTTCAACGGCATCGTCCGGAGAGAACGTCAAGACGTTGTGGTTCATCGCGTCAGAGACAAAGATCTTCGTCAGTAATGGGACGTTGTATTCCCCTCTGTGAGCAGGGGAATCTGACCGCTTCGCAACTTGGCTACGGTAGATGGTGTATTTTGGACCTACTACGAAATATGAAATTACGACTGCTACCATTGATGGGGCTAGCAGGGACAGCGTTCCTGTCATTTCACTTACCATCAGGATCACCGCTATTGGGACTCGGCCTACCCCACCGAACAGGGCCACCATCCCGACTATGACAAGCGGCGCGGGGACCGGGATCACGCCTGGTAGAACCCCATTCAGTGCTACCCAGAAGGCTGCGCCTACGAACCCCCCAATGACCAACGAGGGGGCGAAGACACCGGCGCTGCCTCCTGAACCCACAGTAAGGGAGGTGGCGACGATTTTGAAGAACACGACCAGCAGAAGCACGACAAGTATGGGCGCCGTTACAAAGTTAATCCCGATCAGGTTGATCTGTCCGTTGATCAGATACTGGAGAAAGCCATACCCGAGGCCCAATACCTCCGGGAAGAAAATCCCGATTACCCCCGAGATTGCCAGCCCGATGACCGGCTTCGCGAACCTCGGAATGTTGAACGCCGAGAAGATCCGCCTTATGGAGTAGAACGAGGTCGTGTATGCCCTTCCGACGATCCCGCATGCCACGCCCAGCAAGGCGTAGAACAACAGGTTGGCTGGATGATTGAAGGAATACGACACGGAGTTTCCAAAGATGGGAGAGAATCCGGCATAAGATGCGAAGATGACGTATCCAATGGGCGAGGCGATGAACGAGGGAATCAGGGCTTCGGTCTCGAAGTCTCCTCCGCTGTAGAGGATTTCTCCACTCAGCATGGCACCTCCGAAGGGCGACTTGAAGATCGAACCTATTCCCGCGCCGATTCCAACCGCGACTGCTATTCTTCGGTCCCTCACTGGTAACTTGAGTGCATCTCCCACGAAAGACCCGAACCCTGCCGCAATCTGGGCTGTGGGCCCCTCTCTCCCTCCGCTCCCGCCAGAGCCTATTGTGAGGGCTGACGCTATCGCTTTCACGACTGGGATTCTCCGTCTTATCTTGCCATCCTTGCGATGAAAGGCTGCGATCGCTTCGTCGGTTCCATGGCCTTCTGCCTCAGGAGCGAACCTGTAGACGATGAGCCCCGTAGCCAGCCCGCCCAGGGCTGTCGACAGTGGGACGAGCCAAAAGTTCGGGTTAATCGTTGTCGGAGAGATAGCTTCCCCGGCCGGATTGGGTGGATAGAACCCCGTAATCCCGCCGAGCATGAAGTTGGTTACAAACTGAATGAGAACGTAGAATATGATGGCGCCGACGCCGGCGATTATGCCGATGAATAAGCCGATTACGGTCCACTTCGCCAAGTAGTTTCTTTGGATGATTCTGTTGATCCTGAATCGGGTATCTGACAGTCCTGCTCGACGCCTCGTGAGAAGAACTTCGAGCTCCCTAGGGTCTTAAACCTGCTTCGCTCTCTTGGGCATGATGGGACTCCCGGGTGCCGAGCTTTTTTTGGCTCGAATCTCCTCTTGTATTGCACTCTTCGATCGTCGAGTGACGGTGGATGCATTATTGCAGTTAGGAAAGGGCAGGTTCTTCAACGGGCCAACACGGACGGGAGGGAAGAAGTACGACAAGTTCTTCATCTACGTCCCCACTGATCTGGCGAAGGACTCCCTCTTCCCGTTCAAAGACGGCGACCTCCTGGAGTTCGATACCGAAGGCAAGACTCTTCAAGTCTAGAAGGGCCGTGCGTCCTAGCCAAAGGGAACGAGCTCTCAGGTAGTAGGGACTGATTTGGGATGTCGGTAGCCTACAGAGCTTGAAATATGCTCTGTCCAATAAAAGAAGCTCAAAGATAGCCCGGCTAGGATTCGAACCTAGGTCGAAGGCTCCAGAGGCCCCCATCCTTGACCACTAGACGACCGGGCTGCGAAATCCAAGCGAATTCGGTGGCGATAAAAGGGTTCTACCTTTTCTTCCGCTGGCTGGAGACCGTCACCCGGCCCGGCGTCAGCCCCATCCTTTCCATGATTTCGCCCATCGAGTCGAGCGCGCCCCTCAGAGTGCCGGGCTGAAGTATCCCGAAGTGACCGATCCTGATCATCCTGTCCTTGTCATCGTAGATCCCCCTCGACACCATTACCTTGTGCTCCTCTTCCAACGTCTTCTGTATGGGGCCGGCTTTGCCGTCGGGGACCCAGAACGAGGTGACAGTATCCGCCCTGTGGCCCTCCTCAGCCACGAACTTCTGACCCCAGTCTTCCACCTTGCTCCTCGTGATTTCACCGAGCTTCCTGTGCCTTTCCCACCTGTTTTCAATCCCCTCCGCCTTTGCCTCGAGCATCGCCTCCCTGAGGGCGAGCAGCACCTGTGTCGCCGGGGTGGCGAGATACATCTTAGGGTCCTCCATGACAGGCTTCCACCTGAGGAGGTTCATGTAATATGACTCGATTGGGGCCCTGCGCTTCTCCATATGCTCGATGGCGCGGGCCGAGACCGCCAGGAGGACCGCTCCTGGGGCGCTCGCGATCGCCTTCTGGGAAGCGGTGAAGACGATGTCAGCCCCGAGCTTGTCGAAATCGAGAGGCATGCCGCCGATCGCACAGACTGAGTCCACCACCGAGAGGACCCCCGCCTTCGCGCACTCTTCCACCAGCGCGGAGACCGGGTTGGCGACAGAACTTGAAGTGTCTACGTGCGTTATGAACACGGCAGTGTACTTGTTCCTTCTGAGCCTCTTCCTCAGCGTGTCCGGGTCAGCGGCCATCCCCCCGTTGAACTCGATCTTGTCAGCCTTCGCGCCGTGAGTCTCGTTGAGCAGGAGCATCCTGTGCCCAAAGTAGCCGTTCATCAGAGTCAGCGTCCTGTCCCCGCGCGAGACCAGGCTGACAACGGATGACTCCATCCCGATGGTACCTGAGCCTGTGAAAACGAACTGGATCCCCTTTTCGTTCTTGAAAACGTACCTCGCCAGCTGCACCGTCTCCTTGAAGGTCGAATAGAACTCGGCGCCGACGTGTGGGAGCTGCGGCCCAGCCATGGCCTCCCTAACGCGCTTCGACAGGTTCGTCGGTCCCGGAATCAGCAGAAGGGTGTCGTCCAAGAAAGAACCCTGCGTCTCCTCATTACTCGGTGTAAAAAAGCATGCCCCTATCTTACGTGGGCTGGTATCTCGTCTAGGCTGTCGATGTGGACTATCTGCGGGTCATCCACGCGGGTGGTGTGCGCGAGCATGAAACCTATCCCGGCTGACTTCAGAAAAGCCAGGTCGTAGATGGTGTCCCCGACGGCGATGGTCCGCTCCGGGCTGACACCGACGCGCCTCAGAAGCTTGAGGTATGCCTGGTCTTTCCTGAAAGGATCGACCCTGCCTATCCCTGTCGGCTGGAGGAAGCCCTTCTTGTCAAACTTGAGCGCGTTCGCGAGCAGGTAGTCCATCCCCAGGTCCTTGGCGACCTGCTTTGCGAGGATGTCGATCCCTGAACTGACCAGAGCGGTCTTCATTCCCATGCGCTTCAGCTCTTCGATGGTCCCCGGCGCCTCCTTCCGTATCTTGTACGCCGAAAGTATCTCCTCTATCTCCCTCCGCGTGACCCCTTTAGGCCAGGAAGCGATGTCCCTCCGCATGAACTCCCGGTAGTCGATCTTCCCTTCTGTGTAGAGCTTCAGGGAAGCCGCGCCGAGATGCTCGGTCCCAAACGCCTTGTGGATCGCCACCCAGCTGCTGTTATGCTCCAGGACGGTGCCGTCGACGTCGAAGGCGGCGAGCGCAAAGCTGCGCCTCATATCCTGTCTCGTAGCGGCACACCCATCAGCCTCATGGACTCCGCCAGCACCCTGCTCGACGCGTCAACAAGCGCGAGCCTGGCGTCCCGAAGCTCGGCGTTCTCCTCCTTGTTGACCGGGACGCTCTCGTAGAAGTCGTTGAACGCCATCGCAAGGTCGTGAGAGAACCTGGCGATCTCCTTCGGAGAGAGGAACTCCTCGGCCGTCTCCGCGCTGACGTCGAGCATCGACATCTTCTTGGCGAGCTTGAGCTCCTGTGGCCTGGTGAGCCTCCCCGCGGCTTTCTCGTCCATCTTCGGCTTCCCGTCGGTCTTGTCTAGTATCCTCCTGGCCCTGGCGTGGGTGTAGAGGAGGTACGGCCCGGTGTCCCCCTGAAAGCGCAAAGCCTCATCCATGTCGAAGACGATCATCTTGTCAGGGTCCTGCTTCAGGAGCTCGTAGCGCAGGGCGGCGACGGCGACCGCCTCGGCGACGTCATCGACCCATCCTTCGGGCTCTGAAAGGTTCCTTCGCCTGGTCTCTGACCGCGCCTTGTCCTTCAGCCGGTCGAGGACGGCGTCCGCGTTGACGTACAGTCCCTTTCTCCCGGACATGTGCGCGAAGTCACCCTCTATCTCGAACCCGAGCTGCGACGCTGTCCTCTTCGACAGGGAGACCACCTCGTAGCTCCTGTGGAGGTATTTCCGCGAGGAACCTGGGTCGAGCTTGTCGAGCACCTTTGAGACTATCCTCTGGAGGTAGCTCTGCCGGGTGTCTATGACTGAAACGGCCAGGTCGGCACCCCCGAACCGGGCCTTTCCTTTTTTGCCGGTCAGCGAAGTCGAATACATCACGCTCCCCGGCTGCTGGACAGGATATTCCTCGTAACCGAACGGGTCCCCGATGATGCCGATCTTCCAGGCCGCGTAGGGGATATCCTTTGCGACGTAGACCGCCGTCCCGTCAGACCTCACGACAACCTTCTCCTCCCCGGTCTCCGGGTCTGGGATGACCCAAGTCCCCTTGTTTTCACCTTCGGTCTGGAACTTCACATACCCGGTCTTCTTCAACGACTCGAATATCTCCTCCCACATCCCGGAGTGAACCAGTTGGGACTCCCAGTTCAGCAGGTCGTAGCTCGCCCCCAGCCTCCAGCATGTCGACAGCTGGGCTGCGAGGATCTTCTTCACTATCTCCCTTGCGTATTCGGCCACCTCTCCCGTCCCTTTCTCGATTTCCTTCAGGACGAAGGACTGCTTCTCCTTCAGGGCGGGGTCCGTCTGGTATTCCTTTGTCACCTTCGTGTAGACCTTGTCTCCGCAGTACGTGTCGTATTTCACCCCCTCTGGCGCCACGTCGGAGTACCCCAGGAAACGAAAGCCGACTATGATGTCAGCGACCTGGGCCCCGGAGTCGTCGACGTAATTCAGTGCCCGGACCTGGTGGCCCATATAGCGCATGACACGAACGAGTGAGTCACCCAAGACCAGGTTGCGCGCGTGGCCGATGTGCAGCGCCTTGTTGGGGTTGACGTTCGTGTGCTCGATGGAGACCACCTCCCCTTTCTCCTTCACCGACCCCACGTCTCCTGCGGTGATGGCGGAGACAGAATCAGCGATGAAAGCCGCGCTGTTGACCGAGAAGTTGAGGTAACCTCCCAGGTGTGGGCTGACGGCCCCGATGTACCTCTTCTTCTTGGCGAACTCCATGGCCTTCGACCCCAGTTCGATCGCGACGTCGCCGGGCTTCTTCCCCGTGGCCTTCGCTATGCGTATCGGGACCGCGCTCGCCAGATCCCCGTAAGTGTCGTTCGGCGGGAGGCTGACATCGATCTCTACGTTCTTGTAGCCAAGCGCCCGGCATGAGTCAGCCAGGACCTCCTCCACCTCGGCCTGGAAATCGAGGAACTTCAAGGAAGGGTTCAGCGCCGTCGGCCGTTAAAAGCTCTCTTCGCCCGGATCGCGCTACTCGTGCTTCGACTGGAGAGCGTACATCTCCGCGAACGCTCCTCCGGGGACGGACACGAGCTGGTCGAAGGTCCCTTCTTCGACGACCTTCCCGTGGTCGAGCACGACGATCCTGTCAGCGAGGCGGATTGTCGAGAGCCTGTGCGCCACGATGACCGTCGTCCTCCCGCCGATTATCTCTGCAAGCGACCTCTGGACCTTGAGCTCGGAGAAAGGGTCCAGCCCCGACGTCGCTTCGTCGAGCAGAAGCACCTTCGGGTCCCTGAGGAGCGCCCTGGCGAAGCAGATCAGCTGCTTCTGTCCCATCGAGAGGTTGGTCGCCCCTTCGGTGACCATGGTGTCGTACCCGTCAGGGAGAGAGGAGACGAAATCGTCCGCCCCCATCGCCTTCGAGACCCTCCTGACGTCCTCCGCGGAGGCGCCTGGGGTCCCGTACCTTATGTTGTCTGCAATGCTCGCTGAGAATAGGACGGGGTCCTGGGGGACGACGCTCATCCGTCCCCGGAAGTCCTTGAAGCCCAGCTTCCTTACGTCCACCCCTCCTATCAGGACTGAACCTGACTGCGGGTCGTAGAACCTCTGTATCAGGTTCACGATGCTCGACTTTCCCGCCCCGGTCGCCCCCACTATTGCGACAACTTCGCCAGGCGCGACCTTCAGGCTGACGTCTTTCAGGACAGGGACCCCGTCTGAGTAGCCGAAGGTCACCCCCCTGAGCTCCACCCCCCACCCGGCGCCCTGCGCGATGTGAGCCGGGACGGCGGGTTCCTTCACCTCGACCTCGGTGTTCATGAGCTGAGTCACCCTGTCCAACCCGGTGACCGCGGACTGGAAGGAGTTGTAGAACGTCGTCAGCTGTATGATCGGGTTGAAGAAGGCGTTGACGTAGAGCATGAAGGTGACGAGCGTCCCCACGAGGACCTGCCCCGCGAGGACCTCCGTCGCCCCGTACCAGAGCACCAGGGCCAGGCCCCCCGCCTCGATCACCTGGACGAGCGAGTTGAAGGCAGAGGTGTAACGGTTCGCCCTCAGGTTGGCAAGCATGTTCTCGTTGTTCACGGCGTCGAAGTTCTCAGAGACCCTGTCTTCGCTCACGAACGCCTGGGTGACCCTGACCCCGCTGATCCCCTCCTGAAGCTTCGCCGTCACCACGGCTATCTTCTTCCTCGTCTCGACGAAGTTCCTCGAGATCCTGCCCTGGAAGACGAACGTCGTGAGGACCAGCGCGGGGATGACGGTGAACGATATGAGGCTGAGCCTGACGTTGAAGAACAGCATTATCACCACGATGGACGCTATCGTCAGGAACCCCGAGAGGACCTGTGGGAGCTGGAAGGTGACGAAGTCCTCGATGGCGTCCACGTCGTTCATTATGTATGACATTATCCGTCCCGTCTCCCTCGCTGAGAAGTAGGCGGGCGAGACCTGTTGGAGGCGGTCGAAGGCGTCCCTCCTTATGTCCCTAAGCGAGTTCTGACCCACGACCTGCATCGTGTACGTCCTCCTGTTGTCCGCGACGTAGTTCGCGAGATAGAGGAGAGCGTAGAATCCGGTGTAAGCCGCCAGACCCCTATAGTCCGTGGACAGCATGGCGTCCACCGAGAGCCCGAGGAGGATGGGTCCGATTATGCTCGCGGCCGAGGTGAACAGGAGGCCCCCGAGGGTGACGGCAAGGTCCCTCCGGTATCCGAGCACGTACCCCACCAGCCGTTGCAGGAGGTACCTGTCGCTGTACTTCCTGTCCTTGCGCGACTCTGGGTCGTCGTCGCTGATGTACATGCCCCGGAGCGTTTTCAGCTCCCTCCCTTCGCCCCGGACGTTTCCTGGGGCGCGTACTGCGACCGGTATAGCTTTGCGTACACTCCGTTCAAGGCGAGAAGCTCTTCGTGGGTCCCCTGTTCGGCCACCATGCCTCCGTCAAAGACGATTATCCGCTGGGCCAGCTTGAGCGTGGAGAGCCGCTGGGTTATGATTATGGTCGTCCTCCCTTTGACGACCTCTCTCAGGGCGTCCGCGATGGCGAACTCGGTCCCCGCGTCGACGCTTGAGAGGGAGTCGTCGAGGATCAGGATCCGCGGGTCAGTGAGGAGGGTCCTGGCTATGGCGATCCTCTGCTTCTGTCCCCCGGAGAGGGTCACCCCTCTCTCTCCGACGCGCGTCTCGTACTTTTCCGGAAAGCGCTCGATGAACTCGTCGGCGCGCGAGAGCATGCATGCCTTCTCTATCTCCTGCCGAGTGGCGTCGGTCCTGCCGTAGGTGACGTTCTCCCTGATGGTCGCTGAGAAGAGGAATATGTCCTGGCTGACGAGGCCCACAGACTTCCTGAGGGACTTCAGGGTGACGTCCCTTACGTCCTTGCCGTCTATCCTAACCGAGCCTTCCTTGACGTCGTAGAAGCGAGGGATCAGGCTCGCCATCGTCGTCTTGCCCGAGCCAGAAAGGCCGACGAAGGCCACCGTCTGGCCAGCCGGGATGTCCAGGTCCACGCCTTTGAGAGCCGCGCGTCCTCTTCCGTATTCGAACTTCACCCCTTGGACGCTGACGTGGCCCCCCACATCCGAGATAGGGACGGCGCCTGGCCTGTCTTTCACCTCTGCCTCGGCGTCGACCACTTCGAGGATCCTGTCGAACCCGGCCATCCCGTTCTGGGCGATGAGGATGAGCTGTCCCAGGAACCTGCTCGGCCCTGCCAGGAGGGCCAGGAGGTTCGCAGCCGCCACGAGCTCGCCTAGTGAGATGGTCCCCGCGATCACGGGGCCGCCCCCAAGAAAATAGAGCGCCGCCAGGTCGAGGCTGATGACCATGCTCAGGAGGGGGGTGTAGAGGGCGCGGACGGCCGACGAGCTCACGATGCCGTCTCTGTAGGCCTGGTTGGTGGCGGCGAAGCGGCTCCGCTCGGCGTCTTCCGCGGTGAACGACCTCACTATCCTGGCCCCGGCCACGTTCTGCTGAAGGACAGCGTTCATCGCCCCGTAGTTCATCCTCGTCTGTCGCCAGAAGGTCCCCTGGGACTGGCTGAACCGCCAGCTCAGATAGAGGACAGCCGGGAAGACGACAGAGACGATGGCGGAGAGATAGAGGTTCAGGAAGAAGAGGGAGACGATGACGCCGCCCACGAGGAAGACGTTGGAGAGGAGCTGGCCCCAGCCGAATGCGACGAACCTCCGGACCGCCTCCACGTCTCCAGTAGCCCTGGACATCAGCTGCCCTGTCTCGTTGCGGTCGTGGAAGCTGAAGGACTGGGACTGGATCGATGTGAAGATCGTGTTCCGCATGTCATAGACCAGCTTCTGCCCTAGCGCCTGGCCGCCGTACGACAGGCCGAAGCTGAAGGCGGCCGCGACGGAACTGACGACGACTATCTCGGCCG
This sequence comes from archaeon, assembly GCA_021823325.1. GTDB lineage: Archaea > Thermoproteota > Nitrososphaeria > Nitrososphaerales > Gagatemarchaeaceae > UBA183. Next base: position 152,167 of record JAKAOG010000003.1, read on the forward strand.
CGAGGTAAAGGACGAGGCCGACAGGAGACTTCCCAACTATGTCGTTGATCGCCTGACCCATGAGGAACGGGACAAGGACTCTAAGGCCGGTCAGGGCGGTGACGCAGACTACCATCAGCGCCGCGACGGGCCAGTGCCTCTTCACCAGCGCGAACAACCTCAGATATCTCTCGAACAACCTTGAATCAGGACGACTTGTCTCCCCGTGCCGCTGCTCTTCTTAAAATCCACGAACGGGTCGGGGACCGATGAACAAGGGGCTCGCCGCAGCGAGCCTGCGTGTCAGGGACCCTGGATCCGCGATACGAAATCCGCCGGTCTGGCACACCGGAACCATTCATATCCCAGAGCTAAGGGAGGCTGCTTGGGCCCGTAGCCCAGCACGGACAGGGCGTCAGCCTCCGAAGCTGAAGTGCGAAAGCTCAGAGACCGTGGGTTCGAATCCCACCGGGCCCGTTATGGAATAGCTCAGAATGAACCCTGTTGGTCAGACTGAGGCTGAGTCCAACGATTTGTAAAATGCTCTTAGGCGCAGCGCCAAGGCACTAGAGAAAGTGCGGTCGCAAACGGTTTTATCTGAAGTCCACTCGACATGCCGTGTAGCCAGTTGCCAAAACGCGAGCGGAGACTCGCAGCGATCATGTTTACCGACATGGTTGGTTACACCGCCCTGGGGCAGAGAAACGAGGCACTATCGCTCGAACTTGTCGAGGAACAGAAGCGTCTGATTAGGCTCGCTGTTCGTGCAGACAACGGCAGAGATGTAAAAACAATCGGAGACGCCTTCCTCATCGAGTTTCCTAGCGCACTCAACGCTGTCAGGTGCGCATACGCCATCCAGAAAGCAGTAAGGGAATACAACATTTCTTCGTCCGAGGAACGAAGATTCCAAATCAGGATAGGCATTCACCTCGGGGACGTTGTCGACACCGACGGGGACATCTCTGGGGATGCAGTCAATGTCGCCTCGCGAATTGAGTCACTTGCGGAGCCTGGAGGGGTCTGTCTTACTCGCCAGGTATTCGACCATGTCCAGAACAAGTTCGAACTCTCGTTGGTGAGTGTCGGGGAAAAACAGCTGAAGAACGTCGCGTCGCAGATCGAGTTGTACAGGATGAAGATGCCCTGGGAGAAAGAGGACATGGAATCTCCTAACAAATCTGACACCAAGAGGATTGCTGTTCTTCCATTCGCTAACATGAGTCCCGACCCCAATGATGAATATTTTGCCGACGGCATGACAGAAGAACTGATTTCCGCCATGTCAAAGGTCATAGGGCTTGAAGTCACTTCCAGAACTTCTGTCATGCAATACAAGAAGAACCCTCGAATGGTCAAAGACGTGTCCAGGGAATTGGGAGTTGGGAGCGTGCTTGAGGGGAGCGTCCGCAAGACCGGGGACAGACTGCGCATTACGGTCCAGTTGATAGATTCAAGAAAGGATTTGCATCTCTGGTCGGAGACGTACGACAGAAAACTCGAAGACGTGTTTGCTACTCAAAGCGAAATTGCGGAACGGGTGGCGGGCGCCTTGAAAGTGAAGCTCCTGGCACAGGAAATGACACGCATTCAGGAAGAGCCTACGAAGAACATCGAAGCCTACACGAACTGTATCAAAGGAGTACAAACGATTAGGAAAGGTTGGAGCGAAGAGGACACATGGAAGGCCATCGGATTCTTCGAGCGGGCGATTGAACTTGATCCAGAATACGCTACGCCCCACGCGTGGCTTGCTACCTGCTATCTGACCCCTTACGTGACGGCCACGGTCGGCAGCATCCTTCCGGCGAGCCAAGCCGTTCCCGTTGCTGAACGCGCAATCAAACGTTCCATTGAGCTTGACCCTAGTCTGGCCGAGGCCCACCTAGCATCAGGTCAGTTGTGCAAGCTAAGACTCAACTGGAAAGAGGCTGAGAAGGAGATAAGAAGGGCAATCGAACTTGACCCAAGCGTTTCCGGAGGACAATCCACTTATGCCTGGACTCTTTTGTCGATGGGGCGGCATCAGGAGGCGCTGGCTGCGGCTACGAAAGCACTGAAGCTTGATCCTCTTTCCCCAGACACCCATGAAGCACTGGGCTTTGCTTACTACTGCATGAGGGCATACGACGATGCGATCAAGTGTATACAGAGAATGGAAGAATGGGGTGCTAATCCGATGCTTGTTTCAAGCAGGCTGGGTTGGCTCTATCTTGAAAAGGGATGGTACGACAAGGCTCTGAAAGAATGGGAAAAGGTCGGACTGGAGGCCGACCTTGCCGTTCTTTATGCGAAGATGGGGAGGACCGACGAGGCTCGTAAGATTCTGATGCAAGCGAAGAAAGAAGGGTATCAAGGATGGGGGCTAATCGAGATTCATCTCGCACTGGGGGACACGGACGAAGCAATTCAACTTCTTGAGCGCGCTTACGAACTGCAGGACGCGTTCACATTCAGTCTCATGTTCTCCCATCTTTGGGACGGTGTCCGATCTGACCCAAGAGTCGTCGCCCTCGAAAAGAAGACAGGGCTAGTTTGAGATACTTTCCAACTTCTGATATGAATTCGTAGGACCTATCTCCGATCCATTTGCAAAGTATTCCAAACTGACGACCGTATGGCTGCAAACACGAGGGGAACAACTCGTCTGTTAGAGAAGGGGAAGCCCGCCGGGATGCAGTTTCTTGGGTGGTTCAGACTTTTTGGTCCTTTGCTTCAAGTGCCCGCGCAGACCTGACTTGCTCGCGTACGAACCTCACAAGATCTAGATTTGAACCCATAATGGGTCCTGGCCCCACCGGGCCCGCTTATGAAATAGCTCAGAATGGACTCTGAATGGTGAACGGAAGGTGAACCTAGGTATTCCAGCGTCGCTTCTAAATCGCCGCGGTTGTTTGCAGAATGATTTCTGCTGTTAACTGGGTAGCCCGGATTCGAAACGACGGTTTGCTGAATCGCTGCTAGAGCGGTGCGTGAAAGATTCGAACCCATAATGAATCCCGCACCCACCGGAGGTGAAGCAGGCATCGTGACGAATGCCAGAGTTGGAATCGGTGAGCCATCGCGATGAGACCTGCCCAAGCTCAATCGTACGCCTTAGAGCGGTGCCTTATCCTCAGGACTATGACGTCGCTGTCCGAGAGGGCATACACCACTCTGTACTCGCCGATTCTGAGTTTGAGGAGGCCTTCGAAGTCGCCGTGGAGTCGCTCACCTGACTGGGGATTGTCGCCCAGAGTCGCCCTGACCTGCCTCAAGATTCGGTCGACCTCCTTCGAAGAAATCTTCCTGAGATCGCGACTTACGGAGGACTTGTAGAGTATCTTACTGGTCAAGCTTGACCAGTTCTTTCTCCGACACCAGGCGGTCGTCCTTGTCGTTCAACCGGTGCAGGGCAATCAGGTAGTCCTCATACTCCTCCAAGTACTCTTTCAGCGCCTTGGTGACGATGTACGTCTTGGGGCGGTCCAAAGACTTCGCGAGTTCCTCGAGGCGCTTAGCGACGTCCTCGGGGAGCCTGACCGATACCGCTTCGCTCATCACATGTAAGACAGCGATGACTTGTATTTATGATTTGCACGAAGAGGACTCGAACCCATTACTGGTCCGGAACCCACAGGTCCCGTTACGAAACAGTTCAGAGCTAGCTCTGTCAGGCAGAAGGGGCTTGGCGGCTTCGGGGACCCACCGAGCGGGACTTGGAAGACACCCTTCCCATGCCAATCCGTCGCACGTGAAAGCAGGACATTGTGCCTATCTTTGTGGCGCCCACAGCTCCATGATGTTGCCTGCCGGGTCTGAAAAGTATGTGCTCCACGAGCGTCGAGAGCCGTGCCATCCTCTCGAGTTCTCGATCTTGGGGCTGCACTTTACACCCTTGCGCCGCAGGAATCTGACGCAGTCTTCCAATTGGCCATGTTCGACTTCAAAGGCTATGTGCACTGGGACTTTGACCATTTCATCTCCATAGCCGGTCATGAACCCTCTGTCTTCATGGGCAAAGCCGAAGTACTGTTCGCCAACGTCGGCGAAGTGGATGCGTTTCTTGTCCGGACGAACAGGAAATTCGAGCCCGATTTTTCGATAGAATCTGGCACACTCGTCAGTCTTTGCGGTGAGGAAGGCGACTTCGGCGACCCGCACGAGCGGTAGTTTCTTCATCAGGTGAAATTAGCCTGCGGCTTTGGCTTAAGAGCCTTGTCCGCCTAGATATCTCACTGACCGCGCGCTGATTTGAAGCCGTTCGTGACGAAGTCTCTGAGCTTCTTCGAGGCTCCCTCCTGAATCGGCAGCCCATGGCCAGGCAGGAGCTGTTGGAATTCTAGCTTCGAAATCTTCTCCACCGAACGCTTGACCTCCTCCATGTCCCTGCTCATGTTCGCTGACGCCAGTTTCAACTTACCTGAGCCGTCTGTCCTGAGGAGATCCCCAACGAAAATTGCAGTTCCCGGCAGATAGAGGGAGACGCTGCCGTCGGTGTGCCCAGGGGTGCCGATGACGGTCAGGGGGCCGACGGACGCCCCGTCCTCGAGTTCCAGGTCAGCTTTGACTCTCTCGACCTTCATCATCGAACCGAAGACGCCGAGCATCAGCCTTCCGAAGCCCCTGGCCTCCTTGAGCTTCTTCTCCCCCGAGAGCCTCGGCGCGTCCAGCTCACCTATGGCCAGCCTCGCCCCTGTCAGCCTCTTCAGGGCAGCGACGCTTCCCGAGTGGTCCGCGTCCGGGTGGGTCAGGACGATGAAGGATACGTCAGCCGGCTTCCGCCCCAGAGAGGCGACATATTCGAGGATCTTCTTCTCCTTCCCGGAGGTCCCCGTGTCGATGACGGCCAATCCCTGGCCGTCGAGCTCTACAACGAACGCGTTCGAGAAGCCCATGCCAGGAATCTGGTGGACTCGGGTCTGAGGGATGTTCAACTTTGGTGTCGCGGCCGGACCTGGTGTTCCGTTCCTTATAACCCGCCCGCGGCATTGACTCGACGGCCCTTGAAGGTTAATTAGCGCTCCACTGAAAGAAGAATTCGGCTTGTATATTCCGAAGTGGTTCAAGGAAGACAACGTAGAGGTACTTCAAGCGGAAGTCAACAGGATAAGCTTCGGGACCATAATCACCACCGGCCCTGCCGGGATAATGGCCAGCCGTGTGCCAATGCTCATCGACCCATCAAAGGGGCGGCTCGGGACATTATTCGGCCACATGGCCAGAGGGAATCCGCAGTGGAGGGAGTCTTCGGCAGGCGAGGGCCTGGCGACGTTCATGGGACCCGACGCCTATGTCACTCCCAACTGGTATCCGACGAAGGAGGAAGATGGCAAGACGGTCCCTACCTGGAACTACATCGAGGTCCAAGTCCGTGGGCCCGTCTCATTCTTCGAGGACCCGAAGAGGCTCCTGGAGGTCGTAACCGACTTGACCGATCACCATGAATCAGGGTCAGAGAAGCCCTGGAGCGTGTCCGACGCGCCTGCCGACTACATCAGCAGAGAGTTGAGATCAATAGTGGGTTTTGAGATGCCGGTTTCAACAATCGAAGGCAAATGGAAGCTCAGCCAGAACAGGGTCAAAGAAGACCGGGAGGGCGTCAGGCTAGGCCTGGTCAAGCGCAATCGGCCCGAAGACGCGTCTGTCTCAAGGGAGATGCAAGCCCGCGAACCGCGCGCATAGGGTGCGGGCAGGGGCTTGAACGCGCCCCTCTCCCAGAAAAACCACCAAGGGTGACATTGCCATTGAAGTTCAGTATCTCGGACGAGATATTCCAGAGGTTCCCCGACTTCGTCTGCGGAGTGGTCATCTGCAAAGAAGTAGACAACTCCGGCGAAAGCGGCGATCTAGCCAGCCGGCTAAGAGCGGCCGAGTCTGACATCAGGAGGCAATTGACCGTCGAAACGTTGTCCACCGAGCCGCACTTCCTTTCCTGGCGCAGGGCCTATTCCTCCTTCGGAACAGACCCTACCAAGTCCAAGTGCTCAAGCGAAGCGCTGGTTAGGCGAGTGTTGAAGGGGAACGACCTTCGGCACATAAGCAAGCTGGTTGACGCGTACAACTATGTGTCCTTGAGGTACGTTACTCCTGTCGGCGGCGAGGACCTGGGCTCAGTAGGCGGAGAGGGCATTGCGCTGAAAATCGCCTCAGGTCAAGAGCGCTTCGTGCCGCTGGGGGAGGCTGAAAGCGAGAGGGTGGACGCAGGGGAGGTCGTGTACGCGGCAGGAAACGAGATCCTTTGTCGAAGGTGGAACTGGAGGGAATCTGACGTCACCAAACTGACGGAAGCAACCAGAGACGCGTTCCTAGTCGTCGACGCGCTGCCGCCGCTCACCAAAAACGACGTCAGCAGGGCCACCAACGACCTGGCCGAGCTGGTCACTGGCGAATGTGGCGGGACGGCGAGGATTTTCCTGCTTGACGCAGAGAACGCCAACATAGATTGGTGATGGAACTCTGTTGAAAGAGTTCATTGTATGCTGGCCTTAGCCCTAGACGAGGGTCTACCTGCACCCTAGAATGACGCGGTGAGCGCCCCATGGAACCAATCCGGGGCCGGCGAGATCTGTCCGCCTTTGTCAAAAAGACAGGGGCGGGAGACTGGACGGCAGAGCCGCTCAGATCCTTACCGCTTCTATGACGAGGTGCAGCGGGACCTCCTGAAAGCCAGCCCCGTCCATGTCCCCAGGCTTCTCCTGTACATTCTTGGTGAACTCTGGGGTCGGCCCCGGCTCTTCGAGCGCCGTTATCGCGAGGCCGTTCGAGCTGAGAGCCCTGGCATACCAGTTCAGGGGACGGTGGTAGCACATGGTGAGAGGCTTGGATCCATCTTCCTTGTCCCAGGGGACTCGTTCGGCGAACGGGGTCCTGTAGCCCCTCACCTTCCTGTGGACTACCGGCTTGTTCCCCATGGTCTTCTCCGCCGTCCAGCTGGAGTTGGAGAGGATGTTGAAGCATGGGTGCGAGATGCTGGCGACGAACCTCCCGCCCTTGCGGAGGACCCTGGCCACCTCCCCTATCGCTGCTTCGGCGTCCTCCACGTCCATAAGGCTCATGTTCGCGAATACGACGTCGAAGCTGGCGCTTCCGACGCCTCTCATCATCGTCGCGCTAGCGCGCAGGTACCTGACCCCCGACCCATCGTCCCGCGACTTTGCGTTCCTGATCATCCGCGGAGACGCGTCGACGGCCGTCACCGTTGCTCCAAGGCGGGCGATCCGGCGCGCTAGGTAGCCGTTCCCACACCCCAGATCCAACACCCGCTTGCCCCTGCACTGACCCAAGACCCTGAGGAGAACAGGGTCGATTAGCGCCCTGTGCCACAGGTCCCCCGTCTCTCCTTCCTTCTGGTCATACCAATCGGCGAGCTCTTCCCAGCCGTCACTGCTTGGTTTCAAGCTTGGTCTGCCCTCAAATGCGTTGGTCTAAAAGCAGTCTACGCCTGCCGAAGGACGTGGAGTATGCCCACTTCGCCGTGCGAGAGAGGTCGAGAAGGCGGCCCACTTCTTCGAGGTTCACGCCTCGCGAGCCCTGCCCGTAGGTTTACGGGCCCGGGGTTTACGAGGTTCAGCCGCTCCGGCCAGCTTCTCAGTCCCTCCGTACCGAGGGATATCCTGTGCCACCACCCACCTGTGCATCGCTATCTTGCGTGCCCTCGTAAAGCCGGCCTTTTCGAACATACCCAGCGTCCCACTGCAAAGGAAGGAAGACGAGACCCTCTGGCCCGTGTAGTCTTCCGGGTACGCTTCTACAGTCCCGCCGCCAAGCTGCGCGATCATATTCAGGGCCTCACGGAGAGCGACGGTAGCGATCCCGTCCCCCCTCCGCTCCCTGTCGACGAAGAAGCAGGTGATGCGCCAGTCAGGGAGTTCCTCCAGCCCCGCTTCGTAGGCCTTGCGGCTCCTGATGTTCGGAAGCTCTGCGGCGGGACCGAACTGGCACCAGCCGACGGCCTCCTTGCCGTCGAAGACCAGGGCCGCATGGGCGCGGCCTTCTCGGACGCGCTCTTCTTTCATCTTGCGGTAGAGCTTCGAAGGCACCCTTCCTCCTTCCGGGTCGAGATGGAAGGATATGCACCAGCATCCTCCGAATATCCCGTTGTGCTTTTCCACCAGCCGCGCGAACGCGGGCCATGTCCGCGAGTCCAGGGGCTTTGACGTTAGCGTCATGAAGCTGCGCGGAGGCCGTCCTTGACCCGATTCGCAAAAGGCTTTCGGCGTGCTCGGCGGCCCACTGGAGCCGCGGAGCAGGGGCCAGAGCCCGCGACACTACGGAGAAATAGCCGAGACTAGCGAAGCCAGGTCGGGTGGGCAGGGCGGCAATCTCGAAGAAGGAAAGGGGCGTGATCGACATGTGGGTCGCGGACCCGGCCTTCAAGACAGACCCGAAGATAGTCGAGGCGTTCAGGTACGCCGTGCGCCATGGCTGCACCCACTATTTCCCCGCTCCCGGTTTCGACCCGAACGTGTTCCAAAAGGCGGTAGCGAAGCACTACCGACGGGCGCGCGGCTGTACGATCGACCCGCTGACCGAAATCGTCCCGACCCACGGAGCGCAGGAGGCGCTTTCCCTCTCAGTCCAAGCGGCAGCCAGGCCAGGGGACGAGGTGTTAATCCCTGAGCCGACATACAACGTGTTCATCGAGAAGCTCGAGGGGTTCGGGGTCAAGCCAGTCCTAGTCCCCCTTCTGGAGAAAGAGCGTTGGAGAATCGACTTCGACTCGGTGAAGTCCGCCATCACCGGCAAGACGAGGCTGATCTTCATCTGCAACCCCAACAATCCGACGGGGACGCTGTGCGGCAGTAAGGACATGGAGGAACTGTCAGACATACTGACGGAGAACAGAAACGTCTCCGTCATCCTGGACGAATGCTATTCGCGGATGCTGTACGGCGGAGCCGAGCACCACAGCCTGCTCGGAGAGAGGGAGCTGATGGACCAGGTGTACGTCGTCAACAGCTTCTCCAAGACGTACGCTATGACAGGCTGGAGGCTCGGCTATGTGGTCGCCGCCAGGAAGAATGCTGACAGGATCAAGCAGATCTCTTTCGAGTACAACGGAGGAGTCGCCTATTCGGTACAGTACGCGGGGGCGGTCGCCCTGGAGAAGTGCTCCGGGTCCGTCAGGAAGATGCACGCTGAGCTGCGCATGAGGAGGGACGCCATGCTGGCGGGGCTCCGCGAGCTGAAAGACGTAGCTTTCGTGACGCCTGACGGGGGGTTTGAAGTGTTCGCAGACTTCTCGTCGTACACCAGTGACTCGGAGAGCTTCGTGAGGGCCCTCGAAGACGAAGCCCGAGTCAAGACCATGCCCGGACGAAAATACGGCCCCAGCGGCGAAGGACACGTGCGCTTCGTGTTCTGTTCGAACACCGCGGAAAGGATACGCGAAGGGACATCCAGGGTCGGCGCGTGGCTGGAAGACCAGTGAAAGCGGGCCCGGCCGCCCCGACTGGAGCGGGCTCCCCGCTATGCCTCGGGAGGGGATCCTCTCGTCACACTGTGATGCAAGAAGCAGGCGACCTCTCTCTTCCCCACGACCGCCAGGGCAGGTTCCTTCTCCCTGCACAGGTCGAAGGCCGACTTGCATCTGCTGGCGTAGCGGCACCTCTTGGGCATGTTCGTGAAGCTCGGCGGGTCTCCGGCGATCTTGACGTCGGTCACCTTCTTCGTCAGGTCGAAGGTAAGGACGCAGCTCAGGAGGTCCTGGGTGTACGGGTGCATGGGTTCCCCGACGACGTCCCCGGAGGCGCCCCTTTCCACCACCTCCGGGCGCGCATGACGGCTATGCTGTCCGATGCGTACTGCGCGACGACCATGTCGTGGGCGACGAAGAGGTGCGGGGTACCTGTCTTCGCGTGTAGGTCCATCAGGAGTCTGAGCATCTGGGCCTGGACGGAGACGTCAAGGTTCGAAGTGGGCTCGTCAAGGACGAGGAACTGAGAGTCTTCGACGGTCGCCCCGGCGACCCCTATCCTCTGCCCGCCAAGCACTCGTTGACGTACTTCGTCCTCGCGGAAGGGTCCATCCCCGCCCTGGCGGAAGGTTTCGAGAGAGGCCCGACTCGAGCGTCGTCAGGGTGAAGACGCTCTAGGATCGTGCAGCTATGCCGTCATCATGAGGTTGGAGACCAGCAGCACGATGATCGCAAGATACCCGACAGAGAGCCAGGCCGCACTGGGTTCCCTCCCGACCGACCTCGTCCTATAGATGTAGGATATCAGCACGAAAGCGAGCAGGTCCAAGCTGAGATACAGGGCGAAGGTGTCTGTCGCGACCTGGGCGACCGGGTTCATGAGCCACAGCACGGGGAGGGTCACGACCTGCAGCGTGATGAGGAAGATGATCTGGATGGACTTCAGGTCTGCTCGCAACCTATTCTCTCCACCCTATCTCCAGCGCCTTCACACGCCTGCGGATCGTCCCCGTCCTGAGGTCGAGCCTGTAGATCAGGAACATCGTGGAGATCAGGTCCCCAAGCAGGAGGACAGATGAGCCCGCGACAGTTCCGACGATGGCCACCGAGTAGTTGCCGAGCGCGACCCCCACGACGCCGTTGACAAGGACCCCGATGGCGAATGCGCCCAATGCAAGCAGCACCGCGAACGCCAGCCCGGTCTTCAGCTCAGAATAGGGGATCTGCTTCGAGGAGGTCGTGGCCAGGGAACCCTTCGCGCGAGAGTACATTGCCCTATAGATGACCATCGAACCGACGGCCACGAGCAGAGCGATCCCGCCGATCACCAAGACCGCCTGTTCCACGGGTATGATCTCTCCCGGAGTGATGAGCCCCCAATATGAAAGCGCCACGACTTCAGCGACGAATATCGCGCCCAGCGTGATGTAGAAGGGCCTCCGTGAGATCCTGCGCTCCTTGCTCCTGTCGATGAAGGGGAGCACCGTGAGGGCGACGAAGATCACGGTCACGACCGACAGCGCCGCCGCGAGTCCTTGGGGACCTTCGAAGACGTTTATCTTCAGCACCTGGTAGATCCACAAGAAGTACCAGTCGGGCTGGGGGACGTATTGGGCTGCGGCCGCCGGCGAGTATTCGGGTGGGAGGTTGAGCGGGAAGATCGCGGATATCAGGAGCATCCCTGCCCCGAAGAGCATCGACAGTTCGAACAGGTACATGGTCACGTCCGGGAAGACGGGAAACGTCTTCGGCTTGGCAGCCTGCTTTCCGCTTTCAGGGTCTGCGACCCCGTGAGACTCGAGCATGTACATCTTCACGACCAGAAGTATGAGAAGGACCGCGGGCAGGACGACCACGTGGAGGTCGAAGAAACGCAGGATCTCCGCCGAGTCGCCCCCGGACCCGACGATCAGGAAAGTTAGCAGTGAAGAGACAGGCTGCGGCAGGGCGCTGACCATCCCCACCCCGACGTCGGTCGCCGACTTTGACACGACCGTCCACGGGAGCAGGTAGCCGGTGAACCCGAATCCGAGGGTGACGAACCCCATCGCCATTCCGATCACCCACATGACCTCCCGTGGCTTCTTGTGCACGGAGACGAAATACCCCCTCATCATGTGCATGAAGGCGAGCATGATCATGGCATAGGCCGTGTAGAGGTGGATGGTCTCGAGGAAGCGGCCGTTGTACACGTTCTGGAAGATGTAGAGGGTCGAGGAGTAGGCCTGGGTAGGGCTGGGGACATAGTAGAGCATCATTATCATCCCGGTGACCCCCTGTATGACGAACGCCACCACGGCGAGGGCGCCCAGCCAGTAGAAGGGGTTCAGTGCGTATTCAGGCACAGGCCTCAGCATCGGGTAGCTCAGCCCGAGCCTCGAGTCGAACCATCCTGCGAGCCGCCCGAGGAGGCCTTGTTTCTCTTCCATGCGCCCACGTCCCTAGACGATTGTCCCGCCCTGGAGGTCGTTGCTCACGTCGTTAGACCCTGTGTCATGGCCGAACACTGAAGGGGGCCCCATACCGGTGGCGTAGACGTCCCCCGACGCGTCAACTTCGAGCGTGACCTGAGGCTCGGGCCTCGGGGCGGGTCCTCCGATGACCTTGGCTGCCTGGGTGAGGTCGTAGACGCTGCCGTGGCAGGGGCAGTACCCCACCGGGCCCGTCGCGACGTAACTCGGGTTGGCCGTGGGGGATTTGCCTGGGGCCACGTACCCCCAGATGCATCCGAGGTGCTGGCAGACCTGGCTGAACGCGACGATATCCTCGTCTGGCCCCACGCCTCCCTCCGCCTTCTGTCCCAGTTTCACGAGGATGTTTGGTTCGTTGCCCAGCGGATAGTTGAATATCACGACGGTCCCTGTCGACAGTTCGTCCAGGCTCGAGACCTTCACCCTCGGGAACGTCTGCTGGGTCTGGGTGGGCACCGACGGGATGACGACGGACTTCATGACTGATGCGATGCCCGCGACGGCTAGAACTCCGGATATCGCGGCCGCGGCCTTCAGGAACTCCCTGCGCGACCCTTCTTCACCCTCGGACGCGCCCCTTCCCTCTCCCTGTTCTGACGTCAAGCACCGGCCCCCTCCCCGGCGGTATGGCGCCTCAGTTTATCAGCTCGCCACCAGTGAGCCTGTCATCCAGCCGGCCGTCGACATGGCGCCTGCGGTCCCAGCGGTGCCGAACCCGCAGGTCGTCTCACAGAACCAGATGAAGGTCCCCGCCTTTGTTATCGTGAAGTATGCGACGACGGTAGAGCTCAACGGGACGGGGACGTTCAGGTTGAGCGCCGGGACGGTGAAAGTGTGCGCCAAGTCGGCGGACGGGACAGAAGTGACCGACTGGCCCCCGACGATGTTGATCCCGTTCGTCCCCTGGCTCGAGTTGACGTTAGTGTTGGACGCGACGAAGACCGTCCCTCCGTTGGTGCCTGAGACGACGTTGTCGTTGGGGATCACAAGGGAAGCGTTTCCGTCGTCATAGTTCATTATCACGAGCTTGATCGTCTGGTTCACCGGGAGCGAGATGTTGGCGGACGACTCGAGACCGTTCGGTCCCAGGACATAGTACGCTGGCTGCTCGCCCACGGTCGAATTGAAAGTGTTCCCGGTGGTGAGCACCAGGGTCAGGGTGTAGGGGGCGGCGGTAGCGTTGGTGCCGGTAACGGTGGTCGTCGTCGCCGGTTTCTGTCCGATCCCTCCGACAGCGACCGCTGCGCCGAACCCGGAAAGTACCAGGGCGGCCGCGAGGACGGCTATGACGAACCCGCCTGTTAGGGAGGTCTTCGTAGACATTCGCCTAAAACCCCGGAGGTGGCGATTTAAGCCACGATGACGATTCTCATCTGTGATAACATCGGGCCTCGGCCCGCGCGTCTCCGCATACGTTTTGACGAGGACGCGAATCCATCTGCCACGATCTGGCAAAACAGTTGGACTACAGAGGCTACAGCGAGATTCGAATCCATGCTCCGTGTTTCGCTTTGGCAATCAGGTTCTGATTACTAGATGGCTGATGATTTGATCTCTGAGCCTTCTTGGACGAGCTTCTGGTCCAGGCTCGCGCATAATCTACTTCACCAACAGATATTAACAGGCAAGAAATTTTTGTTGACGTCGGATGAAATTTCTGTTCGTGACAAACGAAAGCCTGTCTGCTGACCTTGCCTGGCAGCTCAAGAAAGAGGGGCACGACGTCAAGATGTACTGCCACAGCCAGGGAGAGAAGGACGTCGGGCTGGGTTTCTTCGAAAAGATCGAAGAGTGGGAGCCGCTGAAAGACTGGGCGGACGTCATCATATTCGACGACGTGGGGTTCGGCAACAAGGCGGAGCAACTGAGGAACGAGGGGAAGCACGTGATGGGAGGGAGCCCTTACACCGACAAACTGGAGATAGACAGGGAGTTCGGGCAGGCGGAGCTGAAAGCGGCCGGCGTCGACGTCCTGCCGAGCTGGGACTTCACGTCGTTCGACGAAGCGATCGAATTCGTGAAGAAGAACCCGGACAGATACGTCCTGAAGCCGAGCGGCAAGGCCCAGAACGAGAAGGAGTTGCTCTTCGTCGGCCAGGAGGCCGACGGAAAGGACATCCTGCAGATCCTGGAGCACTACAAGGTGAACTGGTCGAAGAAGATCAAGGAGTTCCAGATGCAGAAGTACGCGGAAGGGGTCGAGATCGCGGTCGGGACGTTCTTCAACGGGAAGGACTTCGTCCTCCCGATATGTGTCAACTTCGAGCATAAGCGGCTCTTCCCGGAAGAGCTTGGCCCGAGCACCGGCGAGATGGGGACGCTTGTCTACTGGGCGAAGGAGAACCCCATCTTCGAAAGGACATTGCTGAAGATGAAGGACAAGCTCGCCGCCAGCAGATACGTGGGGTACATAGACATCAACTGCATCGTCAACGGCAAGGGGATCTGGCCGCTGGAATGGACTTCGCGGATGGGCTATCCCACGATAAGCATCCAGATGGAGGGGATAACAAGCGAGTGGGGGCCGTTCATTTCGGACATCGCCCGGGGTAACGAGGCGCAGCTGAAGACCAGGAAGGGATACCAGATCGGCGTCGTGATAGCGATACCGCCCTGGCCTTTCGAAGACGAGAAGGCGTTCCGAAGGTATTCAGAAGGGGCGACGATCCTGTTCCGGAGGCAGGGGCTCGACGGGATACACATCGGAGAGGTGAAGCTCGAGGAGGGAGACTGGCACATAGCGGGGAACTCTGGCTACGCGCTCGTGGTCACCGGGTCGGGGGCCACGGTCACTGACGCGATCAACAAAGCGTACCAGAACGTGAGCAACGTCATGATCCCCAACATGTTCTACAGGAGCGACATCGGCAAGCGCTGGACCCACGACAGCGATATGCTGATCAGCTGGGGCTACATCTAGGCGAGTACCGGTCGCTTCTCCTTGTCTGCCATCGTTCTCCGGCACCTGGAAGGAGTGAAAATGGCTACCGAAACAGAGAAGACCGGTCTACCTTCCCTGCTTTGTCGCGCGACTTCGTCCCCGGACGCTTCCGTCTGTAAAAGTGACTCCACAGGGTTCTGATGGTGAGAATGACCCCTCAAGGACAAAACGACGAGAAAGCGCTCGGTCGCGGGTATCACATCAGGAATCTGTTAGCTTTGACCACCTTGACCATAGGCGGGGCAGAAGCCGCAGCCTACTATCTCGGAGCCCTGCAGATCTGGGAGTCCTATCTTCTTACGCCTTCAATCCCTATTCTTGTTACAATCGCCGCGTTGATCTCCGATGAGTTGGGACATGAGGAGTCCCCATGGAAAGGGGAGTCGACAAGCGGACTCAGAAGGTCACTTCTGATGTTTCTGGGGGCGCTGACAGTAGCCGTTGGCCTCGGAATTTTTCGGGTTGCTTTGGTCGGCGGCTTGTTCCAAGTTACCACTGGGTTGGGAATAGCCGTTGGTTTCATGTGCTTCGGCGTCTACATCATCTGGCGCTTCAGCAGATAAGAAAGCGTCGTGCGAGAACTTCGAACCTGCCTGTTGCCACCCCTTGCGCTCTGATTATCGGTGAACGGCAGACAGAGCTGACTGGCCCACGGCTGTGTCTATGGTCCGGGCTTCGCAGAAAGCGCCCAGGGGTCCTTCTTCCGCTCGGTAAGGACGAAGACCAGCACCAGCGCCATCAGTAGGAGCTCGACCGCCAAGCCGATGATTATCGTCAGCGTGGCGGGGACGTCGCCGCTCGCTATCAGCGCATAGTGCTGCGGCTGCGAGACGGTCGCCCCGAACGCCGCGAGGGAAAGGACGAACGCGAGATAGTAAGATGCCTTCGGCCTGACAAAGCTCAACCCGCTGTCGACCACGAAGAGGACCCAACCGAAGGCGACAGAGTCGAACACGAACGACGGCAAGACGGGGTAGACCTCGTAGAGGAACGCCACGCCGAAGAGGGTGGAGAACAGTATCAGCGCCTGGATGAGACGAGTGAGCCTGCTCATCACTGCGGTCGCGTCAGGGTCGATATTTCAATCCTGCCGTGGTCGCGAGTCTTTATGTGGCGCACTTCGGGGACGAAAGGCGATGGCGGACAGCCCGCTTTCTTTCCATCTTCCGGAGTCCAGAGTCAGGTACGCCCCTCCGCTCGAGTTCCACACCGTCCACACCAAGGTCGAACTCGTCGTGGACTTCCAGAAGAAGCGCATCTCCGGGACATGCACCCAGGTGATCGAGCCTGTCAAGCCCGGGCTGGAGGTCGCCAGGTTCGACGCGCATGGTTTCGACATATCAGGGGTAACGGTCGATGGCGCCGGAGCCGGGTTCGAATATGACGGCAAAGAGCTCGCCGTGAAGATCGGCAGAGGGAAAGGGAAGCGTTCTGTCGCGGTGTCTTACAGTGCCTCGCCCAAGATGGGCCTCTACTTCCCGGTCCCCGACGCAGAGCACCCTGAGAAGGAGACCCAGGCGTGGACCCACACCGAGGCGGAAGAGTCGCGTTACTGGATCCCGTGCCACGACCACTGCGGCGACAAGTCGAGCAGCGAACTGATCCTCACCGTCCCCAAGGAATACAGGGTGATATCCAACGGGAAGCTCCTCTCGACCAAGGTGGAAGGAGACGCAGCGACGTTCCACTGGCTCGAAGAGATCCCCCATTCATGCTACCTGACCTCTTTCATCGCGGGGAAGTTCGGCGTCGTGACCCAGGAGTCCCGCGGCGTCAAGCTGAACTACAACTTCCCGGAGTCGAAGAGAGAGGACGTACTGAGATACTTCGGAGAGACGCCGAAGATGATTGAGGTGTTCGAGGACCTGACAGGGGTGAAGTACCCCTATCTGAAGTACGACCAGACCACCGTCCAGGACTTCGTAGCTGGCGGAGAGGAGAACCTCAACGCGACCACCCTCGCCACTAACTTCTATCCTGACGCCGCGTCGGAGGAGGACTTCTCCACGACCTACTCTCTCCCCGGGTCAAGGCCGATGGACCTCGTGTCCCACGAGCTGGCGCACCAATGGTTCGGAGATTACGTCACGTGCTCCGACTGGGCCCACGCGTGGCTGAACGAAGGGTTCGCGTCTTACTTCCAGGAGCTTTACCTTGAGAAGACAAGAGGGGAGGACGAGATGATATGGCACCTTGACAACCGGGTCGAGGACTACTTCGATGAGGCGGAGACCGAGTACAGGCGCCCGATAGTGGAAAGGGACTACGTCTGGCCCGACGACCTCTTCGACAGCCATCTCTATCCCAAGGGGGCGTCGATGCTCCACCAGCTCAGGTTCCTGGTCGGCGACGAAGCTTTCTTCGCCGGGATCAACAGGTATCTGAAAGCGCACGCCCTCTCCACTGCCGACACGCACGACTTCCGGAAGGCAGTGGAAGCAGCGAGCGGAGCGTCACTTGAGGAGTTCTTCGAGCAGTCGTTCTACAAGCCTGGGCACCCTGAATTCGAGATATCATATTCGTGGGACGACCCGCAGAAGCTGGCGACGCTAAGAGTCAAGCAGACCCAGAGGACAGACGACGGTACGCCTGTCTACAAGCTCCCATGCGAGCTCGTCTTCTATGTCGACGGGAAGAGGGTCAGCCGCAGGGTCTCCATAGAAGGGGCCGACCAGTCTTTCACCTTCGCGCTTCCAAACAGACCTATGATCGTGGAGTTCGACCCCAGGAGATGGCTCCTGAGGAGGGCGAAGTTCGACAAAGGGGCGGCGCTGCTCGTCAACCAGCTCGAGGGGAGCCAGGACGCCTACAGCAGGGCCGAGGCAGCGAAGGAACTAGGCAAGCTGAAGGCCGAGTCCGCAGTCGCGGCGCTCTCGCGTGCGGCTTCGAAGGAACAGTTCTGGCACGTGAGGGCGTGCGCTTTCAAGGCGCTCGACGCTTACCTCGGGGTCCAGGTCCCCAAGGACAGGAAATCGAGGAGGGGGTATGCCGCTGGGTTGAGCGGGTTCAAGGACCAGCGGGGTGTGGAGATATTGGCGAGGCTGTTGGAAGGAGACGAGAGCCCGTTCGTCAGGTGCGAGGCTGCCCTGAGCCTCGCCAAGGCGTCCCCCGACGGCGCGCTCCCCTACCTGAAGAAGGCCATGCGGTCGCACACGGTCAACGAGATCCTGGCTGAGGCATGCGTCGCCGCCATGGGGAAGCTCAAAGACCCCGAAGCGAACCGCGTCATACTCGACTCGCTCGCTTACGGCAAGCCTACCAGGCAGCGCATCGGCGCGCTGAAGGCGATAAAGGAGAGAGGGACGGTGCTCGACGAAGAGCTCCCCGTCCTGAAGGACATCCTCACCCATGACAAGGAGTACAGGGTCAAAATATCGCTGCTCGACATCGTCGTGATGAGGCTCCAAGACACCAGGTTCGTCGACGCCCTGAAGGAAGCGTCGAAGTCAGACCCCCAGCTCACCATCAGGAGGGCAGCGCTGCAGCTCTACCACAGCCTCTCCTCCTCAAAGGAGACGAACGACAGCCTGGCAAGGCTGAGAG
>JAKAOG010000005.1 GCA_021823325.1 archaeon
TCGCGTCGGCGAAGTCGTACCTGTAGGAGCCCCTCGTGGTCGACGGGACGGCTCTGGGCTCTGATGCGACGAAGGCGGCGTCGCTCTTGCCGCGGAGCTTGTCCCTCATGAACGGATAGGCGAGCCCGGCGTAGTTGCTCCCCCCGCCGATGCACCCGACGATGTAGTCAGGGTCTGCGTCGAACTCTTCCATCTGGAGCTTGGCCTCCTGTCCTATCACTGACTGGTGCAGGAGGACATGGTTGAGGACGCTGCCGAGGGCGTACTTCGTGTTGTCGTGGGTGACGCAGTCTTCCACCGCCTCACTGATCGCGATCCCCAGGCTTCCCGGGTGTCCCGGGTCCTTCGCCAGGTACTTCCTCCCGGCGTTCGTCTTGGTGCTAGGGGACGCGTGGACCTCTGCCCCATAGACCTCCATCAGGGTCCGGCGGTACGGCTTCTGGTCGTAGCTGCTCCTCGTCATGTAGACCGTGAGGTCTATGTCGAAAAGGGCCGTAGCCAGCGCGAGGGCGCTCCCCCACTGGCCAGCGCCGGTCTCGGTTGCGAGCCTTTCGGTCCCTTCCTTCTTGTGATAGTAAGCTTGGGCGATGGCCGTGTTCGGCTTGTGGCTGCCCGCAGGGTTCAGGTCTTCCCTCTTGAAGAATATCTTCGCGGGGGTCCTCAGCTTCGCCTCGAGCCTGGTGGCCCTGTAGAGCGGGGTCGGTCTGCCAAGGCGGAGATAGGCATCCCTGACCTCGTCGGGGATCGGGATGTACTCCTGAGTAGACATCTCCTGCATCAGGCACTCCTTCGCGAAGAGCCGCATCAGAGGCTCAGGGGACATGGGCTGCAGGGTCCTGGGGTCCAGCGGAGGCGGGAGCGGTTCCGGCAGGTCGTGCTGTATGTTGTAGAAGTCTTTCGGCAGGCTGTCCTGCGACAGAAGCGCCTTCAGCTGAGTCTTGCTCATGGAGAGACCCGCCCTGGCGGGGGTTAAATCGAATCGTGACTGTTTCTGTACATGAGACGCGCGGGGGATTCCGACAGAAACGGCTAAAATGTATGCTTTTGTGCATGAACCTCATCCATGTGGACGAACGTAAGGAAGCAGTTCGAACGGCAGGTCGTGCGCCCCGAGATCGTGAGGAAGATGATCGAGTGCGGGATGAGGGTCTCGGAGGACGAGAAGATATACGTGGACGACGTGGAAGTCGACTACACAGCCGTGGCGAAGGCGCTGGACGTCGACAGGCGGGTCGTCAAACAGACCGCGCAGCAGATACGAAGCAACAGATACCTCTATTCCCTGTTTTCGAAGACGAGGCCGCTCGGGACGAGCCTCGTCGATGTCGTCTCTCAGCTCGGCTACACCGCCGTAATCATCGAAGCCGACCCGAAGTCTGCTGGGGTCATGGCCGGCGTGGCAGAGATACTTTCGAGACACGGGATGGTCGTGAGGCAGGCCGTGGCGGAGGACCCCGAGATGGTCCCGGAGGCGAAGCTGACGCTCGTCATCGAGGGACAGCTTTCGGGCCCGGCGCTTGAGGAGCTCCACAGGCTGGAGACCGTCCGCAGCATAAAGATCCTGAAGTAGACATGGCCAGGAAGTACGACGCAGCTGTGATGCACGACTACTTCGTCGACAGGCTCGTGCACACCGGGTCGCTCCGCGACACGATGGGGATGGTGCGAGAGAAGGCTGGCTCAGGGGGCGGCGGGCTGCACGGCTTCCGCCAGGACGACGTGAGAGGAGGGAATGCGGTCAACCTTGCCCACGCGCTCGCAAGGCTCGGGATGAGGGTGCTGCTGATCACGCACAGCGACAGGGTCCATGAGCCACTGCTAAGGCAGGCTTTCGAAGGCCTCGACGCTGAAATCCGCGTAAAGCCATACCCCGCAGGGCTCACCATAGCGTTCGAGGAGAAGGTGAACGTCATGTTGTCAGACACCAGCGGCGCGTCCGACTTCGGTCCGTCTTCGATCGCGGAGGAAGACTGGTCGGCCCTGGAGAGGTCCAGGGTCGCCTGTTCGGTCAACTGGGCCGCCAATCGCCGCGGAACGGAGCTCCTTGTCGCGCTGAGGCGGCGGCTGGGAAAGGAGAAGACGATATTCCTGAACCCTGCAGACTTCCGGGACAGGATTCAGGAGTACGGCGACCTGTTAAGGAAGATAGCAAGGGAGCATGTCGTCGACTGGATAAGCTCCAACGAACAGGAAGGGGGGGCCTCCGCCAGTTCGCTTGGAATATCGGCGCGGGGAATGGCTCCGACCTGCAAAGCCCTGGCTAGGGGACTCGGAGTAGTCTACGACCTGCATTCGGTCAGGAGCTCACACACAAGCGAAGGGACGAGGGTCTCGTCTGCGCCTGTCCACAGGATTAAGCCCAAGAGGCTCACTGGGGCGGGGGACGTCTGGGACGCTGGTGCGATATACGGGAGGCTGAAGGGGATGGACGAGGTTCCGAGGCTCGAGTTCGCAAACAGGGCCGCGAAGCTATACCTGATGAGCGAAGAGGTCCAGCCCCCGACGCTCTCTCAGGTGATGAAGGAAGAGGGCCCTTGATGCATCGATGCTTGTTCATAGCGTCGGCAGCCGCGTTCCACGGCCCCTGGCGAAGGAACGAATCGGCGTAGGCGTCAATAGGTAGGTTATTCAGACTCTGCAGGGCTGGTTCGGGGTTGCCTCGCGGGCGGGATGTCTGGGACGGATACAGGAGGGCCAACGTCTCTCTCTGGAACGAATTGACCACAGTGCACAAGGGCACGGCGATGTACGACTTGGCTGGTTTCAAGAAGGGGAGGTCATCGTTGAACGGCATAGAGCTCAAAGAGGTCGGGGACGTCGAGGGAAAGTCCCTCCTCCACCTACAGTGCCACTTCGGTCTGGACACCCTGTCGTTCGCAAAGAAGGGCGCGAAGGTCACAGGGGTTGACTTCTCAGACAGGGCGGTCAACCTCGCCCGGTCCATAAGGTCAGAGGTGGGAGTCAGGGAAAGCGACGCCAAGTTCATCTGCTCCGACGTCTACGACTTGGAAGGGAAACTGGACGGCCAGTTCGACATAGTCTTCACCTCCTATGGGGTCTTGGCCTGGCTCCGCGACCTCGGGGAGTGGGGGCGGATCATCTCTCGCTTCCTCAAGCCCAACGG
This sequence comes from archaeon, assembly GCA_021823325.1. GTDB lineage: Archaea > Thermoproteota > Nitrososphaeria > Nitrososphaerales > Gagatemarchaeaceae > UBA183. Next base: position 3,125 of record JAKAOG010000005.1, read on the forward strand.
GTTCTTCTACATGGTTGAGCTCCATCCACTGCTGAACTGTTTCGACCAGGACTCGCCGGACCCCTCTAGCCTCGCCTTGAAGTACCCCTACTTCCCCAGGAGCCGCAGTCCCCTCAGGGTGGAGACCCACGGCTCCTACGCCGACAGGAACGCCCGCGTCAGGGAGCCCGCCAGCTATCAATACGATCACCCTCTTTCGGAGGTGGTTACTGCTCTAACGAAGCGGGGTTTACGGGTAGAGTTCCTGCACGAGTTCCCGTTCGCATATAACAGGATCTTTCCCTGGCTCGTGCAGAAGAAGGGGGACGACAGGTGGACGTTCGTGGCGGGGACCCCGCCTTTTCCTCTGCTGTTCTCCGTCAAGGCGAGCAGCCTGGCAGGAAAGCAATGAGAGAGCACACCCTCTGCTGTTCTACTACAAACCTCATCTGACGCTTCTTGGGGATCACACGTACCTCGCGGGCACTCACAGAGAGTTGAGTAGGTGAACTACTCAGGTATCGACCGTTACTTTTCCAGCATGCGAGAGAAGGTCCAGGCGACGGTGTTCAGGATCTCGTTCAGCCTGGTCTTCTCCCTGTAGTTTTCTATGATCACTTTCCCGACCGTACCGTTGGCTTCCTCCACGTCGAACCTGAGCACGTCGCCCTGCGTCAGCTTCCCTGACTTCACGAGCCCTTCGTCGCTTGACTTCATCCCCTGAAGGATCTTCCCCATCAGGAACGACTTGAAAGGAGGGGTCGAAGACTTCAGGACCACCCCGGCGGGCTCGATAGAAACCGCGTCCGAGGTTATCGACGCGGTGGCGATAACCTGGCCCCCCTTGTCCCGCTTCAGCTCCCTGATCTCAGGGACTTCCTTGGACTCGGCCATCATCTCGATAGCGGGTCTGAACGTCCCGGCCCTGAGCGTGGCGTCGACATACCCCAGGGTCTCGTTCAGCCTTTCGATCTCTTCCTGGAGCTGGGCTATCCTCCCTTCGAGCCAGAGCTTGAGCTCTGCCGCCTTCTTCACATCCCCGTCGGTGGTAGCCATCGAGCGAGTCCATAGAGGACTCGCTAAAAACATTGACCGGCTTCCTTTTCCCGGAAGGGGGCTCCGATGAAAGTGTTAAGACGAGAACCGCCGACGGCGGCCCAGTGCTGAGGCTAAAGCGGAGGACCGCTCTCGTAGCGGCAGCGTCGGTCTTCGCGGCCCTCTACGCCATCCTCGGGACGATCCCTGTCTCAAGGTTGCTCTTGGGGTCTGGGAACTTCCTCACCGCCAGCAATTTCGTAACCCCGCTCGCAGGGATGATCTTCGGGCCGTTCGTGGGCGGGTTCGCGGCTGTCGTCGGTGACATACTAGACGTCTACGCCGGTTACATCGTGTTAGGGAGCACAGGCGCCTCTGTGATCGCGGCGGACCTGGCCACGGTCGTGACGGCTGGGCTCGCGTATACCGGAAGATGGAAGGCCGCGCTCGCGGTCCCGGTGGCAGTCATCGTCCTCTACTGGGCAGACCCTATCTCCGTCCTCTTTGTCGGGGGGATACCGTTCACGTGGCTCCACATGGCCTCACTCGTCCCGTTCGCGGCCGTCCTCCTGCTGGCGAAGGCGGGGAAGATGTCGAAGCTGAACCCCGCTTTCGTCGCCAGCGTGACCTTCGCCGCGCTCCTCTGCGGACAGCTCACAGGCACCCTGGTAGGCCAGGAGCTGTCGGTGAGGGTCTACCAGACGCTCAGCCTTCAGACGTGGCAGGCGATAGTCCCTGCCTTCTTCCCGCTTTACCCGGTCGAGCGGACCGTCTTCACGGTCGTTGGGACGGTGATCTCCGTCCCCGTCCTTCGGGCCATCTGGAGGAGAGAGCATCCGCACTCCGCTGCAGACGAACGAGTTCGGAGTTAGCCTTTAATGGCGTAGCAGAGGGCGCGCGGTCGTGGCGCAGAACCATTCCTTTGACGACGCGGTGACCAGGTTCAGGAGCATACTGGAGGAGCAGAACCAGAGGGTCGACAGGATAAGCAAGGCGGCCGAATGGCTGGACTACAGCAAGCTCGACAAGCTCGTGATCGGAGTCATCGGAGGGGACGGCATCGGCCCCATCATCGCCAAGGAGACGAAGCGGGTGATGGAGGCGCTGCTGAGAGAGGAGACGAGTTCCGGGAAGGTGGAGATAAGGGAGATCGAAGGGCTCACCATAGAGAACAGGGTGAAGCAGCTCAAGCCCCTCCCCGACGAGGTGCTCGCCGAGATCAAGAAGTGCCACGTCCTGCTCAAGGGACCTACCACCACGCCCGAAGAAGGCAGCGGGATGCCTAACATCGAGAGCGCGAACATCGCCATCAGGAAGGCGTTCGACCTCTTCGCGAACGTGAGGCCGGTAAGGATCCCGTCCGAGGGGATAGACTGGGTTTTCTTCAGGGAGAACACCGAAGGCGAGTACGTGCTTGGGAGCAAGGGGATGATGGCGACGCCTGACATGGCCGTCGACTTCAAGGTCATCACCAGGCCCGGGGCCAGAAGGATAATCCGGATGGCTTTCGACCACGCAAAGAAGACGGGGAGGAGCAGGGTCACCGTGGTCACGAAGGCGAACGTGATCAAGACGACCGACGGGCTGTTCCTTGAGACGGCCAAAGAGGTCGCCAAAGGATACCCCGACATCAAGTGGGACGGGTGGTACATCGACGTGTTCACCGCGAAGCTCATCGACGAGAAGCGGCGCCGGGACTTCCAGGTCGTGGTGCTCCCGAACCTCTATGGCGACATCGTCACTGACGAAGCCGCGGAGCTCCAGGGGGGCGTTGGGACCGCGGGGAGCGCCAACATCGGGGCCCGCTTCGGGATGTTCGAGGCGATCCACGGCTCAGCCCCGAGGATGATATCCGAGGGCAGAGGAGAGTACGCGGACCCACTGAGCCTCATGAGGGCGGCTGCGATGCTGCTCGAGCACGTGGGGCTTTCGGCGAAGAGCGCGAAGCTGTCGAAGGCGCTTGACGTCTGCGGCGTCTACGAGCAGAAGGTGAAGATAACCGGGAGGCCTGACGGAGCGACCGCAGCCCAGTTCGGGGACTACGTCATCTCCGTGCTGAAGGACGCTGGCCTCGAGGCCAAGTGGAAGTCGCACCAGAACTAGCGAGATCAGCCGCGGACTCGGAAGTCCCGATAGTTTCTGGGACGCTCCTCAAAGACGACCGCCTTTTCCACCCTGGCCTTCGGGGGACCCTTCCTGGCCCACTCCAGCACTTTCATGACCTTCATGTCGTCACCCTCCAGGTGGGCCTCCACCGAACCATCAGGCAGGTTGCGCACCCATCCCTTCACCCCCAGCTCCGTGGCCACCCCGGCCATCGAAGCTCGGAACGACACCCCATGGACGAGCCCGAGGACCTTGACCCGCACGGCGGTTACCAGTCTTTCACCCGAGCGCTGTGACGATGTTCGTTATCCCGGCGACGACGAATGAAATGGCCAGGGCGGCTATGAGCAGGGCGGTTATCCTCGACAGGGCGACGGTCCCGTTCCTCCCGAAGAACTTGCTGACCCAGTTCGACCCCGAGAGTATCAGATACGAAAGGACCGAGTTGCAGAGTATCACGATGAGCGCCAGGAATGGGCTGTACGGAGCGGCCGAGATGATGATCACCGTCGAGATCGCGCCCGGTCCGGCCAGAAGAGGCGTGGCGAGGGGGAACGCCGCGATGTCGGATGGCTCGAGCCCCTTGGACCTCTCGTCCCCGCCTCTGAGGTGGTCCACGGACACGATGAACAGGATGATGCCTCCTGCGATCCGGAAGTCGTTGATCGTGATCCCGAACGTCTCGAAGATGAGCCACCCGAAGAGGGCGAAAACGGTCAGTATGACCGTCGAGATCACCACCGCCTCCCTCACGATCCTCTTCCTGTGTTCGGTGAAGTCCTTGGTCAGCCCGATGAAGATGGGGACGGTCCCGATCGCGTCTATCACGGCGAAGAGGAGGACGAAGGCTTCGGTGAAGAGCACGACGTCGAACGCGAAGAAAGACGAGATCAGCGACAATGGCTCGCCTGGTTTCTCCAAATGGATAAATAAGCAGAGGGACGTTTCCGCGCTGAGCTTTGTCACAGGTGGAGCAGTCTGCCATAGACTCGGCGATGTCCAAGATAATCGACCCCGAGCTGGGAAGGCCGATCACTGACCTGAAGCTCATCGACAAGACGCTTATCAGCGGCAGCGTTGTGGAGCTGGAGTTCCACCTCACTGCACCCTTCTGCCCCCCGGTCTTCGCCCTCAAGATAGCCGCGGACATCAAGGCGGGCCTCCTTTCTGTCCCAGGTGTGTCAGACGCCAAGGTGACTCTGCGCGGACACTACCTCGCGGAGGCAGTGAACAAGCAGGTAAACAAGCCTCGTCAGCCGCCTCAGTAGGAGTCTCAGATTGGGAAGCAGAGAGCGCGTGGTCGCATTCCTGGAGAAGTCGGGAGCAAGTTTCCAACTGCGGGAGTTCGACGAAAGCACGAAGAACTCTGCCCTGGCGGCCCGGGCACTGGGGTGCACGACCGCAGAGATCGCCAAGAGCGTGGTGTTCGTGGGAAGCAGGGCCGCGGTAGTTGTCGTGTCAGGAGACAAGAGAGTCAGCGTCCAGAGGCTCTCGGAGGTGATAGGCGAGGCGAGGATGGCCAGCCCGGACGAGGTGCGCGAGAAGACAGGGTTCCCTATCGGAGGCGTGCCGCCTTTTCCTCATGCCGAGGGGGTCTCTGTACTCCCGGACGTCTCGCTGACCAGGTTCGAAAGCGTTTGGGCTGCAGCCGGTGCCCCCAACACGGTATTCAGGATGGCGCCGGCGGACATCGTGCGGCTGGTCGGGGCCGGCCCTTTCGACCTTTGCGAAGCTCTATAGAGACGGCCGCCAGGTCATAGAGACATGCCTGCGAGGAAGGCGATCGAGATGGGGAAGGGGACGATACTGGTGTCTCTGCCGAAGGACTGGGTGAGGAAGAACGGCATCAAGAAAGGCGCGGACATCTCGGTCGAGGAGCTGTCGCCGGGCAAGCTGGTCGTGAGGCCATACGAAAGCGGCGAAGAGGAGCAGAAGCAGATCGTCATCGAATACGAGGGGGACGACTTCAGCCAGGTCGCCAACGACGTCACCGGAGCGTATCTGCTCGGGTACGACATGATCAGAGTGCAGGGGTCAAGGGTGATGTCCAGGGAGGACAGACAGAAGATCAAGGACACGCTTGGCCGCCTGGTCGGGCTGGAGATGCTGGACGAAGGGTCGAAGCGGATGACGCTGCAGTTCCTGCTCGAACCTACCGCCATCACCCCGGAGAAGATCGTGAGGAGGATGGCAGGCCTTCTCGACAGCATGCTAGAAGACACGGCGGAGGCGCTTTCCGACGGGGACGCGAAGCTGTTCGCGCTGGTGGGGGAACGCGACGATGAAGTGGACAGGCTGTACTTCCTGCTTGTAAGGGCGACAAGGGCAGGCATCATGCGCCCCGAGGTGTCGGAGCGGTACGGCCTTTCGCCTGTCGACCTCGTCGACTACAGGGTCCTGGCCAGCTTCCTGGAGTCGGTCGGAGACGCGGTGTCCGAGCTCTCCCACAAGCTCCTAGAAGCGCCGAGCTCGAAGCAAGAAGCGCGCGACTACGCAAAGTGCGTGCTCAAGCTCAAGGAGATGAACGAGCTGTCGACTCAGGGGTTCCTGTCAAGAAGGGCAGGAAAACCTAGGACGGTGAGCAAGCAGGTGGCGGCCCTCGCTGACGAGGTCACGAAGTCTCTCGCAGCGATGGCAAAGACGTCTGGGGGAGTTGGAGCGAAGACCGCCGAGACCCTGGCGTCTCTCGAACGCGTGAGCAAGCTGCTTGTCGACGTCTCTGACCTCGCAGTGATAACGAGACAGATTCCATAGACCCGGTCGCGAAAGCCTTGTGTAAGGCCGTCCGATGAAGGAAGTCTTAATTATCAATGGCCGTCACCTGGTGACTTGCCCAAGTATCTTTTCGTGACGGGTGGGGTCATGTCGGGGCTCGGCAAAGGCATAATCACCTCGTCGGTCGCCAAGCTTTTGCAGCTTTCTGGCGTACAGGTGACCTGTCTCAAGATTGACCCGTATCTCAACTTCGACGCCGGCACGATGAACCCATACACCCACGGCGAGGTGTTCGTGACCGACGACGGCGGGGAGACAGACATGGACATCGGGAACTACGAGCGCTTCCTCAACCGGGACATGCACAAGTCCAACAACATAACGACCGGCCAGATCTACAAGAAGGTGATAGACGACGAAAGGGAAGGGAGATTCCTCGGCAAGTCGGTCCAGATCATACCTCACGTCACCGACGAGATCAAGAAGAGGATCCGGGCCGTCGCCGCTGCAGAGAAGGTGGACGTCCTCGTCGTAGAGTGCGGGGGGACCGTGGGCGACATAGAGAGCCTCCCGTTCCTTGAAGCGTTCAGACAGATGCGGATGGAGGAAGGCCCGTCGAAGACCCTCTTCCTCCATGTCAGCCTGGCGCCTGAGCTGTCTGTGGTAGGCGAGATGAAGACCAAGCCAACCCAGCACAGCGTCCAGGAGATGAGGCGGATAGGGGTCCAGCCGGACGTAATCGTCATACGCGGCAGCAGGGCCCTTCCCATGGAGGCCAAGGAGAAGATCTCTCTCTTCACGAGCGTCCCGCTGGAGAGCGTAATCTCCGACCCCGACGTCGAGACCATCTACCAGGTGCCGCGGCTCCTCGAAAGGGAGGGCCTCCTGAAGCCCATCCACAGGCAGCTCGGGCTACGTGCAAGGGCGGCTATGAGGGAGTGGAACGCGGTCGCCGACAGGTTCGTCGACCAGCCGCTTACTGTGAGGATCGCGATGGTGGGGAAGTACGCCAACCTCGCCGACAGCTATGTGAGCGTGAACCAGGCGCTCTCCCACGCAGGCGCTGTAAACGGCGCGAAAACGAAGATTTCGTGGATCGAGTCAGAGGAGATAGAGAAGGACGGGTCGAGGCTTGACCTCATCGACGCCTACGACGGGGTGGTCCTGCCGCAAGGCTTCGGGGGAAGGGGAGTCGAAGGCAAGATAGCCGCAGCGAACAGGGCGCGCGTTTCCAAGGTCCCGTTCCTGGGGCTGTGCTACGGCTTCCAGCTGGCTAGCATCTCATTCGCGAGGAACGTGCTGGGGATGAAGGGGGCGAACTCGACAGAAGTGGACCCGGACACGCCGTATCCTGTCATCGACCTCCTCCCGGAGCAGAGGAGGGTGAGGGACCTTGGAGGGACGATGCGGCTCGGGGGACACGACGTGCACCTGAAGAGGCCCAGTAAGGCGTTCGACATCTACGGGACAGACAAGCTCAGGGAGAGGCACAGGCACAGGTACGAGCTGAACCAGAAGTACCTGAAGCGCTTCGAGGAGAACGGGATGCACTACACTGCGTTCAGCGACAAAGGCAGGAGGGCGGAGATAATGGAGCTTGACGGCCACCCCTTCTACATGGGGACCCAGTTCCATCCGGAGTACGTAAGCAGGCCCGAGGATCCGGAGCCGATCTATGTCGCCTTCGTGAAGGCGTGCGCCGCAAGGGCGAAGCAGGTTGGCCGCGCGGAGAAGGCAGAAGTCCTAGCGCGCTGAGTACGACTTCGCAAGCCTGATGGCCAGCTCGGCCGCGTCTCTCGCGCTCTTCGCAAAAAGGTAGACGTTGGGCTCTATGCCGCCCCCTCCTTCCTCGACGACGGCGTCGAACCTCCCCCTATGCGACCTCAGTGTTTTTTCCATCGCCGCGACCGTGGGGTCGTCGATCCCCGGACCGCGCACCCCTCTGACCGCAAGCGGCCTGATGCCTTCCCTTCGCAGCAGGTCACCCATCTTTCCGTCGTAACGCACGTTGATGCACGCCCGGTGCCCCGGCCTGCGGGACATCGCAAGAAGCAGGACCCTGGCCATGTGGACGGACGCACCCGGCTCAGGAGGGAGCGTGGCTCTCGCCCTCCCCCTCGCTCTTACGACCCGCCCCGGAACCGCTACGACGTCGGCAGGGTTGGTCGCGCCATTCGCCGCGCTGGCGATGTTCACCGACACCTCAGGCATGATCGCAACGAACTCGGGGGAACCCTCCAGCGCCCTGACCGCGTCCGAGACGTCAGCGACGTTCTCCGCCATCCCCCCGGGGCGCATTCCGTACTCGGAGATGCATACGTCGCACCCTGCGAGCTCAGGATACACGCCTCTGTGCGCGTCGCAGACGAGCCCGCGCCCAAGCAGCCCGTTCCAGATGGAGGTCATGGTCTTCACCCCCTCGACCGGGCCGTCAGTGACGGCAGAAGACAGCTGAGCCGAAAGCCTGTCGGCGTCGCCGATGGTCACGTTCAGCGCGGCGAGGGAGGCGTAGGCTCTCTTCACGTCAGAGGAGAGGTAGAGGCTCACCGAGGCCTGGGTTATCCCCAGGAGAGAGGAGATGCGGTTCTGCGACATCCCCCTGTCCCTCAGCCGGCGGGCGACGAGCTGTCTCATGGACGGGAGGAAGGACTGCGTCATCAGCTCGTCGGGAGGGTGCACGTTATAACCGACTTATTCACTTGCTTATAAGGCCGCGCCGCCGGGGCGCTCTGTGCAAACGGAAGCCGGACCCACCCCGGACAAAGGACCGAAGAAGTCTGTCGCGCTCGCCGTGGTGGCTGTGTTCTCGGCGCTGATCGCCGTCGGGACCATCTTCTCCATACCTTTGCCGCCGCCGGTGTACGAGATCACCTGGTCTCCTGCCATATACCTCGCGCTCGCGGCCCTGGTGGACCCTTGGACCGCGTTCGACGCCACGGCCATCGGAGGTTTCCTCGGGGAGGCGTTCAACGTGGCGTTCAAGGGCGGCGGGTCTCCGATCTATCCGTTCGGGATGGTATGGGCGAGGGGACCTGAAGTCTTCATCGTGGCATGGGCGAGGACGAAGGGGCCGAAGGCAATGGCGGCCGCGATGGTCGGTGCGACAATCTTCGAGACCCTGGCGTTCTTCTTCTCCGACTGGGGGTTCTACGCATATGGCCTCTTCTCCTACAGCGTCCCCGCAGGGTCGACCCCTCTGGGGCTGGCGTCTTTCGACTTCGCCACACTGCTTGACATCGCGTACATCCCCGTCGCGCTCCTCCTGATCCGGCAGGCAAGGCCTGCGTTCAGAAGGCTCGGTTACGGGTAGGAGGGCGAGATGGCGACTCCGGGGAAGGAAAGCGAGCGCTTCATGGAGAGGGCGGTCTACGCCCACCTCGGCGCAGTCAGAGACGCCGGCGTCGTCAGGCCAGGCGTGGGGCTCGACAACGGCGTAGTCAAGCTCGCGAGCGGGAACGTGCTGATAGTCACCGTAGACCCCGTCTCGGCCGTCCCAGAACTCGGGATGGAGCTCTCGGCGTGGCTGAGCGCGCACCTGATCGCCTCCGACTTCACCACCTCGGGGCGCGACCCTGAGCACGCGACGTTCAGCTACAACTTCCCGCAGTCGATGACCGAAAGGGAGAGAGAAGCGTTCGTCGCCTCGATGGGCAAAGCGTGCGGCGACCTGGGCGTGGCCATCGTCGCGGGGCACACGGGGAGCTACCCGGGAGGCGGCTTCACGGTCATCGGCGCCGGCTCGATGATGGCAGAAGCGCCGGCAGACGGATTCGTCACCCCCGCGATGGCAGGAGAGGGAGATTCGATCGTCGTGACCAAACAGGCGGCGATAGAGGCGGCAGGCTCGCTGGCGATGTCGTTTCCGAATCATGTGGAGGAAGCGTCAGGCCTTCCTGCAAAGCGCCGCGGCAGAGACCTGCTCGCTGGCTGCACCACTGTACCTGACGCGAGGTCGGCTAGGAAGGTCGGGCTGGGACCAGGCGGCGTCACTTCGATGCACGATGCGACGGAGGGCGGAGTCCTTGGAGCCCTCGACGAGATGGCGGCGGCTTCTGCGAAGGCGTTCCAGGTCGAGGTCGACAGGATCCCCGTCACGACCGACGTGCGGGCAATCTGCCATGCGTTCGGGCTGGACCCGCTCGAGACGATGGGAGAGGGGGCGCTGCTCATCACATGCGGACCCGACCGGGTGGAAGAGCTTCTCCGCACCCTCCGCAGAGACGGCGTATCAGCATCTGAGATCGGGAAAGTGAAGCGCGGGAAGGGACTGAGGCTGAGGTCGCGGAGCCGCGTGCGCGGGTACGTGCGCCGTCCAGACCCTTACTGGCTTGCTTACGCGAAAGCGACGGCCAGCGGACTGGAGTAAGGACGGCAAAAGCTCATCTACGCTGTATCTAATGCCGGTCGACATGCAATCATCCCAGCTCCCCAGCCCCGAATCGTTTTCGAAGAGGATACACAACACCCTCGTCGCCCCCGAAGCCACCCGGTCTGAAGTGGTGGCGTTCTGCAGAGAGGCAAGGGCTTACCGCTTCGGGGCGGTCGTGGTCCAGGGCTGCTGGGTGAAGGTCGCCAGGGAGACGGTGGGGGGGTCCGTCGGCGTCTCGGCGGGGGTCGGTTTCCCGATGGGAGGGGTCACCACCGAGTCGAAGGCATTCGAGATAGCCGAGACCTCGAAGGAAGGCGCGGACATGTTCGATGTGATGCCTAACATCGGCTACCTGAAGTCCGGGATGTTCGACGAGTTCAAGGGGGACATCGCTGCCATGGTCAGGGCCGCGAAGGGGAGGCCGCTCAGGGTGATGCTGGAGTTCTCCGTCCTCGACCATGACCAGAAGGTGACGGCCGCCAGGCTCAGCGAAGAGGCGGGGGTCGCTGGGGTGAAGAACTCGAGCGGATGGGGGAGAGGGGGACCTGCCACCGTCGAAGACATCAGGTTGCTCAGGGAGACCGTTAGCAGCAAGGTGCACGTGAAGGCGTCAGGCGGCATCCGGAACCTCGACTCGGCCATGGCCATGGTTCAGGCGGGAGCCGATTATCTCGGGACCAGGGCAGGGGTGGCGATCATCGACGAACTGAAGGCTAAGCTCGGAGACTCCGGGAAGGCTGCTGCGGGGAGCGCAAGAAGCGGAGCGCCCGCCGGCGACCTGGAGTAGTCAGACCAGTCCGCCATTCAGCATCGTCAAGAGCATCTTGCGGAACAGTACCCCGGACGCCGAGTAGACGACCTTTGTGTTAGGTTTCTTCTTCAGGATGCCCAGCTCGTCGACGATGGTGGCGCCACGGGACGGCCCATAGGTGTTGTCCACCTCGACGAACCTTTGCCGCGTCTCGGTGGCTACCCTGGGGTTGAGGACGACCGCCATGGTGAGGCTGTCGGTGCACACGATGCCGTCCTGTTTGTATTCTTGCTTCATGTACCTGCGCACCTGCCTGTTCACGGCCAGGAAGAACTTGGACTCGGTGGTGCCGATCTTCTCGATGTCGGCTATCTCTCCGGGTCCTAGGATCCCATGCCTCATGCATATCTCCCATCCCAGCATCGTCGGATGGAGCCCAGACTCCATGACGATCTTCGCGGCGTCAGGGTCGACCCAGATGTTGAACTCTGCAGCCGGAGTGGTGTTCCCGAGGTACTGGTTGGCGCCCCCCATGAAGTAGAAGCGCCTGATCTTCTTCACTATGCCGGGGTCCTTCTTGATCGCGAGGGCGAGGTTCGTCATCGGGGCTATCTCGACGAAGTCGATCTCTCCCGGGTTGCTGTTGATCGTCTCCACGATGGCGTCGACTGCGTGCTTCGACTCCGCTCTCTGGCGGGCGAGAGGAAAGTTAGAGTTCCCCATGCCGTCGTTACCGTGGACCTCCTCAACCGTCCGAAACGTCCTCAGCAGTGGGTTCCTGGCCCCCGGATAGACGGGGACCTTGCCTGACTTGCCTGCCACCTGTATGGTGTAGAGCGCGTTCTTCACGTGCTGGTCAAAGTCGACGTTTCCGCAGTTGATGGTGATACCCTCCAGTACGGCGTCCTTCGCCTTCAGCGCCATCATGATCGCGATGGTGTCGTCCCCTGCTGTGTCGGTGTCTAGGAGGATGCGTCTCATGGCGGCTCCCCGGGCCTCCTGTGATAAGAAGCCTCTTCTGCAAGGACTTGTATAATCGAGCTCCGACGCGGCGTCCGAAGAGGAGTGTCGAGCACAGAGCGGGCCGCCAGGTCGCTGAAGTCTCTGAAAGACGAAGAGTGGAGGACACTGGCGGGGCTGGAACGGGCGGCGACGGGGTTCGGGACCCCCGACCTCGGAAGGCTCGCGCGGATGAGCAGGCTCCCACCGGACAGGGTCAGTTTTGCGACGGACGCGCTCGAGAGGAAGGGGCTCGCCATGAGGCGGGGAGGAGGCTACGTCCTCACAAGGGAGGGGGTGGAGGTGATGGCGCTCAAGGACTACGTGAAGAAGGACCTCATCTTCGCTCTGGGGGCGATAATCGCGAAGGGAAAGGAGTCCGACGTGTATGAAGCCCTCACGGAGGAAGGAGAGGCCTACGCGCTGAAGCTCTACAAGATAGGGAGGGTCAGCTTCACCAACGTCAGGAAGAAGAGGGCGAGGGAGTCCGCGGAGTTCAAGAGCTGGATGACGGCGAACTACGATGCGGCCAGGCGGGAGTATGACGCACTGAAGAAGCTCGAGGGGCTGTCCCACGCGTTCCCGAGAGCCGTAGCCTACAGCAGGAGCACCGTCCTTCTTGAGGAGCTGTCAGGGGTGAGGCTGTCACAGCGACCAGACCTTCAGGACGCCGAAGCGGCTCTGACGTCTGTGTTCGAGTCGATGCGCACGGCGTTCACGATGGGAGGGATGGTCAACGCCGACCTGAGCGAGTACAACCTCCTGACCGACGGGGCGTCAGTGTGGCTGATAGACTGGCCCCAGGCCGTCGGGACTTCTCACCCCAACAGCGCGGAGCTCCTGATGCACGACGTGAGAGCTGTGGCGGCGTTCTTCCGGAGAGCATACGGGATCGAAGTGGACGAACAGAAGGCGTTCGACTACGTCAGCGGGAAGACTACTACCCTGGGATGAAAGGGGCCGCTATTCTGGGTCCACGGACGTTCGCCGATTCAGCATTCCGGAAAGACCATGGTGGACGAGTATCGAGCAGGACGCGGTTACAGCCTGTCCTCTATCCTGATGTAGAGGACGTTGTTTCCCCTGATCACGACCTTCCCGTAGTTGGCGACCTTGTTGCCGTTCTCCGACTCCTCGGCGTCCGTCAGTATCACGTTCATGTACGGGTCGACGTTGGACATCTTCCCTTTGTACTCAATCTCGTTCTTGAGCCTCACCGAGACCTGTTTGCTCGTCGCTTTCTGGAGGACGTTCAGGGGACGGCGGGTCTGTTGAGGAGGTTGTGAAGGCAGTGGAGTCACAGGGAACTTTTTCTCAGGGCGTCGTATCACAGTTAAAAAGGAATCGGTGATGAAACGACGTTGAAAGTGGATGTAGGTGGGAAGACACTGAGGACGGCCGAGACCGCCGACGGCGCGATTAGGAAGGTCGAAGCGTTTCCGTTCTACGGTTCGGGTTCGGGGAAGCTCGACGGGATCCTCGGAGGCGGATACCGCGCAGGGACTTTGACCGAGATCTTTGGCAGGAGCAACAGCGGCAAGTCGCAGCTCGCGATGCAGGCGACGGTCGAGGCCGCGAGCCTGGGTCACAGGGTGCTCTACATAGACACTGAGGGGTCGTTCAGGCCGGAGAGGCTGGAACAGATGTCACTGGCGAGAGGGAGGGACGCCTCGGGGATTCTGGAGCGGGTCGTCTGCGTCAGGTCCGACTCGGCGGCGGAGCAGATGGAAGCGGTGCGTCGGATGCAGAGCAGGGCCACGACCGCCTCGTGTAGGATGGTCGTCGTCGACACGCTGACGAGGAACTTTTCTGTTGACCTTCCCGGAGCATCGAACATCGCGAGCAGACAAGAGGCGATCGACGTCCACCTGAGCGAGATGTCGAGGGACGCATATCTGAACAGCAGGGCCTACATTCTCACCAACAGGGTGACGTTCGGGCCCGTTCACGACGTGCCTATCGGCGGGAAGACCGTAGAACAGCTTGTGAGCGCCTCGGTGAGGCTCGAAAGGAACGGGTCGGGGGTGACCGCCACGAGGGAAGATAGCGGCAGGAGCGTGGTGCTCGAGATGTCGGGCGGCGGCGTCCTCTAGAAAACGCGGCTTTTGCGGCTCATGCCGTTACAGCAAAGCGTGAGTTTTCCTTTACCAACGGCCATATGGAAGGTTAAATACGATTCAATACCCCGTGCTCACGAAAGTCGTGCAGGCTTCCATAGCTTCGATCCTAGACTCACTGAAGAGGTCGGACCTTGAGGACGCCAAGAGGAAGATTCAGGCGCTCATGCCCGAAGTGAAGACCGAACGCGAAAGAGGGAGCCTGATGGCAGCCTCCGGCATATACTCGAGCATGTCGAAGGCCAAGGGAGGCGCCATGCAGACGTGGGACAGCGCCAGGGTCGAGAGGGCGGCGAAGTCGATAACGAAGAGCCAGTTGGCCGACGATTTTGATTTCGGATATGCGGATACGCTTCTGAACTATTCGAGGCTTACAGCGGAAAGCCCACAGTCCGCAGCGTGAAGAGAAGCATCCACGTAAAGAGGAAGACCATCGTGAATCCGCCGATACCTGTGGTGTAGACCTTCCCCTGCTGTTCCCGCGCGAGCCCCTTGTACCACGTGAAAAGGGCGCCGTAGTAAGTGACGAGGTATACCCCTATCGCGATGCTCACCCCTATCGTCCAGTCTGTGCCGTACGCCCCGGACAGCCCCTCCGTGACCAGACCCGCGACCACCGCCGAGCCGATCCTGAACCAGTATAGCTTATCAAACGCCGCAGGAGGAAGCGGATTCGTGGCCGAGCTTTCTGGCTTCGAGGTCTTGGTGCTCGCCAAGGAGATCGACTTTGCTCTTCGTGGCGCCTATATTAACAACATCTACTCTTACGGCTCGTCACAGCTTTTCAGGTTCAGGAAGCCCCACGGGGACGACATCTGGCTGGTGGTCTCTCCGAAGAAGGGGGCGTGGGTCTCGGCGAACGTCGCCGAGAGGGAAGAGACGAGCCAGTTCACCTCGAAGCTGAGGGGTGAGCTCGAGAGGGCGCGCTTCTCTTCCTCCACACAGGCCGACCTAGACCGCGTCTTCCTGCTAAGGTTCGAAGGGAACGAAGAGAGGACCCTCATAGTGGAGCTAATGCCTCCAGGCAACATCATCGTCACGGACGGGAGTGGGAGGATACTCCTCGCGCTGAACGAGGTGAGATCCGAAACCAGGCGCATCGTCAGAGGAGGGGTGTATTCCCCGCCGAAGCAGAGCAGGCTGAGCCCGGCCAGAGTGAACGCCGAAGAAGTCGCGAAGATGCTGGGCGAAGAGCCTACCCTTGGTCGGGCGATAGGCCGGCACGTCGGCTTGCCCAGGAAGTACGTTTCTGACGCCCTCATGAGGCTCGGCGCCGACGACAGGACCACTTCGGAGGAGATGGCCGGAAGGGAGGAGGAAGCCGCCAGCACCCTTCGAAAGATGGTGGAAGACGCGCAAGAGCGTCCCGCCCCTTGCATCTGCGAGACGCCTTCAGGTCCGGAGCTCTACGCCTATCGCCCCCAGGGGCAGAAGGTGGTCACCGGAGGGGAGACCGTTTCCGCCCTCTGCGACAGGCTGCTGTTGGACGAAGCGCTCACCTCCGCGCCGAGGTCAGAGCCAGAAGATTCGAAACGAAAGGAGATCGAGGCGACGGTCTCGAAGCTGAGGACGGACGCAGACGCTCTGAAGGCGAAGGCTGCGAAAGCCCGCGAAGCGGCGGCCGCTGCAAGAGGTTCTCCTCTTGAGGACGCGATCTCCCTCCAGCGGAGCGTGGGGCTCCAGCCCGCGAGGGGACCCGCGTCGCCCGAGTCAGCGGCTTCCGCGCTGTTCACGTTCGCGAAGGACCTCGAGTCCCGGGCCGCGGTGAGCCTCGAGTCCGCGGACAGGCTGGAGAAGAAGGCTCGCAGGGTGCCCGAAACGAAACATGCGAGGACCAGGGCGATAGTCAGGAAGAAGGGAGAGTGGTTCGAGAAGTTCAGATGGTTCGTCACGGGAGAAGGGCGGCTTGCGATCGGGGGAAGGGACGCCCAGTCGAACTCTGCGATACTCGGGAGGCACATGGACGCGAACGACACTGTCTTTCACGCCGACCTTTTCGGGTCTCCCTTCTTCGTCCTGAAAGGGGGGAGAGACCAGACAGAAGAGGAGGCGAGGGAAGTCGCGCAAGCGACGGTAGCGTTCAGCAGCGCCTGGAAGACGGGCCTGGGTTCGGCCGACGCGTACTGGGTTTCCCCCGACCAAGTGAGCTCAGCCGCTCCGAGCGGAGAGTACCTTTCAAGAGGGAGCTACTCGATCAGGGGCAAGAAGAACTTCATCCCCAAGATGATGGTGGAGCTGGCACTCGGGGTCGACAGGGACGGCAGGGTCACTGCCGGTCCGGAGGCGGCAATCAGGCTCAGGTGCGAACACTATGTCGTGCTGGTCCCTCACAACGAGAAGTCGTCCGAGACGGCGAAGAGAGTCCACAAGGACCTTTCTGGCGACGCCGCCTCGACCACCCTGGATGAAGTACAGAGGGCGCTCCCGGCCGGGGGCGGAAAGATAATCCGGAAACTCTGAAGCTCGGCTACAGGCACTCGGCGACGAGCTCGGCCACGTCCCTGACCTCCATCCCCGTGTTCATCGTCCTGGTGGTGTCCTCGAACATCGACATACAGAACGGGCACTCCGTGGCGATCGCCTTCGCTCCCGTTCCCGCAGCCTCCTCGGTCCTGATGCCGGCTATCGACCTCTGCTGTGGGACTTTGAACCAGTAGTTCGAGCCTCCGGCGCCGCAGCAGAACGTCTTCTCGCCGTGCCTCCCCATCTCCCTGACGTCGGCCACCGCGGCGTTCAGCGCGGCTCTCGGCTCTTCGAACACGCTGTTGTACCTTGAGGCGTAGCAGGCGTCGTGCAGGGTGACCGAGATATTCTGGATCTTGTCAGGGGGGACAGTGACCTTGCCTTCGCGTATGAGGTCTGAGATGAGCTGGGTGTGGTAGACGACCTCGTACTTCCCGCCGAACTGTGGGTACTCGTTCTTCAGGGTGTTGAAGCAGTGCGGGCAGGTGGCTATGATCTTCTTGACCCCGTAGGAGTTCAGCTTCTCGACGTTCTGCAAAGCCAGCTCCTGGTATCGCCCTTCCTCCCCAATCCGCCTCGCAGGGTCGCCGGTGCACATCTCCTCGCCACCGAGGATGGCGAACGAAACGCCCGCGTGCTTCAGTATCTTGCTGAGCGAGACCGCTATCTTCTGCGCCCGCTGGTCGAATGAAGACAGGCACCCGACCCAGTACAGGTATTCGGCCTTCGGATTGGAGGCGAGCGTGTCTACCCCCAACCCCTCGGCCCAAGCGGCCCTGGAGTTGTTGTTGAAGCCGTACGGGTTCTGCTTCTGGCCGAGGTTCTCGAGCATCGTGGATTTTTCCTTGTCAAGGTTCCCTTTGGCAACCAGCTCCCGCCTGAGGTCGTAGACCGCGTCAAGGTGCTTGACGCTCACCGGGCAGCTCGCGACGCACGCGCCGCAGGTTGTGCATGACCAGAGCTCGTCTTCGGTGATCGACTCGAAGGGGCTGGCGTCCTCTCCCTTCCTGGACAGGAGGCTGACCTGCCTTACCAGGACCCTCGGAGAAAGAGGGCGGCCGGACGCCGTCGCGGGGCACGCCGACTCGCACGCCCCGATCTCGACGCAGGAGTCGAAGGAGAAGCGCGACTTTTGGTCGAATTCGGAGACCTTGCTCACCCCGGCGCGTATGGTCTCGGGGTCCGCCTTCCCTGACATCACGTCAGCGAGGCTGAAAGGAGTCCGGACGGCGGCGAGCGGAGTGTCGAAGCCCGCTATCAGGTTGACGCTCGGCCTCGCATAGTACGCGGCCACCAGGAGGTTCCGGAGGACGCCGATTACAGAGCCTACGAGATACAGCTGTGGGAACCAGACAATGGTGAGCTCAGCCGTCGTGAAGGCGATAGCGAGTATCAGCACCACCTGCAGAAGGGTCGACGACGAAACGAAGTCCGGAGGAGACTTCAGCTCCGCCTCCACCCGCTTGCTCGCCGCGTATCGCTCTATCCTCCATCCGAAGGCGACTACCAGCCCAGCGATCAGGGGGACTGTGAAGACTAGCACGAGCGAGCGGAGGTACGGGACGTATCCGACGACAGGCTCTATGAGAGAGTAGACGATGGACAGCCCCACGCCCAGCGCGATCGACAGGTGCATCAGGAACACCGGGTCGCCGGTCTTCAGCCTCGACGCTTCGTCCTTGGAAAGGCCGACGAGGCGCCCCGGCGAGAGGCTCACAGACCCCTTCCTCGCGTAGACTGAAAGGGCGTAGATCGCGACAGCGACGCTGGCGGCCGAAGCAACGTAGGCTGCCGCGTTGGCCAGGTCGATCCCCGCCATGGTTCACAAGCGGCTCTTCGACAGTTTAAATTGTGTTCGCCGAATATTCGGGCCTAGCCTCTCGCGGCCAGGGCCTTTCTCAGCGCGGGGACCACGAGGTAAAGGTCGCCTATGATGCCGTAGTCCGAAGCCTGGAACATCGGCGCGTCCTTGTCGGTGTTGATCGACGCGACGACCTTCGAGTCCTTCATCCCCGCGACGTGCTGTAGCTGACCGGATATCCCGATCGCCAGATAGAGGTCTGGCTTCACGGTGACCCCCGTCAACCCGATATGGTGCTCTTCGGGGAGCCAGCCTAGGTCAGACGAGAGCGGCCTGGAACAGCCGAGGGCGCCGTGCATCTCCTTGGCGAGCTCTTCCAGCATCGGAAGGTCTTCCTTCTTCTTCACCCCTCTCCCTGCGGAGACGATTACCTTCGCGGACTTCAGGTCCACCGCCCCGGCGGTCTTCTTCTCCCGGGAGAGAACCTTCACTTGGTCGGTGACGACCCCCACTTCCTTCTCGCTTACGCTCGCTGAGCCCGCGGTCAGCCTCGGGTACGCCCCTACTTTCACGGTCGCGACGGCTGGGAGAGGGCATGAAACCCTCGCGACCACCTTCCCCGCAAAGACGCTCCTCTCGCCAGAGAGGGCCGTGCCGTCGGTGGCGACCTTCGTTATCTCGGCCATGCACCCCACCCTGAGCTTCGCAGCCAGCCGCGACGCGATTTCCCGCCCGGTCCTCGTGGCCCCCAGCAGCACAGCCGCCGGCTGGAGCTCAGCCGCGGCCTTGGCGATGGCGCTGGAAGCAGCCCCGGCAGAGTCGCCGTTCCTCACGGAGCCCTTGATCAGCAGCTTCCCCCCGGGTGAGGAGACCCCCTGCCGCGCTTCGCCCAGCTCTATAACCTGGACGTCAAGTCCGGCCCCCTTCGCTACCTCGGCCGCGGCCGCCGCTACCTCGTTCGAGACCGAATCGGACTCCGAGTAGACCCAGACCGACTTCATTTCAGGACCCCTTCCTTGACGAGCGCCTCGACCAGCTTCGCGGCAGCCTCATCAGGGCTCCCCTCCAGGATCACCCGCTTCCTCGTCGACGGCTGCGAAGACATGGACGCGACGACGACCTGCTTGTAGTCCCCCCTAGGGGAGAGTTCCTCTCCGTTGAGCTCCTCGACCGGCTTCTTCGACGCCTGCATTATCTGGATGAGGGTCGGGTATCTCGGCTCGTTGATCTCGCTGACCACCGAGACGGCGAACGGGACAGGAGCCTCCACTGTCTCGATGCTGTCTTCGAGGGACCGCTCGATCCTCGCCGTCTGGCCGCTCACTTCGATCTTCCTGGCATAACCGACGTAGGGGAGGCCGAGAAACTCGGCGAGCATCGGAGGGACCTGCCCGGAGTAGGTGTCCGACGACCCCTCGGAGCACATCACCACGTCGAAGGGCCCGGACTTCCTTATCGCGGCCGCGAGCATCTCAGCAGTCCTGAAGGAGTCCACCGTCAACGCGTCGGCCTGGATGAGGGCGCCTTTGTCGGCCCCCATGGCCAGAGCTTCCTTCAGCGTCTTCTTCGATTCGGGCCCGCCGACCATGAACACCGTCACCTCCCCCTGGTGCTTTGACTTCAGCCTCAGTCCTTCTTCGACCGCGTTCTTGTCGAACGCGCTCATCTTCCCCGCGGCTCCCGCCAGCAGCGGCTTCCCCGTCGGGTCGAGCTTCAGCTCCGACTCGTCGACGGCGTGCTTGACGCAGACTGCTATCTTCACTGCGCCCTGGACAGCTCCTTTCTTGATATCAACATCCGCAGCACCTCCGAAGTCCCTTCGCCTATCGTAAGGAGGCGGGCGTCCCTCCAGTGCCTGTGCAGGTCGTCGGTCGTGTACCCGTATCCTCCATGTATCTGGATCGCCTCGTCGCAAGCCTTCAGGGACATCTCCGTCGCGTACACCTTTGCCTGTGAGGCCTCGCTCGTGTAGTCTCCACCCATCTCCTTTATCCTGGCGGCGTAGAGATACATCAGACGGCCGGCGTCGATCCCCGTCTTCATGTCGGCTATCTTCTCCCTGATCAACTGGAACTCCGAGATGGGCTTGCCGAAGGCTTTCCTAGACTTCGCGTACGCGATCGACTTGTCGTAAGCTATCTGCGAGATCCCTACGTTGAGGGCGGCCACGACTATCCTCGCGCCGTGAAGTATCTCCTTCGCGTACTCGCCGCCTTCCCCCTCTTGCCCTACGAGGCTCCCCTCGGGGACCCTGCACCCGTCGAAAATGACTTCGGAGGTCTTCGACCCTCTCATCCCCAGCTTCTTGAGGTCCTTCCCGAACTTCAGCCCCGGGTTGGGCGCCTCGACGAGGAAGCAGGATGGGCCCTTGGCCGTCTTCGCGAAGACCATGTAGAGGCTCGCCTCCCCTGCGTTCGTGATGAACATCTTAGACCCGTTGATGACATACTCCCCTCCTTTCTTCTCGGCGGTGGTCGCCATCGTGCTGGAGTCTGACCCTGATGCTGGCTCGGTGAGCCCGAAGGAGGCGAGGGTCTTCCCCGATATGACCGCCGCGAGGTGCTTCTTCCTCTGCCCGTCGCTCCCATATCTCAGCAGGCCCTCTGCGACCGCGTTGTGTATCTCGACGCTCAGGGCGACCGACGCGTCCGCGTTCCCAAGCATTTCGACCGCCATCGCGTAAACAGAGAACGGGAGCCCGAGGCCGCCGTACTGGACAGGAAACGGGATCGCGGTCATCCCCTGCTCGAAGAGCGCCTTCCTCGGCTTCGCTATCGACGCTTCTCCGGCGTCGAGCTTCGGAGAGAGCGGAAGGATCTCTTTCTCCATGAACGCGCCGAGAGACGAGAGGACCTCCGAGAACACCTGGTGTCGGCCCGGATGGAGCATCTCCATGAGCCGCCTGCGTTCGGCGCTGTAGATCGCCAAGATGCGAGACCAAGACGCGGCCCCTCGGGGAGGATTTAATCGTTCTTTGGCAGGAAGGGGCTTTGGCGACTTGACGGCCGTCCGCGTCCAATTTCTCCCTAAAAACTCGCGGTTGATGGCTTGGGCTCAGGGCCGTGTAGAATGGTAGTTGATGGTTCGCGTAAGCGCCTGTGCTGCCATCCGTTGCTTAGTGAACCTGAAAGAGAGCATGCTTTGAAGGGGGACACACAAGCGGACATACGGTTCAGGTCAACTAAGAACGGCAAGGAAGTATCCCGAAGCTGGAGGGAACACACTCACTTGCCAGTTGCAATTTGTCGCTGAGACCAGAACCTCGTAACTGTCCCCTACTGTCAATCCGTTACAGCTGCTGGTGAAGTTTGAGGCGCCGTTTACCGCTTTCTGGCACAGGGAGCTCGCTTCTGGACTCGTTGGATTCGGATAGACGATATACGTGAATGAGACAGCCTTTGCTGGATTGTCTGCGGTGATGTCTGCACTGATTTGAACGCTGGATGCAGAGGCGGTGAACACGCCGTCACCTGTGAGGACATTACCGCCGAAACCAGTAAGGGCGCTCTGCTCCGGCGGGAATATCGGCGTCCTACCGACCGCGAAGCCGTAACCCGTGCTGTTCACACCGTTGTAGGTCCCACCGATTCCTAGCTTCCAGTAGCTAATCGAGGCGTATCCTTGAGTTGCCATATTGCCAAGAGGACTTGAATAAGTGATGAAGTCCACCCGTAAGATGGGTACGAGGAATATGAAAGCGAGAACAACAACTATCACGGCAACGCCTGCCCTGCTCCGTTTTCTCACGAAACTAGAGAGTCGATATGACCTAATAAGTCGTGTCGTACAAGCGACAGCATCAACCGCGAGTCGATAGCGAGAACTTAGGCGGAACAACCATCAAGTTACCAGAGCTCAGAAAGGCAATTCCTAAATGCGCAACCCTGGGTCCGCGAGGTCGTGGACCTAGCCGGCCGCCTCGCAGACTACGCGCTCTCCGTCAGATATCGGAGCATCGATGAGAGGACGGTCAGGGAGATGAAGGCGAGGATAATCGACGCCCTCGGGTGCGCCATAGGCGCATATGGGGAGGAGCCCGTCAGGATGGCCCGAAGGTTCGCCCTGGGTGCGTCCAAGGGAGGGCCGTCGGGGCTGCTCGGGACTGGAGACTCGTCGTCTCCGCCGATCTCCACCTTCGTGAACGGCCTCATGATCAGATATTTCGACTTCAACGACACATATCTCTCGAAGGAGCCCGCTCATCCCAGCGACAACCTCGCGCCGTGCCTCGCGGTGTCGCAGGCCGAAGGGTCGAACGGGAAGGAGCTTATCGCGGCCATCGTCGCGGCGTATGAGATCCAGTGCCGGTTGTGCGACGCCGCTGACATACGGCACAGGGGATGGGACCACGTCAACTACGGGCTGGTGTCGTCGTCGCTTGCCTCGGCGAAACTGATGGGGCTGGGGGTCGGGAAGTCCACCCACGCGGTCAACATCGCCCTCAACGGGCACATCGCCATGCGACAGGTCCGCGCCGGCGAGCTGTCGATGTGGAAGGGGGCTTCTTTCGCTAACGCGGCGAGGAATGCGGTGTTCGCAGCGATGCTCGCCAGAGAAGGGATGACCGGTCCCGCGCCGATATTCGAGGGAGAGATGGGTTTCTTCAGCCAGGTGTCGGGGAGGTTCGACCTGGACGCCGGCCGGTTCGGAGGGAGGAAGGGAGAGTACAAGGTATCCGAGACGTACGTGAAGTACTGGCCGGCCGAGTACCACGCACAGACCGCGGTCTGGGCCGCGATCGAGGTGAGGAAGAAGGTGAAGGACATCCGGGGCGCCGAGAAGGTCCTCGTGGAGACCCACGAGGCAGGCTACACCATCCTCGGGAAAGACAGGGAGAAGTGGGCTCCGAAGACGAAGGAGACGGCAGACCACAGCCTCCCGTACATGGTCGGGATGGCGCTGCTGGACGGGACGGTGGACAACGAGACGTACAGCGAAAGGAACCTTGCTAACAGGTCCAACCTCAAGTTCATCGAGAAGGTCGAGGTCAAGGAAGACCCCGCGCTGACTGCGGTCTATCCTCGCGGGATGCCGAACAGGATCACGATGTGGGAAAAAGGAGGGAAGGTCGTATCGGCCCAAGTGGACGTGCCGCGGGGGCACCCGGGGAACCCGATGACGAAAGACGAGCTGGAGGCGAAGTTCATGAAGCTCACGGAAGGAAAGGTCAGGGAGAGCGAAGCGAAGGAGGCTCTGAAGCGTCTTTGGAGGCTGGACGAGGAGGCAGAGCTCGGCGAGGTCATGTCGATGCTGCGCGTGACCGGCGGCACCATGCCTCGGAGAGCCCCGACGGGCAGGAGAGACCGTTGAAGCTCGCGATAGGCTTCAACCCGGTCCTGAGCGTCAAGGACTCGATCAGGGCCGCCGCGGACGCCGAGAAGCACGGCTTCGATTCGTTGTGGATGCACGAGAGCCTCTACCAGCGAGACGTGGTGACGTACATCTCAGCGATGGCGTCGGCGACGAGCAGGATACGGCTGGGGTCCGGCGTGATCAACACGTTCACCAGGCACCCCGTCACGGCGGCGACCACTTTCGCAACATTGGCTGAGCTCTCTGGAGGGAGAGCCAACCTGGGCCTCGGAGTCGGGAGCTTCCCGACGATCCCCCTCATCGGACACAGGATATTCCCTGTGGAAGAGACCAGGCCGCTCAGGAGGCTCAAGGAGTACGTGACGGTCGTGAAGCTGATCTGGGAAGGGGGGAAGGTCGAATTCGACGGCGACTTCTTTCAGGTGCACGACCTCACGATGGGGTTCAGGGCGGAAGGGAAGATCCCGCTGTTCATCGCCTCTCTCTCGCCTCAGACCCAGGCATACGCCGCGACGGTCGCCGACGGCGTGATACTTTCTCCGGCACTGAACACCGTGACGGGGACGAAGAAGATGATCGAGAACGTCAAACGGGGCGAGGAGAGGCGGGGCGCGTCGGTAGAAAGGGCCTCGTACATGCTGACTTCCCTTGACCGCGACCCGAAGAAGGCTGCACAGGCAGTAAGGGACTATTACTTCTTCGCATATCAGCTCGCCGAGGTCGTCCGCCCTGAAGTTCTTCTCCCATACGGCATCGACGCGGAAGCGCTCCGACCGCTGAAAGAGGCATGGAAGAGGGGAGACGTCGCCGGGGCGAAGAAACTAATCCCTGACCAGGCGATCGAAGCGCTGACGATCACGGGGGACGGCGGCCACGCCGAAAGCAGGCTCCAGGAGTATGCGAAGGCAGGGGTGACCCTCCCGATATCGATGCCCATAGGCAACATCGACTACGCGATAGACGCTCTTTCTCGGCTGACCTAGGCTCTCAGGTCGGCAGGGAGAGAGGGACGAAGAGCGCCAAGAGCAGAGACGCCATGTAGAGCAGTGAGAACTGCAGCGCCAAAGCCGCCGTCCTCGGGTCTGCGTTGTCAGGGATCTGGCCCTTGAACATCCCGGCGAGCCTTCTCGCGACAGGGAGCGTCAGCAGGACGGCGGCCGACCAGACAGGGAGCACCCTCCCCACTATCCCTCCCAAGACCAAGGCGTAGGCGAGACCGAGGAGGACAGAGTAGAGTCTCTCCGACCTCGCTGCTCCGAGTACCACGGCGAGGGTCCTGGTGCGCACCGAACCGTCGTAACCTATGTCCCTGATGTTGTTCGCGAGGAGGACCAGCGCGACGAAGAGCCCGATGGGGACGGCCGCCACCAGCGGAGACCAGGAGAAGTAACCGGTCTGCACCATGAACGCGCCGACAGGGATCAGAAGCCCCCACATCACGAAGACGGTCGCCTCTCCGAGCGCGTGGGCCTTCAGCACCACCGGGTCGGCGGTGTAGAGGACGCTCCCGAGGATGCCTGCCCCGATCACGAGGATGATCGCGACGCCGCTTATCGACGCCAGGTAGAACCCAGCGGCAAGGGTCAGCGCGTAGAGGACGAGGCTTATCGCAAGCACGGTCGACAGCCTGGTCTCGCCGAAAGCCGCAGGATGGAGGCGGTACTTCGTGGTGGGGGCGCCCTCCCTGTCCACGCCATGGCGGACGTCGAAGAAGTCGTTGAGGACGTTTGTCGCGGCATGGAAGGCGATCATTCCAGACAAGGTAAGGAGGTAGATCAGGGGGTCGAACCTGCCGGCTATCGCCGCCATCAGCGTCCCCATGGTCACCGAGGAAAAGGTCATCGTGAAAGACCACGGCCTCGTCGAGATGAAGGCGGTCCTGGCGTCCAAGTCACGCTAGGCGCCGGCGGGCCCGGTAATAACGATGGCAGTCGTCCTGCCGCAGATGGTCGCGACTGCGAGTCAGTCTGGATGCGCCCGCAGCCGGGGATTCCATTCTCGTTCCAAGATGCCATAGAGCATATCGTCTACCCATCGTCCTCGCACGGCTAAGTTCTCTTTCAGGCGGCCTTCGAGCTTCATTCCCGACTTTTTCAAGACCCGGTTCGAACCGATGTTCTCCGGGTCGCAAAGCGCGGAGATCTTGTGCAGTTTCAGCCGCGTGAACCCGAATTCAATCAAGGCCTTGGCTGATTCCGTGCCGTAGCCTTTGTTCCAATAGGCTCTGTTGAGGCAATACCCGATCGTGCCTAACTTAGGTTGCCGGATCCGTCTTTCGATGCCGCAGCCGCCTATGAGTTCGCCGGTCTGTCTGAGGGTGATAGCAAGTTCAAACCTTGTTCTGGGCTTTGAGGACTGGAACTTGATGGCTCGCCCTACGAATTTCTTGGTGTCCGACTTGGTGTTAGGGCCCCAAGGCATGTATCTGACCGTCTCATCATCGGATGAGTAAGCGTGTACAGCGTGCCAGTCCGCGGGCTTGAATTCCCTGATTATCAGCCGCTCGGTCGCTATCCTGGTGATGTCTTACTCACCGACTCCGAATAAAACTGGTCGGTGCTTAACTGCTTTTCCTCAGACGAGCGTAACGCTTTGCAAAGGGAGCCTGTAGATTTTCGACCAGTCGCTCGAGAGCCGTGTCGGATTCTCCTTTTGGTACCGGTCCGATATGATGAGCTTGAAGGCCATCCCGACTGCGGCAACGGACAGGATTCAATCCATCCAGTAAGTAGGCTGGCTTGGCAGTGCCCTTTCATGACGCGTAAACGGGCGCGCGACTTTATCCGTCGTCTCATCCGGACGGCAAGGGGTTGAAGCCCGTCCCCCGCTTAGCCTTCGGCACGGTCGCTGTCGTCGCTTCCATGCTCGTCCTATTCACCGTCCCGTCCGAGTACTTCGTAGCGGCGACCTTTGGCTCGACCACCGTGATGATGGTCGTGGCGTACGCCCTCGGCGCGTTCCGTCCCGCCAGGAGGCCAGGGACGAAGACGGTCGCCGTGGGGATAGTCAGCGCTGTTGCCCTCTACCTCATCTTCTACGCAGGGGCGTCCGCTATCGACTCGTTCCACCCACTCGGGATAACGGCCGCATCTGAGTCCCCCATCTATTCGCTCATCTCATCCCCCTCCAACCCGATCCAGCTCCAGGTCGGGGTGCTCCTCTTCGACTCGGCGGGATACGAGTCCTTCTTCCGCGGGGTCCTTCAGAAGAGGCTGGCACCGAAGCTCGGACTGGGAGCAGCCCCAGTAGTTGCGCTATTCGACGCAGGGCTGCACGTCGCGACGCTCAACCCGGTCTGGGTGGGAGCCACGTTCGTCACCGACCTGGTCTGGGGGATAACCTACCACTACGGCAGGGGCTCCCAGTCGAGCTTCGCCAGCCACTTCCTATGGGACGTCGCGATATTCATCATCAGGCCAGTGATGTAGCCGCCTCTTCGAGGATTTCTCTTATAACCGGAATCCATCCGGCAGCGCCGACATGCCCCGGGGAGAGTTGCTCTGGCAGCCGGATGCGAGCCGCATACGCAAGACGAAGATGCACGAATACATGAAGTGGCTCGACAGCAAGGGGCAGCCCTTCGAAAGCTACGACGACCTCTGGAAGTGGAGCGTCGAGGACCTCGAAGGATTCTGGGGATCGATCTGGAAGTACTTCGAAGTGGCGGAAGCCGACTACCCGGTCCTCCCCGAAAGGAAGATGCCCGGAGCAAGATGGTTCGACGGGTCGGAGACCAACTTCGCAGAGCGGGTGTTCAGGAAGCAGAGGGAAGGGACGGCGATCATTTCAAAGGGAGAGAAGAAGGCTGACAGGTCGCTCAGCTGGCAGGAGCTGGAGAAGAAGACAGGGGCTTTCGCGTCGACTCTGCGCGAAATGGGCGTGGGGGCAGGGGACAGGGTCGCCGCCTATCTGCCCAACTCGCCGGAAGCGGTGGTGGCGTTCCTGGGTTGCGCGAGCATCGGCGCCGTCTGGTCGTGCTGCTCTCCTGACTTTGGAGCCCCGGCGGTCGTCGACAGATTCAGCCAGATACAGCCGAAGGTCCTCGTCGCGACCGATGGATACAGCTATGGCGGGAAGTGGTTCGACAGGACCTCCGAGGTCGCGGCGATCGCCTCCTCCCTCCCTTCAGTGAAGAAGCTCGTCGGGGTAGAGGCGAGGTCTACGAGCGTACCCCTGCATGGGTCGACGCCATGGGACGACGCTGTCTCCGGTACCACCAGGACGGAATTCGAGATACTCCCTTTCGACCACCCACTCTGGATACTGTACTCGTCGGGGACCACAGGGCTCCCCAAGCCCATAGTCCACGGGCACGGTGGAATCCTGGTCGAGCTCATGAAGGCCGTCTCGCTGCACACCGACGTCAGAGAAGGAGACCGTTTCTTCTGGTTCACGACTACAGGATGGATGATGTGGAACTACCTCGTAGGCGGGCTTCTGCATGGCGCCTCGGTCGTCCTTTACAACGGGAGCCCGACATACCCCGGCCTCGACGCCCTCTGGGACCTCGTTGACAGGACCGAGACGTCTTTCATGGGGGGGAGCGCCGCATACTTCTCGTCCTGCGCCAAGGCGGGACTTCAGCCCCGGTCGACCCACGCCTTCAAGAAGCTCAGGGGGATCGGGTCAACGGGGTCTCCTCTTTCCCCGGAGTCTTTCGAATGGGTCTATTCCGGGGTAAAGGACGACGTCTGGCTTGCGTCGATGAGCGGCGGGACCGACGTCTGCACCGGTTTTGTAGGCGGTTCCCCGACCCTCCCTGTCCACTCTGGGGAGATACAATGCAGATGCCTCGGGGCGAAGGTCGAGGCTTTTGATGAGAACGGCGCCCCGGTGGTGGGACAGGTGGGGGAGCTCGTGGTGACCGAGCCGATGCCGAGCATGCCCCTCTATCTCTGGGGGGATGACGACGGGAGCAGGTACGCAGAGAGCTACTTCAGCATGTACCCCGGGGTCTGGAGGCACGGGGACTGGATCGAGATCACGAAGCGAGGCACGTGCGTCATCTACGGCAGGTCAGACGCCACGATCAAGAGGCTCGGGGTGAGGATAGGGACGAGCGAGATATACCGTGCAGTGGAGTCGCTTCCGGAGGTCGCGGACTCGATGGCGGTCGACCTCCCTGGCGAGGGCGAGAACGGGAAGCTCATCCTGTTCGTGGTGCTCGCCAAGGGGAAGAAACTGGACCAAGAGATGGTCGCGCGGATAAAGGCGAAGGTGAAGTCAGACCTTTCGCCCAGATACGTCCCCGACGAAGTGCTGGAGGCGCCTTCGGTCCCGAAGACCCTGAACGGCAAGAAGCTCGAGGTCCCCGTCAAGAGAGTGCTGACGGGGGCGGACCCGTCGAAGGTGATCAACAGGGACTCCATCGCCGACCCGGCCGCTGTAGACTTCTACGTCGCCCTCGCGGGAAAGCTCGCCAAGAAGTAGCCCGGGCGCGATTTGGAAGCAGATTAATACCCCCCTGATTTACGGCTCAAAACACCCTAAAACTCGTAGCAATCTCGCATGAAAATTTAGTGGGGCGGTGTTAACTCGTACCCTTGGACCGGCGATTCATTCGAGATGCAGGACAGCGTAGTTAGCAACAGCCATTACTTTGAATCCTTTCACGATCAGCTCCGATGGTCAACCCTTGCTGTGAAAAGGGCGCCCATGTTTGCTAGTTCGACATGTCGGACTAGTTTGCAGCCATGCTCTGTGAGCAGATTCGTTATCTCTTCATTCTTGAACCAATGACTGTAGTAGCTCTTTGCGCTAAAGGTCGCGCTCTTGAAATTGAAGTATTCGCGCCTTAATCCTCTCTCTCCAATCACTCCAGGCATGGACCCATATAGCAGGGGAGCGTGTTTTTTGAACGCTCTGTGGCTGAACACAGAGACGACCAATATTCCCTTCGATCCTGCGCAAGCTACCATGTTGTCGATGAGAGTAGCTCGGGCATTGGCCGATACAATCCCAATGGTGTTGAGCAGACAACAGACAATCTTTCGTGAACTCTTGTACTTCGTCCTGACAATGTGGAGCACGTCATTGTTCATTGGTAAGCTTCCAATCACTCTCGAGCGAACATCTCCGTCCGGAAAGAATCTTCGCAAATCAGTCGCGTCCATAAGCAGGAAAGAGGTTTTTTCGGCCAAGAAACGAGAATTGGTTTTCTGAAGATTCTTCCGTGCGACTTCAATCATCGGCCAAGACTTGTCTACACCAATTGCACAGACCAACCTGTTTAACAACTCGGGGTTCGGCGAGATATTGGAAAGTACACGGCCGGTGCCGCAACCAATCTCCACAATCGAGATCCCCTCTTTCCCATTGGCAACCTTGGCGAGAAGCCTTTCGAGGGCGGACATCTCGTTCGCCATAAAGTCTCTTAACGGGAGATATGCAGTATTTTCGACCTCCACTAGGTAAGAACCGGCGGCCCGGTCCCATATCCCCGAGCTATTCATGTGGTGGAGCTGTCTTTGCGACCCTCCATTCGCTTTCAAATAGCGACTTCAAAGCAAAGACCATCAACGCATCTTCAGTGTTTAGACGCTCGTCGAATAATAGACCTATCTTTCTCTCCCTACTGTTCATAACCAGCAATGCCCGATGATAAATGTCGCCTCCTGATTTATAGTCGGAGTATGCTATCTCCAATCCCTGCATAGTGGTTTCTCTGCAGTCATATTTCCCTGAGTTCCTCAGGTCAGTGGTCTGCTCCAAATGCTTCATTAGGTCTGCTCTGTTCCAATTGCTTTGTGAAGTCTCCACCATTCTAAGAAGCCGATAGTGGTCCTTTTTGCTCAGAGACTCCCTTTCTTTCCTGAAATAGTCATCAATGTCCGTAATCTTGTACTTTGTAGTCCAAGTAAGCATACATTCGTTTACTGAATCTTCTTTGAATTCTTCATACCGTTTGACCAGTTCCCTCTCGTTGTCAATGAACTGAATTTCAGACCTCCTCTTTAGAATCTGCTCGTTGACCAGGTCAAGTGACAAAGATATGTTGAAACCAATGGCTACGAAAATAACCTCGGTCGAGAGCTGGAAAGGTACTATGAGGAGACCGCCCGCTGACAAGATTACAGGGGGAATAGCATAAAGAGCGAACTTCCTACTGAGATTCATCGCGGGGTGCTTCTCTGAGCGATTTTGTAAAGCCTTTCGCGAGTCTTACTACAGTCAGATTCTGTGTTTAAAAAACAATGTTCAGGCCGACCCTGCGTGCTAACTCTCACGGTGCGGTCCGTCTGGCTTTTGCGAAGCAGTACGGCGAGAATCAATCGTTCCAAGTCGTGTTTCTGAAGTCGTCGACTGCTTTTTGAAATCTCGCCTGAATCTCTGGGGAGTTCTGCTTGCTCATTTCTTCAAAGAGCCTTCTTTCCAGGACTGAGCTTGATTGCTTCTTTACTAGCTCTCGGAAGCCGTTGGTGACTCCGAGTTGTGGGAAGGTCGTTCCTGGTTCATTGCAGAGAAGGTCAATAATCACTCCCATGGCTTGTTCAGATCCCATTTCGCATAGCAGGTAGATCGCTCTGCCGCGGACAGAGAAATCCGAATCAGTCTTGACCATGCTTATGAGCTTCGGCACGAGCTTATCGCCAAAGCGCTTCTTCCTTCTTGCACCCAGCGTCGACCATGTCGTCGCGGCCTGGTGGAGCACTTGGATCCTTACTGTCGCCTTGGGGTCATCTAACATCCCGAATATCTTATCTTCAAATCCTGGGAGCAACTCTGTCTTGTACCTGTACGTATACCTGCTTAGCTCCTTGAGCGCCTCTTCTCTGACTACGGGACTTTGGCTTCCCATATAGTCCAACAGGAAGCGCAGTTTGTCAGGATTCCTCCGCTTTGGAGAGCTCGGAATGGAAGCCGAGGGTAGCTGTAACGGACCTATTTCCTCGCTCGGAAGAAGTCCCTTTCCCTTGGCCACTGCTTGCAATAGAGCGAAATCCATGTTTACAGTGGTGTCGCCTACTCTTAGAGGGTATCTCCCGTTCACGTCTTGGTGGACATTGCCGCTCTTCGGGATGGTTATCACGACGACGGCGCCTATCTTCGGCACGTCTACTGTCGCAATCGATGGCTGTATCTTCGGGTTGCACCTGGAGCCCTCCAGATTGACTCGGGCAGATTTGTCGGAGTTCCACTCAACGCCTACAATCTCTTTGCTGTTGGTTACGCCTACCAGAATTTGGCCGCCTTCAGCGTTGGAAAACGCAGCCAAGTCCTTCGAGAACTCTCGGAAAGAATCTTCCCGCAGGTCGAGTTTGAAATCGAGAGTGGTTCCCTCTCCCTTGTCGACGAGCCTTCTCACTCCTTCTGGGTCCACGTGAGGTCATCCGAGATGTCCCAATATAGAAGTGATGCCTCTCGCACGGAGGTTCCCAGGCGGTAGACTGCCTGGCAGAAGCGAGCCAAGATTCGGTTCACTGAGGAAGTCAGGCACCCTGCGGAGGATACCAAGAGGAAGGCCTGAGCCGAGGCCGCACCAGTTCCTGGTATATCGGTCCCAGGTCACCCCAGTCCTTCAATGATGCGTGAATCTTCTCTCCTCGCCTAGTCTTACTGTAGCACTCCTTGTCGCCTTGTTTCACCTTCTCCAAGAGTTTCCAATCGGTAACTAGGCGTGCTTCCCATCTCCTGAAGTTGTCCGAATTGCCAGCTATCCGCTCCAGATGCCACTTCAGCGCGCAGCCACCCTGCTTGTCGACCTCGTTCAGATAGTCGAGTGCCCGCAACGCGCTGTCACGATCCGAGGGCAAGAATCACAGCTTCTTGGCCGCTTCAAATAACGATTGGTACTTCTTCTTCAGACGGGAGTACTTTCGTTCATAGAAGAGCCAAGCTCCCAGTCCTACGAATCCAAGCCCGAAGCTAGCGACCACCTCCTACGAGTTAACACGCCCGCCCAAAGCCTTCCTGCGAGCTGACTGTGGGTTTTAGGGTGTTTTGAGCCGTAAATCAGGGGGAGATTAATACCCTCCAGATCGGAGCAGGATTCCGTGCCTGCCTCGCGCAAGGTATACATGATATCCGGCGCTGTCACGAAGTTCGCGAAAGCCCACCCCGACATGGACTTCCGCCTCATGGTGAAGCGCGCCTTCGACTACGCGATGAAGGACGTGCCGAAGCTGAAGGCTTCAGACATCGAGAGCACCCGCATTTCATACTTCTCCGACCACTTCACCAGGCAGCTGAAGGCTGCCTCCATGGTCCAGGACTACCTGGGGATGAACCCCAAGGACTCGAGGAGGATAGAATGGGGAGGTGCCACAGGGGGTCAGGCCGTCCAGGCTGGCTGGGAGACAGTGGCGAGCGGGAGGAACGAGGTATGCCTCGTGGCAGGGTTCGAGACCATGTCGCATGTGGAGACGTGGAAGGGGAACGAGTTCATAGCGCTGGCATCAGACACCAACTTCGACTACCCGGTCGGCGGCTTCTACACGGGGTACTACGCACTCATGGTACAGCGCCACATCTACGAGTACCTGAGGAAGACGAAGTTCGCGGACATCAAGGACGAGAGGAGGGCACAGCGGGCGGCGACCGAGGAGGCCAAGAGAATCATGGCGATGGTCTCGGTAAAGAACCACGTCAACGCGCTGAACAACCCCTACTCTCAGTATCCAGAGAGCCTCACGATGAAGGGGGCGCTCGGGGGAGAGATGGTGGCGTACCCGCTCAACAGGCCGATGATATGCACGATGAGCGACGGCGCGGCGGTCGCCATCCTTGCTTCAGAAGAGGTCGCCTACAAGTACACCGACCACCCTGTCCTGATCAAAGGGGTCGGGTGCGGGACAGACACGATGAGGCTCGCAGACAGGCCCCACGCGAACGTGCCGCTTTTCGAATGGGAGACCGCCCAGTACTATTCCAAGCTGAAGTATCCCGGGGTGCACTCCTTCAGGGCAGGCAGGACGGCCGCCCTCGAGGCCTACAAGAACGCGGGGATCAGGGACCCGAAGGAAGAGCTCGACTTCGTGGAGCTCCATGACGCGTACGCCAGCTCAGAGATCCAGACGTACGAGGACATCGGTCTGTGCAGATATGGGGAAGGGTACGACTTCGTCGACCAGGGGCATCCGTTCCTCGAAGGAGTGGACTACGGCCTGAACCTCGCCCACAGAGGGACCCTACCGGTGAACCCGTCCGGAGGGCTAATCGCTTGCGGCCACCCGGTGGGGGCGACTGGGATAATGCAAGGGGTGTTCGCCTTCTGGCAGCTTCAGAGCACCATCGGCAAGCACTTCGGGAACGACAAGCTCCAGATCAAAGACGCCAACCGCGGACTCATCCATTCGCACGCCGGTACGGGGAGCTCAGTGACCGTGACGATAATGGAGAGGGCATAGGATGGCGGCGCCGCGAAAGTTCTCGAAGTTCAGAGACGTGATGAAGGAGGTCAACAACAAGGGAGCCGCTCTTTACAAGAACCCGGTCGGGACGGAAGACCTCGTCATACTTTCTCCCTATAAGATAAACTACATCCACAGCTACGCGGAGGACTCTCCGTTCTTCCTGGGACTCGCTCAGGGGAAGCTGCTTGGGAGCGAGTGCACGAGCTGCCATTATCGATACGCCACCCCTCGTAGCCACTGCATGGAGTGCGGCCACGAGACGAAGTGGTTCACGCTTCCGAAGGAGGGCAAGGTACACTCGTGGACCACGTGCTACTTCGGGGGCGAGGAGTTCCTGAAGGAGACGCCGTTCAACCTCGCGCTGATCGAGTTCGAGGGGGTGGACACCCTACTGCTGACCAGGCTGAAAGGGGCGGCAGAGAAAGATGTCTACATCGGGATGAAAGCAAAGGCTGTATTCAGGAAATCCCCCCGGTATCTGATTTCAGACGTCCACTTCGTCCCGGCCAAGTAGGCAGATGACTGCCTTCCTGACGAGGTGTGCTTTGAAGACCCCAATCACCGTGTAAGGCCGCAGCAGCGCTGGGCGGGACGTTGACCATCTACGATAGGCTCGCGCCTCAGCGGCTCTCACCTTGTTGTCAGGCGTCAGGTTCTGAAGCCAAGCTTTCGCGGCAAAGGAAAGGCTGACCAGTGTTCCACGTTCCTAAAGCTGACATCCACGGGATTTTTGCATCACGCCTCTCGAAGACGCGCTTGAAAAGGAGCCGTGCGAGCCGACACCACCTGGGCTGGTCGAGCTGGCGTGGTTACCGGACATCCTCGAAAATCGTGCAGCCTACCGGGATTCCGTCTTCCGGAGGTAATCCCGTCCCAATTTCAGAACGCAATCGTGACCTGGGTGACGACTCCCGCCTGGGGACTGACCGTCATCGACTTCGTCTGCCCGTTGTAGGTGATCTCCACTATCAGCGACGTTGGGTTGAGGGTGAAACCGGTGTTGTAGACCCCTGCCGAATCGGTCGTCCCCGCATCGACCACGAACCCCTGATAGAGTATGCTCACGTTTAGCCCCGCCACGGGGTAGCCCGCGCTGGTCACCGTGACCGAAAGGTCCGCCCTGCTGGTCAGGGTGATCGTGGACGTGTTGCAAGCAGTAACTGTCACGCTCTGGGTCGCGTAGGGGTTCGCGAAGAGCGTGTAGGCGGTCACAAGGTAGGTCCCCGGCGCGAGGGTCAGCCCCGAGCTGAACGACCCTGACGTCGTGGTCAGGTTCTCCACAAACACCCCCGACGACTTGGTTATCGTGATGTTTCCGGCCACAGCGTTCCCGTCAGGGTTGAGGATGGCCCCACTGATTCCCCCCATGCCGGAGCTGCACGATGCGACCTCGAGGTTGAAGGTGGCGTTGGCGGTGAGCGGGCTCCCCCACCAACCTGGACCGCCGTCCGTGGCAGTCACAGTGACCGGGTAGGTCCCTAACGGGGTCGCCCCGCCCACGCTCAGCTCGAGGTTCGAGCCCGTCGATATGGGGGACACGCTTGCAGGGCTGAAGGAAGCCGTTGTCCCAGCCGGGAGCGCCGATGCGATGGAAAGGTACGCGGGGGAGGTCACGAAGTATGGGTCGAGCCACTGGCCGAGGAACTGGGAGGATATCGTCTCGGTTCCGTTGCTCCCAGGCGCCACTAGTAGGGTGGGGTCAGCAGCCGCCAGGGAGAGGTTGACCACGCTCGCCACCACGTTCCTCACGAGGGGAAACCTGTCGAGGGTGGTCGAGAATCGGATGTTGTACCATCCAGGCGGGAGCGAACCGACGATGCTCCCCGCGCACCAGGTGAACGCTTCGGTCCCGTTGGAGTTCGTCGGACCCTGAGAGGTCACCGTCCCTCCCAGCAGCGACCCGGTGATTGTGTTCCCGGGCACGGGCGCCGAGCTGGGGTAGGCGAGGTCCATGTTCATGGGGCCGCACTGGCCCGCCGGGAGTATCGGTTCAGGGGTGGTCGACGGCTGGTAGAGGTCCGGGAAGGCGTAGTCATAGATGTTCACCTCGGCGTTTCCCCATACGGAAACCGGGGACTCCTGGGGGATGAAGCCATACCCAGCCTTCGTAGCTGTGATGTTGTATGTCCCGGTGGGGAGGGACTGGGTGGTGTAGTGGCCGCTGACGTCGCTGACGGCGGTTGCCGCGACCGCCCCGGTCTGGGCGTTCGTGAAGGTGACCGTGACCCCCGGTATCGGGAAGGACCCCGGCCAATATGCGACCAGGCCTCCTACTGTCCCGGGGAGGGACGACTGCCAATAGACCGCCCTCCCCTGGGTGGGCCCTATGGCCTCTATGGGACAGGTGGAGAACTGGCAGGTCTGGTAATAGACGTTTGAGCCAACCTCCTGCTGGATGCTCCAGTAGGAGAACGTCCAAGACCCCGACGAATTGGTGAAGGTGGCGGGAGCGGTCAAGGCCAGGGGCTCGAAAAGGGCGGTGAACGCCGAAGGGGTCAGGCCGGGGACGTTACCGATGCTCGCCGTCACCTGGGCCAGGGGGTAGAGCCCGTAGTTCCAGGTGAAGGAGCCGAACACCTCCCCGAGGATGGGAGTGGAGTACATCGTGACGTTCCCCGCCATCAGCTCCTGTAGCGAGTCGATGGTAGAGGTCACCGTCTCCGTGGCGTTGGGGCCCGGGTTGAAGGTCACCGAGGACGTCGCATAGGAGCCGTCTTCGACAGACCCCTGCACCCCCACCGAGGTCTCCCCCTGGCCAAAGGAGAACCCCTCGCTGCTCAGCTCGACCGTGGGCTCGACGATGCCCGCGGGGGTCCCGAAGACGGGGACCCCGATGTAGAGGGCGACACAGTCCCCAGGCTCCGGAGGCGAGCAGACCCCCACATCCTTCGGCATCTCGGTCCCAGGCCCCGACCAGAAGCCGTCGTTGGAGGCATAGACGGCGTAGCTGTAGTGGTTGTAGTAATCGTAAGGAGCGGGAAGGTTCGTGTACTGATCGAGGGCATAAAAGAACTGGTATGTGGCGTCCAGGAGAGGGTCGGCGGCGTTGCCCGTCCGTGAGACCACCGATGGGTCTGGGGTCCCTGGGTTCTGGATGAACGCAGAAAGGGCAAGGACGAGGCTCTGCGGGTCGTAGTTGTAAAGAACGAAGTCGCTCTGACCCCTAGCCCAGCCGCCCGTAACGTGGAAGGTGGTGGTCTCGTTGGCCCTGGGCGTGATGCCGTTGGAGGAGAGGACAGAGGCGGCAAGCGCGAGGACTGGGTCGCCTGTGGCGTTAGACGCGACAGCGACCACGAAAGGCTCCGACTCTACTGACGTGAAGTTCAAGGGGGTCGCGAAGGTGAAGTTGTACTTCGCCCTGGCCTGGGCGAAGAAGGTGGGGACGGACCCCGGTAGGGAGATCGGGCCTAAAAGAACCAGGGGAGCCTTGACGGTATGGCCTGGAGAGGAAGGCGGCGCGCTCGACGTTGAAGCGGACTTTGGCACGCCGAGGACGATGAAGGCCACCAGCCCGCTTGCCACCAGAATCAGTATGACGATGACCGATGCCAGCACTGCCCTCCTATCCAACGTCCGCGTGAACGGCGTGTTGATTGATAAGACTTCAGAGAGGACTCACGCCATACCGAGGCATGGCGGAGGTGGTCGTTCCCGCCCGCACCCTCTGCAGTGAGTCTCGTCTTCTTCAAGCACAACCTTGATTCCATAGCAGGTAAGGCATGAGCCTCCCCTCAGCTAAGCTCGCGGGCCTATTCTGTCCTTTGCGCCTCCGGCTGGAGCTTCGCCCTCTTTCCACGCCAGGTACACCATGTGAGCAGACCCGCAAGGACGCCTTTCTCTTTACCTACGAAGAGGCGCGGGGACGTCGTGCTCGGGGTGCGAAGTTCATCCCGACGATTCTGAGCGTGGTCGACCGGTAACCGGGCGCAGCTTGCCCTAAGCGGAGACGGTCGTAAGCCACTTCTCGTACTTCTTTATCTTCCCGTGAGTCGCCTGGTCGTACAGCTTCGCCATGAGGTTGGTGACGGGCGTGCCGTCGTACCCGATCCTCCTGCCGTCTATCTCGCGGACCTTCGCGATCCCCGCCGCTGTGCCGGTGAAGAAGACCTCGTCCGACGTGTAGAGCTCCTCTCTGGTGGCGTCGTTGCGGTAGAAGGTGATGTCCTCGTCCTTTGCGAACTGTATCACCGTGTCTCGGGTTATCCCCCTAAGGATCCCGGAGGTGGCAGGCGGGGTGCTGAGGACGCCGTCCTTCACCCTGAAAATGTTCTCCCCTGACCCTTCCGTCACCTTCCCTTCGGAGTTGAGCAGTATCGCCTCGTCGAAACCAGACGTCAGAGCCTGCATCTTGGCGAGCCCCGAGTTGGCGTAGTTCGCGGCGCTCTTGGCCTGCACCGGCATCGCGCGGGAGTCTATCCTCGCCCAGCTGGATATCGTGGCCCTGACCCCCTTCTCGGCGTCCCCCAGATACGACCCCCATTCCCATGAGGCGATGGCCACCGAGACCTTGCTCGTGAGTGGGTTCAACCCCATCTCGCCGTAGCCTGTGAACGCGATGGGACGGATGTAGCACTCCTTCGCAGGGTTGCTCCTGACGAGCTCCGCACACGCCTCCGCGATCTCTTTCAGAGAGTACCCCAAGTCCATGCGGTAGATCTTGGCGCTGTTCAAGAAGCGCTCGAGGTGGGCGTCGAGCCTGAAGATTGCCGTCCCCTTCGCTGTGGAAAACGCCCTGATTCCTTCGAAGACAGCCATCCCGTAGTGGAGGCCGTGGGTCAGCACGTGTACCTTGGCGTCGTCCCATGGGACGAGCTTCCCGTCCATCCAGATCTTCTTCTGCGCCTTCATCTCGATTCACGGCGCCGGAACACGGTATTTAGGGACAGCGCCTAACAGCACAGAGCGATTTATTATCGCATGATGTGCAAGTCAGCCCCAATGCGTGACCCCGTCATCGTGTCTGCGTGCAGGACCCCGATAGGCAAGTTCGGCAAATCGCTCGTCGGCGTGCCAGCGACAGAGCTGGGCGCCCTCGTGATAGAGGAGGCGATGAAGAGGGCGAAGCTCAAACCAGGGGGAGTCGACGAAGTGATAATGGGGAACGTGGTGTCAGCAGGCCTGGGCCAGAATCCGGCAAGGCAGTCGGCGGTGCATGCCGGGGTGCCGTTCGGAGTGGGCTCTTTCACCGTGAACAAGGTCTGTGGGTCGGGGCTCAAGGCGGTGATGCTCGCAGCCCAGTCGATAAAGGCCGGCGACAACGAAGTCGTCGTTGCGGGCGGGATGGAGAGCATGAGCAACGTCCCGTATCTGGCGAAGGGGGTCAGGTGGGGGACGAAGTTCGGGGACGCCAGGCTTCTCGACGGGATGATAGCCGACGGCCTCTGGGATGCGTACCATGACTACCACATGGGGGTGACCGGGGAACACGTCGCGAAGAGGTTCCACATCACCAGGAAGGAAGCAGACGAGTTCGCCTATGAGAGCCATATGAAAGCGGCGAAGGCGTCGGGAAGCGGAGCCTTCGACGAGGAGATAGTCGACGTCAAGATCGGGAAGGAAGAAGGGGTCGTGAATTTCTCCAAGGACGAGTGCATACACACGGACACCACGGTCGAGAAGCTCGGCAAGCTGAAGCCCGTCTTCAAGCCCGACGGAGTGCTCACCGCAGGCAATTCGTCCCAGCTCAGCGACGGCGCGTCGGCCGTCGTGGTCTGCTCTCAGGAGGCCGCCGACAGGCTAGGGATGAAGCCCCTCGCGAGGATAAGAGGGTACGCTACGGGCGGGCTCGAGCCTGCGAGGGTCATGGAGGCGCCCATCCCGACCACGAAGGCCCTGCTGAAGAAGATGAAGATGAGCGTCGATGACATCGACATCTTCGAGCACAACGAAGCTTATTCGACCGCTTCGATCGCCGTCCGCAGGGCACTGGAAGTGGATGAAGAGAAGTTCAATCCGTGGGGCGGGGCCGTGGCCCTTGGGCACCCCATAGGCTGCAGCGGGGCCAGGGTGCTCACGACGCTGATATACGGACTGAAGAGGACAGGGAAGAAGACGGGGCTGGCCACCCTCTGCCTGGGCGGAGGGAACGCGGTCTCTATGATTGTCCAGGTTTGAGCTCACGCAGTTTCCTGCGCAGCACCTTGCCGATTAACGTCTTTGGCAGCTCCTGCACGAACTCCACGGTCTTGGGGACCTTGTACTTCGCCAGCTTGGTCTCGCAGTAGCTGATGACGTCCTTCTCTGAGACCTTCTTCGCAGGATCCTTCAGGACGACGAAGGCCTTGACCACCTCCCCGCTGAAACTGTCAGGCACCCCTATGACCCCGGCCTCCTTTACGTCAGGGTTTTCGAACAGGACGTCCTCCACCTCCCTCGGATACACCTTGAGTCCTCCTACGTTGATCATGTCCTTCTTCCTGTCGACGATGTAGAAGTAGCCGTCCTGGTCCATCTTCGCGATGTCGCCCGTCAGGAACCACCCGTCCTTCAGGACCGAGTCCGTCTCCGACTTCTGGTTCCAGTATCCCTTCATCACCTGTGGTCCCTTGACCGCGAGCTCTCCGACCTCCCCCGGCCCTAGCACCTTGTCCCTGTTCGCCACGTCGACTATCTTGGCGTCGGTCTCGGTGAAAGGAGGCCCGATGGAGCCGTCTTTCACGACGCCCTCGCTCACGGGATTGCAGTGGGTGATCGGGCTGGTCTCCGAAAGCCCGTAACCTTCGACGAGGTTCCCTCCTGTCAGCTCGATGAACTTCCGCCTGACCGCAGGGGGGAGGGCAGACCCGCCTGACAGGCACGCCCTGACGGAGTGCAGGTTGAACTTCTTGGCGTCCGGCCTGCTGTTGATGGCGATGTACATGGCGGGAGCCCCAGAGAAGATGGTGACCTTCTGGCCCTGTATCGTCTTCATCACCTCGTCTACGTGGAAGCTGGGAAGGAGGACCATAGCGGCTCCGGCTGACAGCGTCGAGTTCATGGTGACGGTGAGCCCGTAGATGTGGAAGAGGGGGAGGACGCAGAGCGAGATGTCCCGCTCCGTCACCGGGAACAGAGCGCTCGCGTAGACGGCGTTGGAGACCAGGTTGTAGTGGGTAAGCATCGCCCCTTTCGAGACGCCCGTCGTCCCCCCGGTGTACTGGAGGACGGCCACGTCGTTGACCGGGTCGGTCCGCGCGTAGTCGGTCGAGGGTGCGTTCGAGTCGACAAGCTTCACGAAGTCCAGGGTGTTTTCCCTGGGCACGTCCTTTATTCCAGCCAGCACTGCGAGCCGCCTCTTCACCGGGGGAAGGTAGTCGCCCAGGTGGGTAGAGATGACGTGTTTCAGGAGGAGCCTGTTGCGACACCCCTCCAGGCTCTTGTACAGGTCCATCCCTTTGGCCACGGTCCTGCTCGCGATGACGATCTCCGCCCCTGAGTCTTTCAGCTGGAATTCGAGCTCCCTTTCCTTGTAGATGGGGTTACACATGACGACGACGCCCCCCGCCTTCAGGATCCCGAAGTAAGCGAAGACGAGCTGAGGGACGTTGGGGAGGAATATCGCGACCCTGTCTCCCTTCTTCAGCCCGAGGGACGCGAGCGCCGCGGCGAACCTCGACGAGATCTCGTCGACCTGCGCGTACGAGAAGTCCCTGCCCTGATAATGGATGCACCTGTTCTGCGGGTGAGCCTTCGCCGATTCGGTCAGCAACGAGTACAGCGGCTTCGGCTCCGGCCTCGGCAGCTGGTACCTCCCCCCGACGTCTGCCTTCATCCAGGGACGCCCAGCGAGCTCCTGCAAGCGCACCTTTTCGCAGCGCGCACGGCTTAAGCCTATCCCCTCATAGCTGGACGTTCGGCGCTCCGGGCGTAAGTATAAACGGACAGGGTCTAGAATCCCGGCGTTATGCCCCAGGCCACGGAGAAGTACCTCGTCCTTTGCGTGGACAGGGACGACGACCTGGGAGAGAAGGCGAAGGTCTCTTCGCCTGTCGTCGGCAGGGACGCAGTCATGGCTGCCGCGACGAAGCTGGCCCTCGCCGACCCGGAGGAGGCCGACGCCAAT
The DNA here is from genome assembly GCA_021823325.1 of archaeon. Lineage (GTDB taxonomy): Archaea > Thermoproteota > Nitrososphaeria > Nitrososphaerales > Gagatemarchaeaceae > UBA183. The sequence continues at coordinate 45,166 of JAKAOG010000005.1, forward strand.
GCGATATTCGCCGCGGTGAGGAAGTTCGACGAGCTCACCAGGACGCACAACCCCTGCGAAGTGGCCATCGTCTGCGGAGACATCAACAGAGGGTTCGAGGCCGACAAGCGGGTCGGAAGGCAGGTAGCGAACGTGCTTCAGTCTGGGACGTTCACCGGGGTCGTCCTCGTCTCGGACGGGGGGGACGACGAGCAGGTCATCCCGATCATACAGAGCCTCAGACCGATAGTGTCCGTCGAGAGGATCGCGGTGAAACACAGCCAGACGGTGGAGGAGACCTATGAGGTCCTCGGGAGGTACCTCAGGATGCTTGTATTCGACTCGCACTACTCGAGGTACGCCCTCGGCGTCCCCGGCCTGATATTCGTCCTCGCGGGGCTCCTGGTGCTTGCGGGAAAGACGTTCGAGGCGGCCCTTGCGACGCTGCTCATCCTCGGAGGCGCCTTCCTCGTCAGGGGGTTCAACATAGACAGGACGGTGTCGGGGCTCCTTCAGAGAGGGTACACCGGATACATCAGGCTCTTCTCGATGGCAGCGGCAGCGCTCGTCGCGATAGCAGGGGTCTTCACCGGGTACGGCTACATGATGGCAGACACGCTGGCGGTGAACGCTGTGATAAACAACCCCAGCCAGTTCCTAGTCTATGGGGCGGTCCTGGCCGGGCACTTCATCGAAGGCGCCCTGGACCTCGTCTGGGGAGGGGCGGCCATCTACGCCACCGGGGCGCTCCTTTCGCACGTCGCAAGGGACAGCATACGGTGGAGGAGAGACGGGTTCGTGCTCGTCATGCTCGGGATTCTCTACTTCCCGTTTCTCACCTTCTCGCAGTTCCTGGTGAGCGGGACCGCGCAGGCCACCTTCCTACTCGTCTCGTACGTCCTCCTCGGGCTGGCCGCCATCTTCGCCCTTACCAGCGCCATTTATCCGCGGGTGCGGACGAGGGCGGTTCCTGAAAACGAGTGACCCATGTTAGAGTCTGTGCTTAGGTACACAGGGGTCTACCGCATCTACGAGGGGAGGCTCCGGGCCCAGGTCGAGAAGGAGGACATCCCCAGCCACATAGGGATAATCCTGGACGGGAACAGGAGGTGGGCGCAGGAACAGGGGTTCTCTCAGGGGCTGGGGCACGAAGAGGGCGCGAACAGGGCGGAGGAGCTGCTTGACTGGTGCCACGACCTGGGGATAAAGACGGTGACCCTCTACGTCCTCTCCACCGAGAACCTTGACAGGACGCCTGAGGAGCTCGCGACCCTGTTCGAACTGATCCAGGCGAGGCTGAACAGGCTGCTGAACGACGCCAGGATCGTGAAGTACGGGGTGAAGGTCAGGGCGATCGGCCACATGGACCTTCTCCCAGGATCCATCTTCGACCTCCTGAAAGCGATAGAGGAGAAGACAGAGGGATACAGCAACCACTACCTGAACATAGCAGTCGCGTACGGAGGGAGGGCAGAGATCACTGACGTCCTACGCTCGGTCGCCCGGGACGTCAAGAGCGGGAAGATGGACCCCGACGCCATCAGCGAGGACACCGTTTCCAAGAGGCTCTACACCGCTTTCCTCCCGAACCAGGAGCCCGACCTCATCATCAGGACGTCCGGGGAAGAGAGGATGAGCGGATTCCTCCTCTGGCAGGGCGCCTACTCTGAGCTCTTGTTCGTGGACGTCTTCTGGCCCGCTTTCAGGTTCATCGACCTGCTGAGAGCCATCAGGACCTACCAAAAGAGACGGCGGCGCTACGGCAAGTAACGTTTATGACCGATTGACCGGACGGGGACCCTAAGTTGAAGATAATCGTCGGCACGCTCAAGGACAAGAGCGAGGAACTCGCCACCTTCCTGGAACCTAGGATAGGGACGAAGCCCGAGGTGTCAGGGGGTTCGATCGAGATCGACGACAAGAGCGTGCGCGAAGGGGTGAAACCGCGCCACGTCAAGACGTACATCAAGCGGTTCCTGTACATGAACGGCGTAAGGAAGAACTACCGGGTGTTCGTCGCAGGAAAGGAGCTTACTCTCCAGGAGATCGAGCTGGGCGAAGAAGAGGAAGAGGAGAAGAAGGCGCCGGCGGCAAAGGAGGAAGCCGCTCCGGAGGAAGAGAAGAAAGAGGCAGCGCCAGAGGAGCCTGAAGCGCCCGAGCCCGAAGGCGAGGAAGCGGCGAAGGAAGAGGCCCCCAAGGAGAAGAAACCCAAGAAGGCCGCCGCCAAGAAACCACGGTCTACCAAGAAGAAGGCAGCCGAAGAATCTTAGGCGCCCCGAGCCCTGCGGGCCCTGGCGAGCCGTTTCTTCCTCAGTAGAGCCCTGAGATAGTTCCTGGACTCGCGCAGTTCCTTTATCGCCTGTCGGAAGTCGCCGAGACGGAAGTCATCAGACCCTTTGTTGAGGTTCTTCAGGGCGAAGCGGAGCGCCTGCCTTTCGTCGGGGACGTCGTAAGGCTTCAGCTTGATGAACCGTCCAGGGTTCTCTTCGTCGAGGTCGAACTTGATGAAAGCGACGCTCTTCTCGACTTTGACGTAGGCGAGCCAGATAGAAAGGAGCTCGGCTTTTTTCGGCTCCCCCGAAAGTGTCTTCAGCGCGTCCTCGATCCTCTGTCCTGCTTCGGCGAGGTCTGAAGCCGTCTCCTCCCTCCACTCGCCGTCGCTCACTTCGACTCGCCAGATTCCCGAAGAAGCGACAAGGGGCGTTTTCGCGATTGGATTATTTATAACCAAGACGGATTCGGCGGCGACTGTTTGCCGAAGAAAGACGAGCACATAGGCGGTGCGTGCTATATCGGTCTCAGTTCGCTGCTCGACCTCGGAAGGCTCTCCTGCGCCCTCGAGAGGGCTCCGTTCCCGCTGTTCGCCTTCAAGGAGGGAAAGGGGACGCGGATCGCCGCGCAGGCAGACCTGTTCATGGGGACGCCGATATTCTACTATTTCGACAACGGCACCGTGGATGAGTTCCTCGCCTACAGGATAACCGGGGAAGGTGAGGAGGTGCAGTTCGTCAGTTCGGCGAGCAACGCGTCGTATCTCTACGCGCCCGTGATCAGGGTGCAGCGGATGCCGAAGCCCCTCGAAGAGAAGACAGGGTTCATGGACAAGTTCATCTCAGTGGAGGTCGAGAACATCCCGAGCCTGGTGAAGGTCGGAGCCTACAAGACTCTCTTCGAAGAGCCACCGCTCCCCCTCTTCGCTTTCCAGGACGGCCGCGGGTGGGTCATCGGCACCTTCGCCAGGATAGACGACTACGAAGAGGCGTCCATATTCTTCTACGCGAGGGTTAAGGAAGAGCCGTCAGGGTTCCTCAGGTACAACTACGACAGGATAACCGAGACCACCTATGTCAAGAGGACCGACGAGCCGGGCTTTCACTACATCAAGGTGGTGAAGCTGACCGCTCCGCACCCTCTGGTCGAGTTCTAGACGGCCGCCTTCACAAACCGTTCCGCTTCGGTCATCGTGACCTTCGAGTTGTTGTAGGACGCCTTCTTGATCGCCTCGCCGTAACGGAACCAGCCGTACCCCTGGTGCTCAAAGGAGATTTTGACGCTCTCGCTTGCCGTGGACGCGAGGAGGTACACGACCTCCTTGTGGACGTTCTTCCCGTCCCTCCGATAGAAGTATTCGATCACCTTTCTGAACCCCGGGATTATGCTGATGTCCGTGAGACCGGTCTCCTCGCGCACCTCCCTCAGGACTGTCTGGAGCTCGCTCTCCCCCTTCTCGATGCCCCCCTTCGGGAAGTCCCAGCGCCCGGCGTTCTGCAGGAGGAGGTAC
>JAKAOG010000006.1 GCA_021823325.1 archaeon
CCCCTGCCTCTGGCCCTACCATCACTTCAGCCGAGCTGCTTCCGCCGAACCTGAGCACCGCTCTGTCTAAGATGTCGATCGGGATCTTCCCGTTCTGTAGCCTTCTCAAACTGGGCCCTTCCAGGATATGCCAAGAGCTGGATTTCTCGCTTCCTGCGCGCCTTTGAGCGTGGTTACGTGCTGCGCAAGAAACTCATCCGCGACCGGCCCAGCGAGTGCTCGAGCGACGAAGGGGATTTCGATTTGGAGTGCGACCCTCGCATTAAGATGGGCTCGCAAGAGAGACACGCACATGCCATCTCGGCCCACCCCAAAAGGATAGCAGGCGCCCATCGACCAATCCTCTCCTTAAGAGGCGCCACGCCAACAGTGACGGCTAGGAATCACGCTGAAACCGACCCGATCTAGGGCCTTACGAAGCGCCGACACGTTAGGGCCAGGCCACGGCCACGACATAAAAGTTCCAGGAAGCGTCGGTCGGACCTCCAGGCGTAATCTATCGACCGCGAGTGCCCGCCGGAATCAGATTGAGGCAGTCACTCGAGGATTCGCGAAAGGCTTGCGAGGCTGTCCACGATGACCGTCGGGAACACGTCCCGCGGGAGCCGCTCCGCATACCTGTTCACCCAGGCAGATTCTATCCCGAGCCCCTGGGTCGGGACGATGTCGTGGAACGTACTCTGGGCTACGTGCAGGACTTCTTCCTTCTTGGCGCCTGTCCTGGTCATGAACTCATGCCAATGCGCCGGCCTCGGCTTGTAGCTGCCGATCATCTCGGCAGTCACGAACCCGTCTACTTCCAACCCGTTCCTCTTGATGGTCTCCTGAAGGAGGTCGTTGTCGACGTTGGAGAGGATATACCTTTGGTAGCCTCTCTCACCAGCCCCCCGAAGGAACCTTACGGTGTCAGGAAAAACGGGCCAGTCTGGCACCGACGATGCGAATGCTTCCGCCTCAGGCGGTGTGACTTCCTTTCCTAGCACCGCCGACATGGACATGACTGTGTCACGGAGCACAACTCTGTACTTCTTGTAACCAGACTCTTGCTTCCGTTCGGCTGTCACGTAGGACTGGAGCAGATCTTGGCCGCCCAACCCCACGTCGCCTAGGACAGCGCGCAAGCCAGCCTCTATCCCTGCTCTCCAGTCCACGAGGGTGCCATAGCAGTCGAATGTCAGATACTTGGGCTTCATTTCGGGCCCTTCCTTGCGACCACCATTATGGTCCCCAGTGCGATGCCCGTGGGGAGCCAGAGCGCCAGGCCAAGCAACACCGACACTTTCACCGTGATCGTTTCCATGGTGGCGGCCACGAGCAGTATGGCGACGACGGCTCCCACCTCAGTGGCGAATGTCTTCATCTCCTTCCTGAGGCGATGGCCGCGCCAAGCTGCTAAGACCAATGAACCTGACACGACGGCGACCGCGTAAGCTGACAGTTCCACCAGCGAGTATGGAAAGGCGAGGATGACCGCCCCCCATTGCGCTGGAAGCCCCTGCGCGGCCACCAGAGCCTGGGCCGCAATCCCCGTGCTATACACCGAGAAGGCGAATACGAGCGCGCCGCCTACCGGTATCATCTCAGCCAAGGCTATGGGAAGGTTGTGGCCGAAGATGAACAGTATCACCTGGGAGGTCGTTCCCGTCTGAACGCCCCCGAACTGTGACCCTGTCTGACTGGCGAGAGCCTGTCGCGTCGTCGCCGAGAGCGGCGTGAAGAGGCCGGCGAAGAAGATCCCGATCTCGAGCAACAGCACCATCGCGATGAGTGAAAGCCTGCGCCTTCCGGACCGTCCGGCCGAAACGCCGACCTCCTCCACGGGTCCAGGCACCGTGCCAGGCGCTCCTTCCGACATGAGGGCGAGACCGCGTCCCCCGGTTAATGAATCTCTTCAGCGGCTGGAGATAAGAAGCCCTACCAGAAAGAGGGCTGCCCCCGCCAGGCCCCCGACCCCTGCCGACTCCAGTCCGGCCAGTGGCCTGAAGTTCCGCGGGACGAACACCCTCGACCCGAGGGCGAACAGCGCGAGGAGCGAGAGGGTGACTGAGGCCGTCAGCGCGTCGACCCGCCCTGCCAAAAAGACATACGGAGAGACGGCGAGCAAGGCCAGAAGCAGGAAAGACACCCCCGCGGCCGCCGCCCCAGGAAGCTGGTCTGAACTCGTGTCCTCAGGATTTATTCTGAGCTCCCTCCGAAGCATCTCTCTGAGCCATAGAGCTTTGTCCTTGGTGAGCCTCTTCATGATCACATCTACTTCCTCGTCAGCATATCCTTCGCCCTTCAGGAGTTCTACCATCTCGCTCCTCTCTTCCTCAGGCTCGGTTTCAATCTCCATCTTCTCTCTGGCCGCGTCTATCTTGACCGACTCTCTTTCTGACCTCTGGGAGAGGTATGCGCTGAAGAACATAGAGATGGCCCCTGCCACGGCGAAGGCGAGCCCTGCGACGGCGATGGTGCTGAAGCCGACTCCCGCTCCGTTCAGAGCCGCGGTGGTGGCGAGCCCCTCAATCGTTCCGTCGCTCCCTCCGAGGACTATCCTGTCGAGAATCTTCCGCGCGGGGATGTGAGGGTGCTTCTCTTTTTGGGGCGCTTCCAGCTCTAATCGTGGTGTCAGCCCCCGATACGTTATTTAGGGTTGGAGCCGTCGAATCTAGTCTGGCGTGCGAAACCTCTCTTTTCGACGCGCCAAAAAGTAGGCTTTATTAGGAATACGCATCGGGGAAGATATTAGCTACCATGCGTTATCCAAAGGATGTAGAAGTCTGGGAGCATGCCCCTGGGAAGAAGCTCGCAGAGTTTGTCATCCGGCTGAAGAACGAGAAAGGCGTCCTGGCGAAGTGCAGCCAGGTCATCAACGATTCCAACGTGAACATGCTCACCGGTTTCATGACCGCTCCCGGTCGCTCTTCGACGGCGACCTTGAGCTTCTTCGCAGATGTTTCAGAGTCTCCAGACGGGGTCACCGGCCTGAAGAGGGCCCTGCAGGACCTCGACGTCGTCGTGTCGGTGGAGGCCATTGCTGCCGAAAGCGGGTTCATGGTCGACAGGCAGCATTTCCCCGTCCAGTGGGCCGGAAGGAAGGCGGTCGTCTTGAGGGCCGATGCCATGAACGAGATGCTGAACAGGCTCTGGGCGGTTTTCGGCAGCGGCGCCGCTACGATCATCGACCAGATGGCCGAGGCGATGGGGCGGCACTCAGCAAAGGAGATCGTCGAAGATTTCGGCGCCAAGTTCGCTATGAGCCAGCTCGATGAGCTTATCGGCACATATTCTGCTCTGGGTTTCGCTGACGTCTCAATAGAGCGTTCGAAGTCCTCGGAGTTCCCCATGGTCATAAACGCCAAAGAACTCTTCGAATGCGAGTCGAACGCGAAGCTCAAACTCCATCGCCGGAGCGCATTTTTCCGGGCGCACCTACGGGGTTTCATGTCCAACACCTTCGGTCGTGACTTCGAAGTGAACGAAGTCCAGTGCCTGACTGACGGGGATGAGGTCTGCTCCTTCAGGGTGGCGGTATCGGAACCGGCAGCGAGCGTCGCCGCAAGGATGTCCGACCGCACGTCGCGAGCTTCAAACCTTTAATCGGCAGCCGTAGGCGCCCCGTTCCCGTTGTCTCTCAAGAACAGGCGAGGCGACTATTCCTGGCCCGCCACGAAGATTGACCAGGTCCGACTGAGTTCAGACCAGAAGTCGTATGCCACTGGCGATACCGTCAGGCTCAACGCCTCTTTCAAGGTGGTAGGCGGGCTCCGCGAATCGTTCCAGCCCGATGTCTGGACTCTCGCCTGGGAAGACTTCGACAAGATACTCAGGCTAACGTTCAACATCTCGGTAAAGTCCCAGGGTGCTCTTTCATCCAAGCGGATTGCGGAGACCAAGAAGCAGGTGAGGAGGGCGAGCTTCTACTGGAGCCGCGACCCTGACCTCCCGTACAGGATCTGGGCGATGGTGGTCCCAGAGGACGGGGGCCCTCCGAAGATACCTCTGAACGTGGAGGACGCGAAATCCAAGATGCTTGACGTCGAGAAGGACTTCTCGTTCCCTGCGTCGGTCCTCGGAAGTGGAACGCACAAGGTCGTCGTCGACCTGAAGGTGAAGTGGGGACGGAGGAGCTTCATAGACAAGGGGGAGCTCCATTCGAGGTCCAGGCCGCTGGTGGTAAAGGTTGAGTAAAGAAGGGTGGCAGGCTGAGGTAACGTGGGAAGAAGGTAACGTCTTCCTCGGTTCGGACGACGCGGGCCATACCGTGGTCTATGACTCTGCCGAAGGCGTCCAGCGCGGGATCGGCCCGATGAGGGCTCTGCTCACCTCATTGGGGGCCTGCACAGGCATGGACATAGTGGCTATCCTGAACAAGAGGAAGCAGAAGCTGCTTTCGTTGAAGATCCAGCTGTCAGGGGAGAGGCCGGAGCACGGCCTGCCCAAGCCCTGGACATCTATCCATGTCAAGTATCTGTTGTCGGGGGTGGACCTGGACATAAAGTACGTCGAAGAGGCCATAACCGACAGCACCGAGAAGTTCTGTAGCGTCGGGGCCACCCTCCAGCCTACGGCGAAGATCACCCATTCGTACGAGATAGTCTAGACTTTCAGGACTATCTTGCCGAAGTGCCTGCTCCCTTCCATCTTCATCTGAGCCTCTGCGGCTTTCTCGAGTGGAAACACGGAGTCTACGACAGTCTTGAGCTTCCCTCTGTCAAAGAACTTCACCACTTCCGGAAGCTCTCCCATCCCAGCCATGAAGCTACCGTAGATTGTGAGCTCCCTGTTGAACACGTATCTCAGGTCAGTGGAGACTTCGGCTCCGGTGGTCGCCCCGCAGGTGACGAGCCTTCCGCCCTTGTTGAGCGCCTTCAAGCTCCCAGTCCACGTCGCCTTACCGACGTGCTCTACCACCACGTCGACCCCTCTCCTGTCGGTCAACCTCCTGACCTCCGCGAGCACGTCCTGCTTGTAGTGGTCTATCACCTCGTCGGCGCCCAGTTCCTTCGCGCGCTCTGCTTTGTCGGGGTCGCCTGCTGTAGCTATGACCCTCGCACCGAAGAGCTTAGCCACTTGGATAGCGGCCGAGCCCACTCCGGAGTTGGCCGCTAGCACGAGGACCGTCTCCCCCGCGTTGAGGTCAGCCTTGGTCTTCAGCATGTGATAGGCCGTCTCGAACACAAGAGGGAAAGAAGCTGCCTCTTCAAAGGTCATCCCGGGGGGCTTCTTCAGCAGGTGGTCTCTCCTCACACTGACAAGCTCTGCGTACCCGCCGTCAGGACCATATCCGATGATGGTGTAGTCCTTGCACTGGTCGTCCTTCCCCGCCGCGCATCTGTCACACCTGCCGCACCCCACTCCGGGGTTGACGATGACTTCGTCCCCCTTTGAGAACGCTTTCTCTTCTGGGGGGACCCACTCCACGATCCCTGCGATGTCGCTCCCCGAAATGTGGGGCAACTTGATTGGGACGTTCGGGAGGCCGTTCCGCGCCCACAGGTCCAGATGGTTGAGCGCGCACGCTTTCACCCTTATGACAGCGTCGTCTGGTGTTGGGACAGGGTCAGGCGCTTCTTCGTACTGAAGGACTTCGGGGCCCCCATGCTTGTGAAACCTGACCGCTTTCAACGCTCCGATCTTTCGCCCGCCCCTTTTCTCCTTTGCGCAATACTTTCGACGAACCCTCTGCCGGCAATCCTTTCTAGTGCATAATCAACGTTATAAACCGAAACAGAGTAATCGCCTATCTCTCTCATGACAAGCCCTCGTTCGGTCTTCAGGGATGAAGCGATATTGTTGCAGGAGTATCTCCCGCACCAGATCCCTCACAGAGAGGCGCAGCTGAAGAAGCTCGAGCTCTACTTCCAGGGGGTCGCCCAGAACGCGTCGAAGGCGAGCCAGACCGTGATGATAACCGGCCCCGTGGGATCGGGAAAGACCATGATTGCGAAGAAGCTGCTACTGGAGTCGCTGCCGAAGAAAGCGACCCTTTACGGAAACCTAGTGAAGGCGGTGCACGTCAACTGCAGGATTGACCGGACTCTCCAGGCGATAATGGTGAAAGCCCTGAAGTCGCTTGGCCAGAATTACCCCACGAGGGGGTACAGCTTCGAGGAGCTCCTTACGGCGCTGGTGGAGGAGCTCAGGAGCAACAGGACGCATCTGATCATAGCCTTCGACGAAGTCGACTCCCTGGTCCTGTCTGACCCATCGTCGCTGTATACGATCACCAGGCTCAGAGAGATGGCTCCGGGGAGCCAGGTCCTGTCCTCATTGCTAATTTCGAAGACTACCGACTATCTGAAGAAGGTAGACCTGAGCACTCTGAGCTCGCTGCAGTGGAACGAGATACAGCTGGAGAGCTACCCGTCGGAGCAACTGGCCGACATACTGGCCTCACGGGCTGAAGCCTTCAGCGACGGCGCATTGGACGACGACGTCATACAGCTGGCGGCGGACATAGCTGGGACCTATGGAGATGCGCGCTACGCCCTCGATCTGGTCTGGAGGGCAGGGAAGCTCGCCGACGACTCGGAGTCTCCCAGGGTCCTCTCCGAGCACATACGGTCTGCCAAGGCGTCGCTCCCTCCGCAGCTCAGGAAAGAAGAGCTCTCCTACCTTACGACCCATCAGAAGGTCCTGTTGATGGCCATCTCCGCGCTCCTGAAGAAGGGGGACTCCACCTACGTCACCATAGGGGAAGTGGAGAAGAGCTACTCGGCCCTCTGTGAGGGGAAGGGGATGACCGCATATCGCCACACGCAAGTGTGGAGCGACGTCAACGAGCTGGCCAGGAAGGGGATCATAGAGGCCCAGCTCTCCGGAAAGGGGATGAGGGGGAGGACAACCATGATCGGGCTTTCCTTGGTGTCGGCCAAGGAGCTGATGGGGGAGCTCGAAAAGGGGATGGTCGCCGACGTTAGAGCTTGAGAAGCTGATGTCCTCTTACGGAAGGACCAAGGTCCTTACCGTCATGCTGGAGACAGGAGAACTGAACATCTCTGAGATCATGCGCAGGTCGGGGCTCTCGCACAGCGCCACGGCCAAGCACTTGGAGTTTCTGACAGGCGCAGGCATACTGACAGAAAAGAGGTTCAACAGGATCAGGATATTCAGGATGGACCAGGCGAGCCCCCTCGCAGGGGCCCTCAGTAGGTTCTATGCCGACTGGAAAGAAGCCGGCGCGTCTTGACGTGACGAAAAGCTAGCGGCTGTGGCCCCTGGTCGATTCCTTGGCGAGGAAGAGGTCGTAGTTCTCTCCGAGGTCAAGTCCCCTCAGCAGATCCCCCCTGAACCTGGCATCGGAACACAGAAGCAAGACGTAAGGCATGTCACGGACAAGAAAGCCTCTCTGGCTGGTCCCGAGCCGCTTCGCTGCGAGCCCGGCGATCTCCTTCAGCTTCTTCGAGTCGTTCCAGATCCTCACCTGAAGGGGCCAGGGAGCCCCGTCGAGAGTGTATCTCGGACCGCCGTCCCCCAGCACTCTCCACAGCTCCGACGCGAGCATCGGGTCAAGGTATCTGAGTAGCCTCCAGTCCTTCCCGCGCATCATCCTCCCCATCACGACGTCCGCCCTGGAGATGACGTCCAGCGCCGCTGCCTTGCGCTCTTCATGCACCCTGGACTTCACGACGGCCGTGAAGATGTCCCTGAGCTTGTCCCTCGGCGGCCCAGGGTACGACCTCAGCGCCCTGAGCGCCGTCTTCTCGTCAGGCGCGCCGAAGAAAGCGTCTACCGCCTCGGACGACGTCATCTCCTCGTCCTTCTGGGCAGGTATCCCTGACTGGAGGAAGTTGACCGCGGCCCTCAGGTCCCCGTTGGCCGCCTTCGCCAGCATTGCCAGTTCCGCCTTTTCCACCTGGAGCCCTTCCATCTTCGCGATGCTTTCGAGCCTCTTCTCGACCACCTCCTGCTCGGGCCTCCTGAACAATATCTTGGTGACTGCCGCGCCGAGCTTCCTGACCTCGTCCGACTCCGGGTCGTTGGCCGCCATCACCACAGGGTTCTTGCTATTCTTCACCGCGTCCTTGATGAAATCGACGGCGCCGTAGTCAGACCTCCCGGCTAGGCCGTCTACCTCGTCTAGGAAGATGAGAGACGTGCTCCCGAAGAGGCTGGTGCTCGCGATCGCCTCTCCGATCCTGTTTGCGAGCTTGTCCTTCGTCCTGGTGTCGCTTGCGTTGAGCTCGATGAGGTTGAGGCCCATCTTCTCGGCGATCAGATGGACCGTCGTGGTCTTCCCGGTGCCCGGCGGGCCCACCAGCAGCGCAGCCTTACCCCCGGACTTCCACTTCTTCAGCCAGAGCGCTAGCTTCGCCCTCCCCTCGTCGTTGCCCACCATCTCGTCGATGCTCTTCGGCCTGTGCCTCTCCGACCACAACTTCAGAGGGCGCCCCCGATGAACACAAGCAGTCCGAGCGTCATTCCCGCCAATGCGATGTTCTTGACCCTGTGCGCGCCCGAAGGGTCGTGCCTCGCGACGATGGCCGCTGCAAGGAAAAGGAATATCGCGTCTGGGACCACCACGCCGATGGTGTAGATCCCGTTCGCGAGCCCGGTCAGGAGCGGGACCCAGCTGGTGAATACGGCGAAGACGAAGAACGCCGCGCCTACCCAGGCGGCAAAGGCTTGGCCTCTGCTCCTGGCTATCGAGTTGATGTCTCTCTTCGCGTCACCGTCTACGTCGGCCATCCCCTTCACGACCTCCCTCCCTACCCCTGAGAAGAACGCAGTCAGGGCCATCATCAGGAGCAACGACCCGCCGATCGAACCCCCCATGACCGCCCCTCCATAGATGAACGGTATCGCCAGGGAGGACGCGACGATCAGGTTGCCTGCGAAGCCTGTCTTCTTCGCCCGGGCATTGTAGAGCCAGGACAGGAGAGCGTATGCCGCCGCGATCAGGAGCGCCAGGAGGTCAAACGAGAGGGCCGCGAAGGCGAGGCCGACGCCGAGGGTCACGTACGACATCGCCGCCGCCTCGGAGGCTGACACTCTGCCGCTTGGTATGGGGCGTCCAGGCTGGTTGACCTTGTCTACTTCGAGGTCGTACCGGTCGTTCACGACCATCGAATACGCGCAAATGAAGAAGCCTGTCAGGAAGCCAAGCGTCAGCTGGACGGGAGAGACCGCAGGGGGTTTTGAAACGTAAGCTCCTACCACCACCGCGAAACCGATCATCGCGCAGTTCACCGGTCTGACGAGTTCCAGTTCGGCGCGGAGGTTCAACGGGGGTCAGAACCTGGCCCTGCTCACCTTGTAATAGATGACCTCTCCTCTTCTCTCGATGACGGCGATTATCGCTTCCTTCCCCATCTTTGCCATTTCTTTCACGGACTTGCTCAGCTCTGCCATCCCTTTCTCTATCCCCTCATCGAGCGCGAAAACGACGTACTTCGCAGGTTTCTTGGGGTAGTCTCCCCTCTCGTACACCCGCAGGTCTGTCCCGAAACCGAATCCATCTCTGACGATGTAACCCCTGCTCTTCAGGTCCCTGTAAATGACGAACTTTGTCCAGGAGTCCCCGGCTCTCGTCTGTGCGAGTTCCGCAAGCCTCTCGAAACCGATGTCCGCGCCTCCGCGTTCCTTCAGCTCAAGCTTACGCGCATAAAGCAGGTAAAGGGCTTCGTAGTCCCTCAGCACCAGTTCGCCCCCGTCCCTTGACCCGTAGCCTGACTCCTCGAGCTCCCCGAACCTGTCCTTGTCCGTGATCTTGACCGCACCCTTCTCGAGGACTCCCCGGTAAGGAACCACGGTCTCTTCGGCGGAGGAAGCGTCCTGCAAGGTCTTCGCGCCCCGACGCCTTCCACTATATTTGAAGATGATTGGGCGGCGCCCGGAAATCCTATAGACGGGTCTGAGTCCGACCAGGGTCATGGACGACTTCTTCACTCTGCGTACGGTCACATGGGCAGGAGGGAAGGTGAGGATGATAGACCAGACGGCCCTGCCCACCAGATTCTACTACGTGACTTACGAGCGCCCGGAACAGGTCGCTGCTGCCATCAAGACCATGGTCGTGAGGGGTGCCCCGGCGATCGGTGTCGCGGCAGCAATGGGGGTCGGTCTCGCCGCCGTCCGTTCAAGGTCAACCCGGCTCCCTGAATTCACGCGCGAACTCGAGTCCGCCGCATCCCTGCTGCGCTCCACCCGCCCCACCGCGGTGAACCTCTTCTGGGGGATCGACAGGATCATGGCCAAGGCCCGGTCCGCCGCCTCTGTCAAAAGCGCCCGGGAGGCCATTGTTGACGAGGTAAAGGCGATGGAGGAAGAAGACGTGGCGGTGAACAGGAAGCTAGGCGCCAACGGCGCCAGTCTCATCAAGGACGGTGACACTGTGCTTACGCAGTGCAACGCGGGAGCGTTGGCGACGGTCGGGTACGGGACGGCACTGGGGGTCGTTCGCGCCGCGGTTGAGCAGGGGAAGCTCGTCAAGGTCCTCGTCCCCGAGACGCGGCCCGCCCTTCAGGGCGCAAGGCTCACCGCTTTCGAGCTTGTGAGGGACAAGATATCATGCACCCTGATCTCCGACACAGCGGTCGGGCTCATGATGAGCAGGGGGAGGGTCGACAGGGTGATCGTAGGGGCGGACAGGATCACAAAAGACGGTTATGTGTTCAACAAGATCGGGACATACCAAGAAGCTGTCCTCGCCTCGAGGCACCATATACCGTTCTATCCTGCAGCGCCGCGCTCCACCTTCGACCTGCAGAGGGCCCACGAGCAGGTGACCATCGAAGAAAGAGGGGCGGAAGAGGTCGTCAGAATCCGCGGGAAGAGGATTGCGCCCGAAGGGATTCCTGTAGCGAACCCCGCCTTCGACATGACCCCGTCTGAGCTGGTCACAACGATGATAACCGAAAGGGGACTGCTGAATCCCCCGTTTGAAGAGAGCATTCCACGACTCATGTCTTAATTAGCCGCCCTCTCGCGTGCCGATTCGGGCCCGTAGCCTAGCACGGATTAAGGCGTCAGCCTTCGGAGCTGAAGAGTCGCCAGACCTCGGAGACCATGGGTTCGAATCCCACCGGGCCCGCTATGAAATAAGCTCAAAATGCGTATCACTTGGACAACAGAGTGTCCTATGAGTTTCTCGATAACCCCAGACCGAATCCAAAAAATGGGGGTCGGCGGACGATGCCCACCGACTTGCTCGATTTATCGACGGTAGACTCCTGGTATGGAGAGCGGGGAGCCGTTGGCGAGCCAAGAGACGGTGAACGAATTCGAGGAAGCCGTCGTGACCGAGACGAGGTTCGTAAGGCTCCCGTCCGAGTTGACCGAGACCATTGTCATCTGGTCGTAACAGGGAGCGAACGAAGGCGAGGGTCCGCATGCCGGGTAACTGGCGACGGCGTCCTGTAGCGTCGACGGACCTGCCGTGGTCGCGAAAGAGGCATGGGTGAAGGTTGCCGAATCGAAGGTGGCCAAGGGGAGGATGGTGAGGTACCCATTTGAGATTGTAGCCGCACGCTCCACTACCCATTCGGCAGAGCCGCGCTGGGCCGCGTCGGGACCGTTCACAGGTGCGCTGACTGTTGTCGAGAAGGACTGGCCGTTAGTGTTGTCAGCGATCGAGAGGGTGAAGCTCCCACCGCCGTTGTAGACGACGCTGGCTGTGATGCTGTCACCAGCCGAGACGGTCATGGAGTGGATGGTCATAGACACGCGGGGGTACATCTCCCACCAGGCGTAGTAGGTCGCACCGCTTGCACCGTAACTCCCCGAGATGCCTGTCTGTTCCACAGTCCCGGTCGAGTATCCGTCGATGCCGACCCAGACGCTGACATCGGTGGGCGACCCGTCGACCGAGGATGGGCCGCTGACCTTGGGGACCGTGAAGGTCCCGGACACGGAAGTGACGCCGGTGATGTTCACAGCATAGCCAGACCAGTTGAGGGAGAGGGTGTTGGAGACCCCGTAGTTCGGTACATTGGCAATCTGGGCGGTCGCCGCTGGAACGACTGCGAGTGCGAGAATTGCTAGGAGTGGAATCATACGAAGGTACTTCATGTTCGGTTTCAGGGGGGTCGGCAGAGTTAAATGGCTTTTGGAGTCATTTCTCTGTGGAATAATCTGACGTGAAGTAGAGTCGGATGTTGGTTATCGTGTTACGCCGAACAGCAAGGTGGCTCTGCAAAGGGTATCCAACCCTTGAAGGGGCGATTCCCGATAGGCACGAACCCATCCGTTAGAATACCCGTTCCGACCCCTTTCCCTATCGGAATGTTAAGCCCTCCAGTTTCGTACAATTCCGTCTGAGGCTCGATCGTCCCTTGATCTAACGCAGAGCCGATTCTAGTCAGGATCCTCGATAAACTCCTTCACAATTGGTCTCGGCCCTATGCCTGCTTACCGACCCGTTACAAGCTTGCCCTCTTCCAGTCTCCAAGGCAGGGCAGATGGTACCCGTCCTCAGCTTCCAGAAGCCTGAGACTCGCCTATCCGACTCCGGTGATTTCGTATCCATCCATCTGTCTCTCCGATAGTGATACCAGAAGCCATAACGGCACTGTCTCTAACTCCATTCCGCGGGGAACCACTCGAGAGATGGTGGGGGCACTGACCGAGTTTTGTATAAGTAGCCCACCTAGCTAGGTAGCCGAGCTGCTATGAAGTGGGTAACAAGAGAGAAGGCGAAGGTAGACAGAATAGCGTGTCCATGGGTCATCAAGAGGTTCGTTGATCGACAGGCGGAGTTCCTGTTCGTCCCCAGGGAGAAGGTCCTTGAGGTGGCAAAGAAGGAGAACGCGATCCCCTTCGACACCCAGGGTGCCGAGCTGATGCACTACAAGGAGAACGGGGAAGAAAGGGTCAGCTTCGACGCGATCATCAAGAAGTACGGGCTCAAGGACCCAGCGCTCCTGGAGTTGGCGAAGATAGTCAGGGGAGCTGACGCCAATATCCCGAACGCGCCAAGGGAGTCGCCGGGGCTAGAGGCGGCGGCGCTCGGCTTCAGAGGAGTCGCGAAGGATGACTTTGAGAACATGAAGCTGCAGTTTCCCTTCTATGACGCCATGTACAGCTACTGCCAGCAGAGGCTGCATGAAGGGCTCAAGCTGGAGCACGCGGCATAGACATCTAGAGGGGACCCGTTAGAACAATGCTCCGACAGGTTGCTAGGATTCCCCTTCCTCCCCATGGTGAAGGAGACTATGACCATGCAGACGTCCACCTCCAGAGTGGCAAGATGTACATCGCCCACACCGCGAACAACACCGTGGAGGTCGTTGACGGGAACAGAATGGCTCACGCCGTCACCATACCTGGGTGCCCTGAAGCAAGCGGAGTCCTCTGCGCCCAGTCAGAAGGGCTGGTCTTCGCAGCGTCGAGGGGAGAAGGGAAGGTGCTGGTAATCGATGTCGGCACAGACCGAAAGAAGAGGGAGATATCTGCCGGATCAAGACCGAACGGGCTCGCGTGGGACTCCACCAGGAGACACCTTTTGGTAGCCGACGTCAAAGACAACAAGGCCAGGTTGTTCGACCCATCGTCAGGGGCAGAGCTCCGGTCGTTGGCTCTGAGAGGGAGGCCAAGGTGGTGCCTGTACGACGGCAAACTAGACGTCTTCCTCGTGAATGTTCGTGACCCTCCAGGCGTCGCCCTGATCTCCCCTGAAACGATGAGCGAAAAGAGGTTCGTCCCGGTCTCAGTGCCGGGGCCCCATGGTCTGGAATCTATCGAGGGCGCGGGGCGCGCATTCGTCGCGTGCGACGGCAAGTCTCTGGTTGCGCTGGACTTCCTCAAAGGAAAGGAGATCGCGAGCGTCCCGCTTTCGGGAGAACCTGATGTGCTCTGGCTGAACCCTGTCATGGGCCACCTATACTGCGCGATTGGAGAGCCGGGAGTTATCGATGTGATTGACACCAGAACGCTTTCTATCAGCGGGAAGGTCACTACAGAGGAAGGGGCGCACACGTTGACCTTCGACAGTACGACCCAGCGCCTTTACTCGTTGCTACCAAATGCAAACTGCGTGGCGGCCTATTCCTACGAATAGTCCGGGCCCGACCCAATCAGTCGTGCGTGCCGGTCACAAGCGACACTGGACACTATTCCTACACGGTTGAAAGGGTCCTCAGAAAGCAGGACTCAGTTTCCTCGAGGGCATCCCATAGGGCCGCCCTCGCGCACCCGTTCGTCAAAATCTGACGACCTCATCCAGTCCGACCGGAGGCCGGGCCCTACTCGTCCTGGAAGGGAAAGTCTAGCGCGTTCGTCATTATCCTGCGCTCGGCCGACCTTAGTATCTCGCTAAGGGTCGAGGGCTTGACTCCCACCAGTCCGCTCAGCCCCGTAAGGCTGATCTTCCTTGGAAACTCAAAGTACCCCCTCGCGATCGCCGTGGCCAGTATCTCCTTCTGCCTCCCAGTCAGAGCAGGCTTCCTTTCCAGCGGTGCGATGTCCTCTATCTTGGTTTC
Source organism: archaeon (assembly GCA_021823325.1). GTDB lineage: Archaea > Thermoproteota > Nitrososphaeria > Nitrososphaerales > Gagatemarchaeaceae > UBA183. Next base: position 14,403 of record JAKAOG010000006.1, read on the forward strand.
TATCCCTTCGCTTTCCAGATACGCGAGGATCTGACGGAAGTCGCTCGCCTTCCTGGTGATGAATCTCCAAGATGCCGGCCGCGTCTCCGAGTTGAGCGGACACTCGAGACAGACGATCGCCGAGTCGTTGGAAGCCCTGCATATCATAGGCCTATCCATGACCACCAGCAGAGGGCTCGTATCCGAGTCCTTCTCCCCCTCGACCACCTGCCTGACTCCGCTGGTCCTCCGTATCTGTGAGGTCGCTGCACGGACGGCCTCCTCTTCGCCTCTGAGCTCAAGAAGGAGCGACATGCCAGTCTTGTTGAACGACTTGCAGTCCACCACTGAGAGTTTCACCCCGTTGTCCCTCGCGGCCTGTTGCAGCTCGTTCTCGAATCTCACTTCGAGTCCTATCTGTTGAATCATGGTTGAACCAGTTAGGGACGAGCGGCGTATTTAACGCGGAAAGACGATTCCCAGAAGTGGAAATCGTGGGCCCATCCCATGCGCCCTAAGACCTTAGGGGCGCCGCTTAACGCCCTGCCGCTGACAATGCGGTCCATGCCAAAGACAGGCCAGGCGGCGAAGGACGAAGAGTCATTCTGGCGCGACTATCCAGCAATGGCAGGTTACTTCGCGCCCGGCATAAACCCGTTGCTGAGCTACCTCGGACTCGGCTCGAAACAGGTCATGCACGGGCTTGGGGAGATGGTGGGGCGTGAGGCTGCTTCCAAGCTCGCTCACCTGTCCCTCGACCAAATGCTGGCCGAGTTCGGAAGGATCTGGCAGGAGTACAGGATCGGGTCCCTCACCGTCGAGAACCGCGATCCCCTTGTCCTTCAGATCTCCAACTGTGCTGTGTGCGGACAGCTGCAGGGGACCGGAGAGATGTTCGAGTGCGCGTTCCACGAAGGGTTCTTCCAGGGCGCGTTGCGGACACGCCTCGGAAGGCCAGTGGTCGTGCGGCAGGAGACCAACTACCAAGGGGAAGCCGGCACCTGGTGCAGGCGGCTTGCGGTAGACGTCACCGAGTGACACCCTGAGCTTCAGTCACGGAGTCCCGGGCGAGACGCCTCGTAGACAGACAGCTCTTCAAAGAACCCCCGCTCTGAAATCACGAGGCTCATTGCGAAACCCCTCCTCCGGCACATGTCTTGATAGTCACTTACTATCGCCTCGTGGTTCAACAGAAACACGACCGCCCCGTCGTCCTTGACCGTCCTCAGTGCCTCGCTCAGGAAAGATCTAGGGGCTTCGAGCGCTTCGCCGCCGTCGACTGCGAGATCTCCTGCCCCTTTCCCCGCCAGGTATGGCGGGTTGAATGTGACAAGGTCGAAAAAGCCGTCCCTGAAGCAAGAAGCGCGGTCTGCGAGAACGAAGTCCGCCGCGTCGGACCAGTCTTTCATGTCGGGTGCGACCAGGTCGGTACCGACGGCGGTGCCGTATCTCTTTGAAAGGGCGGCAAGGGTCCCTCCGTTTCCCGCTCCGATCTCCAGGCATGCGGCGCCAGTGCGCCCTTCAAGCGCCCTGCGGAGAAGGGCGGAATCCTCCGATGAAATGTAGGGGGACCCGCTCATTCGGTGATGTCGTCGTCCTTGAACGACTTGTATTCGTCGGGAGTCAGGACCTGGGTGATGTTCTGCGTCGTATAGAAGTAAGCAGGGGTCCCGTCAGGGGAAAACGCCGGGCTGTTGTCCGGGTTCTGGAGCCTGTAGACCTTCACCATTGCGGGCTTCAGCCCGAGCACCGTCCCGTCGTCAAGGGCGTAGTAGCTGAACTTCTCCTGGAGCGGCTTGAAGCCCACTAGCTTGCCTTTGGGTTGCGGCGATGGAATCATAGAGACGCTGCCATCTTGGGCGTTAAAAGCGTGAGCCGGCCACCAGCTTCTGCACTCCGGAACTGTATTGGGCCGCCTTCTTGGGAGCGTTTGCCACCCCCTCAGGGACCCCGAGCAAGGTCGCCGCCCGCCTCAGAACCGCCTTACGAACCCCGGCCGCGATCTTGAAAGAAAGCGGGATTGAATTCGCGAAGTCTACCACCTCGGCGTCCCCGTAGGGGAGCCTGGGCTCCACCCATCTCGAACATGCCCCCTCGTCCCTTAGCTTCCCCTTGGCGGCGTAGTCCCGAAAGTCCTGCGACATCATCTGTTCGGCTGCACCCGGGCCGCCGGACCGGGCCGCCTCAGCGTACTTCTGATACCCTCCGAAGAGTTCGTCAGCGAGCTGCCCCAGAAGGATCACCTTCGCCCCCGCTCCGTTCGCCTTCTGTGACACCAGCGAGTAGAGGCACCAGAGGCTCCTATCCATCAGCGTGGGCTCGAAAGGCAGGGCGACGTTTGCGAGTTCCCCCACGACACGCTCGCTCGTAAGCTCCGCCCTCGCCAGCTCCACCCCCAGCTGAGATGCCGCCTGCTCAGACCTCTGCGAGTCCAGGGACCCTGGCGCGTACCCTGTGCACGCGACGACCCGCGCCCGCGGCTTCGCGCAGCGCGCCAAGATTGAGCTGTCGAGTCCGCCCGAAAACGCAACTGCAACCACGTTTTCACCTTCCACCGACCTAGCTACCGCCGCGTCTATCCTCCTCGCCAGCTCGGAGGCGGCTGCCTCGAAGCCCGAGGGACCGGTGCTCAGTGCCCGGACACCTGCTCCTTGATCTTCCTTGCCACGGCCGTCCCGACCTTGTCAACCATCGCGAGCTTCTCCGCCGGCGCTTCCTTGATGTCCTCCATGGTCTTGAAGCCCGCAGAGTACAGCGACCGCGCCCTGACCCTGCCCACGCCGCTCAGCGCAGTAAGCTCCACTAGCTCCGCGCTCACTCCGCTCGCCACCCTCCTTCTGAGGATGTCAGACTGCCTGACAACGTCAGGCATCTTGAACAGCTTGGAGAGCTCCCCGAGCGCGTGAAGCAGCCAGTCTGCGTTGTCGACGGCCCTGTGCATGTCTCCAGGCTCCACCCCCAGTCTCGAGAGGAGCTGCTCCTCCCGCCATTCGTCTATCCATCCATGAAGCGCCATGACGCTGCGCATGTCCTGGAGCACTCGGTCGTAGTCGGCGAACTCGCGCGTCGTGTGCTTTTGCAGCATCTCTTGAGAGTGTTCTTCGAGGAAAGCCATGCCGTCTTCATAGTCCTTGGTCCTGAGTGGGAACTTGGGTTCAAAGTCCGGCGTAGACGCCACCAGGTGGAGCAGCCCGGCGGTGTAGTCTCTCCCTGCCTCTGCGCGCCTGACCGCGTCCCTGAACATGACCGCGGTGACCGGATCTACGTACAAGACCGAAACCCGCAACCCGAACTCCGTGGCGTAGAACAGCCCTCCATGCGACTCGAGCAGCCTTTCCGAGAGGAGGTAACCGAGAGCCTTCTCTGTCATCCTTGACAGTTCCTCAGGGCGGACCTGCATGGCTAGCAGGGTCTTCCTGAACAACCCGTCCAAGTCAGCCTTGGAGAGGCCCCTTCCGGTGGCTATCGTAGCGAGCGTGTGGGACCGCATCGCGGATTCATCGGAGAGGCGTGACCTTATCGGCTCGGGCGGCTCCTTAGTGTAGTGCTCCAAGAAGTCTGACGCCGGCTGCGACGGCGGCGGGACCATGACGGTCTCGCCTATGTCGTCATACTGGGGCCTTCCTGCCCTCCCGGCCATCTGTCGGTAGTCAAGGACAGAGATCTCGGTGTTTCCTCCCCGCTCCGCGTCGTAGCGTGTCATGTCGGCGATCACGACCCTCCTCGCGGGGAGGTTGACGCCTGCGGAGTTGTGGACCACGAAAGATCCAACATAGCTCGAGTGCCCTTCCACTTCGAGATTATGGACTGTCCCCGCATATTCCTCGACTTCGATTCCTCTGATCGGCATGTAGTAGTAGTTGGAGTCGATGTAGCCCCGATTGAACGTCCGGTTCGCATTCCCCGTTCTTGCCGGAATGCGAAGTACACGGCTCACAAATCTGTCGTGTTGCGCTCCCGATATGGATACCGTGTAGAGGTCGTGCCGATGCACTATGCCAAGAGCGTGACTTGACTTCTTGCCTGCCCTGTGGTTGACTTTGATGCAGGGCATGTACCCCATCTTCACTAGCAATGCGAAGAGCTGCTTCGCGAGCACCCTTGAAGTGGTGTCATATCGTGCGGTCTTTGGACCTGACCTGCTGACGCTTCCGTCTCCCTTCCACATCCCACGGATGAAGTGGTTCAGTTTGCTGTTCGGCATGAGCATGAATTCGCGTGGGACCCTCTTCTCGGAGGCCCTTTTTCCAAACAACTCTGCAAGCAGGGAGGCGACCTGCTTCGAGCAGGCGTACACTTTCCTCCTATGCCTCGACTCGTCTTGTATCTTCGGGACAAGGCCCATCCTTTTGAACCAGGCCGTCGTCGCGGAGGAAAGGTCTGATTCATGCGTACCTAGCGCGAAGTAGATCTGGCCCTGGCCACCGACGAATCCTTCGGCTACATACAGTCCGAATTGCTCGAGGGTCGCTGGATTCAGTTCGACGTGATTGATTTGCAGTCGCGTCCAGTGCTTCCCAACCGCCCCTGTCTGATTCCCCAGAGGCCCGATGGCGGGCAATGGCAAGCCCGCAACATCCATTTCGTCCTTGATTCTCGGGAACAGGACCAACTCGCCCGGACTCAGGTTCTTCGCTTCCGTCCACTCGGGCTCAGAATATGCCCACCAATGCCTGTTCTCCTTCTTAGAGTGCGTTGACCGGCGGACGCGCGTCACCCTCAGCACTTTGTGTTCGGGGGTCATCCGCATCGGAAGTTGGAACCACGGAGTCACCCGCAGAAGCGGGCCTTCATACCGTCTTGACGTAGGCCCAATGACCTTCTCGAAGCTCCTCCCATGGGTGAGGACGCGACCACCAGGCGCAATATTTTGAATCTGAACTGGCGCGGGGTTTCCGAACACTTCTTCGCCGGCCGGCAGGCAGAGCGTCGGGGTCGCTGAGAGAAGCTTGATCGCGCGAGCCTTGTAGTACTCCTCGACGACCCGCCTGTGTTCTGCCTCGAGCCCCGCGTGATGGAACGCAGAGCCCTTCGCCACGACCTCGGCCAGAAGCTTGCTAAGGCTCGTCTCCTCCCCTGTCCCAAGGATCCTCCTAGACGCCTCTGCCGCCGCCTTCTTCTCGTCCTGGGTGAGGAACCGCTGAGTCAGCTCTGCCCCTCTTGTCGCGAGGCTGACCGCCCTTCGCCTCGTGCTCGCGAAGATCAACGACTGCCCGCCCCCCTTTATCGTGTCCATCGCGACGTCGATGGGGGTTCCATAGGTGGACCTGGGGATGTTCCTCTCTTCTCCGTCGGCGAATATGACCCTCCCGTAGTCGTAGACCCCTTCCCTGAGCGGGACCGGCCTCCAATCCATCTCGACCGGCGTCGCCCTCAGCCACTCCCCGATCGTCTTGGCGTTGCTTATCGTGGCGGAAAGGGCGAGGAGCTGTGCGTCCAGACCTAGGTGAAGAACCTTGGTCAGGATCATCTCGAGCGTCGGCCCCCTGTTGTCGTTCCCGGCGAGGTGCACCTCGTCGGCGATGAAAAGGCCCACCGAGTTGATCCAGGAGACCCTGTGCCTCATCACCGAGTCGAACCTTTCATTCGTAAGGACGATGATGTCCGACCTCCCCAGCGACTCTCCGCTCGAATCGTAGTCGCCTGTCGAGATCGCGGTCCTCAAGCCGAACTTCGTAAAGTCGGAGAACTCGGCGTACTTCTCCGACGCCAGAGCCCTGAGGGGCGCGAGGTACACGACCTTCCGTCCCTGCTTCCCCTTCAGGTAGGCGGCCATCAGCGCGAGCAGGGTCTTCCCTGACGCCGTCGGAGAGGACACCACGAGGCTCTTCCCCTCGAGGAGTCCGGCAAGGATCGCCTGCTCCTGGGGAGGGTAGAGCTCCGATATCCCCTTCCCGAGTATGTATCGGAGGAGCTCGTCAGGGACCTTGGTCTCCTCTAGCCTCATGAGTAAACCTCCCGGCCTAGCTGCCTAACCTGCGGATGAAACCTGGCTTGGATTCGTAGACCATCCCTTCCCTGAACATGGTCCTGATCATCTTCTCCGCGTCCTCGTCGGAGAACTTCGCCTTCACAAGCTCGTCTTTGAACGCCTTCCGCTCGACCGGCTTCTTCTCAGCTCCCTCCATCCCCTTGAGTATGTCCAGCGCAGAGCGGAGGTTCTTCGTCTCGCCCGCAGGCTTTCCTAGCTGGATGCCGAAGTCTGTCTTCTTGGTGGTCGCGTCGGTAAGGATGTCTTCGACCATCCTGTTCATCAGAGCGATGGCTGCCAGCGCATCCTCCTCCGTAACTTCGTCCCTGAGCAGTATCCTCGCTCTGGCAGTGGAGACCCTGATCAGCGCCTCCAGTGTCCTTGGAGTGGGAGGGATCGAGTCCTCCGCGTTGCTCGCCCTCCTCAGTTCAAGATAGAACTCCCTGATCCTCTCCATCGCCCCCTTCGTCAGGGTGGGAGAGACCCTCTTGGCAAAGGTCAGGTACTTCTTGAGCAGGGCGAACTCGATCGGCGGCGGGGTCGTGTACGACCGACGCGCATGGACCGCGAGGATGTGGCTGGCCAGTCGCTCGTCTTCCGCCGGGGACGGCTGGTCCCTGAACACGAATATGATGTCGAACCTGGTCAGAAGCGGGATCGGGAGCGTCCCGATGTTCTCGATGAGGTTCTGGAACGGGTTGTACCTCCCCAAGACGGGGTTGCATGCCGCGAGTATCGAAGTCCTGGCGTTGAGCGTGGCGTAGATCCCTCCTTTTGCGATGGTGACTGTCTGCTGTTCCATCATTTCGTGGAGGGCGGTCCTGTCTTCGGGCTTCATCTTCTCGAACTCGTCGATGGCCGCGATGCCGAGGTCGGCCAGCACCACCACGCCCGCTTCGAGCATCAGGACGTTCTTCTCCCGTATGACCGCCGCCGACAACCCCGCCGCCGTGGTCCCCCTCCCTGACGCGTAGAGTCCCCTGGGTGCGACCTGCGACGCGAACTTCAGCATCTCAGACTTACCAGTCCCGGGGTCGCCGACAAAGAGCACGTTGATGTCCCCTCTCAGCTTGGTCCCGTCGGGGAGCAAGGTGGCGCTCCCCCCGGCCAGGAGGAGCAGGATCGCCTCCTTCTCCGCCTGATGTCCGAGGATCACCGGCGCGATCGAGCTTACGAGCCGCTCGTACGCGTCAGGCGAAGCCGCGATCTTTCTGATCAGCTCTTCGTCTTCCTTGCTGAGGAGCACCTGGTCTGGCTCCTTCCCCTTGACCTCGACATGGTTGCAGTCGATCTGTGACCTGAACAGCCTCGTCCTTACCTGGCCCAGGGTGTAGTCTGGGACGGCTCTCACCACTCCGGTGAGTATCACCCTGTCGCCAGGCCTGGCCATGTTCACGATGTCCCCTTCCACGTTAACGTCAAAGAACTGAGGGAGCTGGCCCGGCGGTAGCTCTTCAGGGAGCTCCTGGACCCTCACGACCTGGAAGTCGATGAACCTCGAGTGCCTTCTGTCAAGTTCGAAGTTCCGTATCTCCCCGCAGAGTTCGCACTTCGGCGGTCGCTTGAGCTGAAGGTCGTCCTGCTCCTCATAGGTGACGTGGCCGCTGGGGCAGACCCACGCCGCTTCCGTCATCATCGGCCTGAGCTCTGACGTCCTGACGACCATCCCAGAGATAGCGAGCATATGGTCGATGTACGACGTGTCGACCCTCCTCAGGGGGACGAGGTCGGTCAGCCCGCGGAGCCTCACGGTGAGCTCGCGCTTCACCCTGTCCGCGTAGAGGGCGTTCTCGCTGCGCATCGTCTCGAATGCAGCTATCTTGAACGAGGCCAGGGAGGAGTCGGGCTCGAGCAGGATCCTGTTGGCGAGGTCGTTGTTGTATCTCAAAAGATCGGCGAAGTCGACCACAAGGGACTTGCCCTCATTGGAGATGAGCTGTGATATCTTTCCCCTGTAGACGGGGTTCCCTGACCTGTCCGTCACCGACTTCAGGAAGTCCTCGAACTGTTCGGAAAGCTTGCCGCTGGTCAGTGTCGCCAATTACTTCGCTCCCCCCAGGAGCGCTGCTTTCCACTCTTTCGAGAACGACTGTGATATGGCGAAGAACGAGTTCTCTTCCGGCGTCAGCTTGTCGGCGAGGGTCGACGCCGGCGCGGACGAGCCTGACAGTGAAAGGAGTTTGCTCAGGCGTATGCCTACAAGGTCGTAGCATACTCCCCTCAGCCGCTCCATGTCTTCCCTTCTGACCTTCCCTTCTGTCACCCCAGTCGACAGAGCCCCGAGCCTCCGTCTCATCCGGACGTAGAAGTCAGGCGGGAGCCCAGAAAGCTGGAGGGGGCCCATCATCTTTTCCCTGCTAAGGGCGCTAAAGATCTCATTCTCGAACGGGGTCTCCGCGACCTCGGCCATCCCCTGGGCAGCCAGCTCGTCTATGACCCATCTTGGCAGGTCTACAGTCTCTCCCTCTGAGAGCTTTTCGATATGGAAATCGCCGACGTCAAGGTTTTCGATTGAAGACCTCATCCTGGCCCTGGACGTCCCCAGAAGGTACTCCCTCTCCCTGCGTTCGAGCATCTGCCTTAGGGCGATTTGCTCTTCAGACAAAGCAGACAAAGACGGCCTGTGGCGATAATAAACATTGGGCGCTCTGCAGTCCATCCGCAGGTGCGTCGTAAGGCGTCCAATCCGGGATGGTCTCTGGCGTGTCCATGGACTCCTGAGGGTGCCATGTTCCCGAGGTTTCTTGGTCTGACGGATGTGAGGGGCCCGAACGAGCCGAACAAGGCAGTCTCCGACGAACCGCAGAGGGCAGCCCTCAAACACGAGAGCGTCAGGCTGCCGACGACCGTCCCAATCGTGGGATGTTACTTTGCGCTCTTTGTCGAATCAGAGACCGGGAGAGCCTACAGGTTCCCCAGACGACGAACACCCCTGCCTGGCTCGTGACATCGGTTTCGCAGTCAGGGAGGCGGAGGAGTTCAGCCAGACGACTTTCCGGGCAGAGCTTCCCCGTGTGGAAGCGCTCGCCCGACCGGGCCCAGGCTGACGAGGGGCTGTCTTCCCTTCAGGGCGGGCCCCTGCACTGAAATGTCCTCTCGAGGGAGTGGCTGGCGAGTCAGGCGCGGACCATCTGAAGCGTCCTCGTCAGGAAATGGTTGCCCCTGGCCTCTTCGATGCACGCGGTTGCCCTCCAGGCTGCGTTTAGGCAGGCGCGCGGATTTATATAACATAGAGGAGATAGGCGGGGAGAAGAAGCAGAGTGTCCGAAGCCACCGAACAATCCAGTGACCGGAAACTAAGACGAGCGCTGTCGACTACCGACCTTCTGATGCTGAGTTTAGGCGGGATCATAGGGTCTGGTTGGCTCTTCGCAGCGGCGGGCGCATCGATACTCGCGGGTCCCGCGGCAATATTGTCATGGATCATCGGAGGGCTGATTGTATTGACCATAGCGCTGGTGTACGCAGAACTGGGCGGGATGATTCCAAGGTCTGGTGCTATCGTAAGGTACGGGGCTTATTCCCATGGCAGTTTCGCAGGCTATGTGTTTGGATGGGCGTACTTCCTTTCGGCCGTTTCCGTACCACCCATCGAAGCCGAAGCGGTGATAACATACGCAGGGACGTACATCAACGGCCTGGTTTCCCCCAGCGGGGTACTGACGGGAGAAGGAATCATACTTGCGATGCTGTTGACCGCTATCTTCTTCGTCTTGAACTACGTTGGAATCAAGGTGATGGGGAAGGCGAACACCGGAATCACGTGGTGGAAACTGATAATCCCTGCGGCCACTGTGGTCGCACTGTTCATCGCGGGATTCAACGCGTCGAACTTCGCACTGTCGACCGGGTTCATTCCGTATGGATGGCCCGCTGTCTTCTCCTCGATTTCGCTGGCGGGGATAGTCTTCTCATACCTTGGCTTTAGGCAGGCTCTGGACTACGGAGGCGAGGCCAAGAACCCCCAGAGATCTGTGCCCATCGCGACGATACTCTCAGTTCTGATCGGCATGGCGCTTTACACGCTACTGCAGGTCGTGTTCATAGGCCACGTCACATGGCCCACAGGGGTCGCTCCGGGTGACTGGGCGTCTCTCTCAGGTCCGATAGTGACGGCTCCGTTCGCCACGGCCGCGTCTGCGGCCGGATTGGTCGCGCTTACATACATCCTATATGCTGACGCGTACATCTCACCCTCTGGTACCCTTAACGTCTACCTAGGGACGTCGCAGAGAACTCTCTACGGCCTTGCGACTCTGAAGACGCTGCCAAAGTCTCTGACGAAGATACACGAGAGGTTCAGGATACCTGTCCTTCCGCTCGTGATATCGACGCTCGTAGGGTTCATCTTCTTCGCGCCTTTCCCGAGTTGGTACAAACTCGTAGGGTTCATCTCCAGCTCGACGGTGTTCACCTATATCGTAGGCGGCTCCGCGTTGACGACGTTTAGGAAGCACGCGGCCGATCTCAAAAGGCCCTTCAGGCTTGCGGGCTCGAGCGTGATAGCGCCTATCTCCTTCATCGGGGCTTCACTCATAGTCTACTGGTCGGGTTGGCCCGTCGTGGGCTATGTGGCCGCGGCGATTTTCCTGGGTCTCTTGGTCTACGTCGTCTTGGCGGCAGCTAACAGGAAAGACACGGTCAACATCTTCACAGCACAGGCCCTAAAGGCCGGAGCTTGGGTTCCAGTCTACATCGTGGTGCTCGTCGTGCTATCCTACCTGGGCGAGGCTGACTACGGGGGAATCGGGGTCATCAACTTCCCCATAGACTTCGTTATCGTCATCATCATCGGCCTGGTCTTCTACGTCTGGTCCGTGAAGGCAGGCTACAGGACGGCGGAGATAGAGCAGATGGCAACCCTAGGGACTCAGTTCGTGGCGAGCGAAACCCCCGAAGGCTCTCCTGCGAGTCAGAAGAGCAGCGAAAAAACCGCCTGAGGCGCACAGGAAATCCTCAGGGACGCCGGGCGTGCTATAGTCAGGGCAAGTTTAGGACGCCTCGCTGACCTCACAGCGACAGGTCCACACACCCCCGGGGGCGCGCTTCCGTTTTGCGTGGAACGAATAAATACGGAGAAACAAACTAGTTTAGGCAGAGACCCAATCCTGGTGCCTTGACATCTTGCCAATAGAAGACCTGATGTGGGTCGAGAAATACAGGCCGGCACGGCTCGACGACGTAGCAGGACAGGAGTCCATCAGAAAGAGGCTCGAGGCCCTACTGCAAAAGAAGGAGCAACTCCCTCACCTCCTCTTCGCGGGACCGCCTGGGTCGGGAAAGACGACCACCGCGCTACTGGTTGCTAAAGAGATCCTTGGGGATCAGTGGCGGGATTACACCCTGGTTCTGAACGCCTCGGATGAGAGAGGCATCGACGTGGTAAGGGAGAGGATTAAGACCTTCGCAAGGTACGCCGACAAGAGAGAGGGGGTCCCCTTCAGGCTGGTCATCCTGGACGAGTCTGACGAGATGTGTCTCAACCCAGACACGAAGATACTCGTCGGGACGCTCGACGACCTCCGAGAGGCATCTCTTCGTGAGCTGTTGGAGAGTAAAGGCAGGAAGAGGTTCAGGCTTCCTTCTTTCGGAGAGAAAGGGCTCAGGCTTGAGGACGACTGGGGAAGAATAGTGCCTTCTGGGCGCGCAGAACTCTACAAAGTAACCTTCGACGACGGAAGGACCGTGGAAGCGTCATCTGAGCACCCTTTCTTCCAAGTCCAGGGCAGGGTGGTCAAGACCATAAGAACAAAGGAGTTGTCCAAAGGCTCCACGGTGGCAGAATTTTCCGATAGGATTTTGAGATGCTATGGATGCTCGACGCCATTCTACAGGGCAAACCCATGGGAGGGCTACGAGCACCACTTCTGTTCCACGAGTTGCAGAAACGAATATTTCGGAACGCTTTCAACTCAAAGGCCCCCCGAGGAGAGAACCCGAATCCGCGCGCTGGCGGCAAGGGGCATGAAAGAAAAGGGGGTCTACGAGTCTCCGGACTATCGCCGAAAAAGGTCTGAAACCGCACACAGGCTCATCCGAGAAGGCAGGATACCAGACCCTCGTACCTGGAAGAAGTTCGCGAAGGGTCAAGGCGCATGGATGGGCAAGAAGCTCCCGCTCGAGCACAGGAAGTCCATCTCGGACGGTGACAGGAGATACTTCGCAGAGCATCCAGAGGTCAAGGAAGAAATCTCTCGACATGTCAGGACCGCCCTGCTTGACCCAACAGGCCCGTATCAGCGGCTGGTTCGGTCAGGATTCTTCAAGGAAGCCAGTAAGCGTGCAAGCGCTGCATCACTGGCATCTTGGAGCAAGAAGGGCTTCAGGAGCAAGACTGAGGAAAAGATGGCGGCTCTGCTAGATTCGTGGGGACTCGAATACGCCCGGGAACGGGTTATCCTGCCGGCCCCTAGTGGGGAGAAGTACCCGCTCGCCGTCGACTTCATGGTAGGCAATGTTGCAATCTTCGTTAACGGTTGTTGGTGGCACGTCTGCAATAGATGCGGGGTTGAACCCAGATATGAAAAGCAGAAGCGAAACATGGTCAAAGACGAGAGGCATTACAGGGAACTCGAGCGGCTCGGTTACCGCGTCGTCGTGGTTTGGGAGCACGAGTTGAATGATCCGTTAATCGTGTCGAAAGACGTCGTCCCAAGAATCTTCCACATGGTGGGAGTCTCGGGAGGGCATCCTCCGAAGGTCAGACATGCGAGGGTAGCGTCGATCGAGAAGATAGGGATGTCCGACGTGCTTAACGTAAACGTAGACGGGAACAGGAACTTCATTTTGGCAAATGGCGTACTCACCCATAACACCAGTGACGGCCAGACGGCCCTTCGAAGGATAATGGAGGAGAACTCCAAGCACACGAGGTTCATCCTGGTCTGCAACTACTCTTCCGGGATCATCGAGCCGCTCCAGAGCAGGTGCGCCATATTCAGGTTCCAGAGGCTGGACGAGGCGTCGGTAACCCAGCACCTGGAGGAGATCGCCAAGAAGGAGAAGCTCAAGCATTCGGGGGACGCCGTGTTCGGGGAGATCTACGACGCTACCCAGGGGGACCTTAGGCAGGCGATCAACCTCCTCCAGGCGGCATCGGCCACGGGGGAGGTCACGATAGATGCGGTGAAGTCGGTCTCGGGAGCGGCGGCGAAAGCGAGGGTCTTCGAAATAGTCAAAGCGGCGCTGGAGGGGGACTTCGAGGCCGCAAGGACGAAGATGATCGAGCTGACGAGGGTCTACGGCATCCCTGAGAGGGACTTTCTCAAGTACGCTAACGAGTCGCTGGGGTCGCTGAAGGTCCCTGACATGGCGAAGGCGATCTCCATCCTCGCCGAATACGACTTCCGCCTTGTCCAGGGCGCGCAACCTGAGCTCCAGCTGACGGCGATGCTCGCCCAGCTTTCCTCTCTCAAAGGCGGCAGGGACTAGCGATGGAGCTCAACGTCCCGAGGGGCATAGACGACGTCGACCCGGAGAGGTTCGAGGCGCAGGCGAGAGTCAGGGCGGCTTTCGAGTCTGTCGCGCGGGCGTACAACTTCCAGCTCATGGAGCCCGCGTCCCTCGAGCACCTCAGCATCCTAAGGGCGAAGAGCGGGACAGCCGTCGACCAGGAGATCTACTCCTTCAAGGACAAAGGGGGGCGCGACATCGGACTCCGCTTCGACATGACGGTGGGGATCACCCGCTACGTCTGCTCCCGAAAGGACCTCAGGCTCCCTGCTAAGTTGGCAGCTTCCGGGGGGATCTGGAGGTACGACGAACCTCAGTACGGCAGGTATCGCTGGTCCAACCAGTGGGACCTGGAGGTCTTCGGGCCTCCGTCGGTCGAAGCAGACGCCGAAGTCATCGACGCGGGCGCCGCAATCCTCAGGCGGCTCGGCCTGACAGAGACGGTCATCAAGGTAGGGGACAGGAGGGTGGTAGAGGAGTTCATCCGGAAGCAACTGAACATCAGCGAGGACGCGCGGGTCGTGGAGCTGATGAGGGCCCTGGATAAGGTCGAGAAGAAGTCTCCTTCCGAGCTCAAGGAGGAGTATGTCGCGAAGGGGTTCGACGAGCGCCAGGTCGACAGGCTGTTGGAGTTCGGGAAGCTGAGAGGCACGCCTGACGCGGTCCTCGGGAGGCTCTCCGAGCTGTCCCTCTCGACCATGAAGGAGCTGGGCACGCTTGGCGACCTCCTTGATTCGAGGAACCTCAAGAACGTAGAGTACAACATGAGCATAGTCAGAGGGATTGACTACTACACGGGCATAGTCTTCGAGGCGGCCGACGTCCGCAACCCGAGGCTCGGGTCGCTCTTCGGAGGGGGGAGGTACGACGCCCTGCCCAAGATGTTCGGGCGCCCGGACCTCTCCGCCACCGGAGCCGCAGGGGGGATAGAGCGCACGGCGATGTCCCTAGCCCGGGGGACGTCCGCACCTAGGAAGCTCGTTTACGTCGCCATCCCTGGGGAGTCCACCCTGGGTGCCGCCCTGAAGGCCGCGAGCGCGTTGAGGGAGCAAGGGATATCGGCGGATGTGCCGCTGGTGCTGAAGCCTCTGTCGAAGCAGATGGAAGACGCGAGCAAGATGGGCGCCAGCTGGGTAATGATAGTGGGGGAACGGGAGCTGAAGTCGAAGGCTGTGACCCTTCGGGACATGAACTCCCGCAAAGAGGAACTGCTGTCCCTTGAGGACGCCATCGGGCGAATCGAGAAAGCGTGACGACAGACAGGCACAACGTTTAATCGAAGGGACTCCGTCGTGCGCGCACGGCATGGAAAGAGCGATAGTGCTTGTGAACCTGAGCCCCGGCACCGAGGAACAGAGCGTATCCGCTCTGAGGGGGATGGCAGGCATAAAGTCCGTCTACCAGCTTTACGGCCTCTATGACCTCCTGATCATGGTCGAGGGGGCGGACGACCAGGCCGTGAAATCGATCATCGCAGACAACCTGCGGTCGAAGCCCGGCGTCGTGTCTACGATAACGATGAAGATACTATCTTAGGAGTCAACGTTTTAACCCCAGAAAGCGGGGACGCCGCTGTTGCCGCCCAAGGTGCTCGTTACGGGGGCAGCGGGGCAGATCGGCTCTGAGCTCGTCGGGGTCCTGAGAGACAGGTACGGAGCGGGAAACGTCGTCGCCACTGACAAGGCGGTGACCAGAGCCCAGGTCTCGGCCGGCATCATCGAGCCGCTTGACGTGATGCACCTTTCGTCAGTGGAAAGGGCGATCAGGTCACATCACGTCGACACCGTCTTCCATCTTGCCGCCATCCTCTCCGCTGCAGGAGAGTCCAACTCAGACCTTGCTTGGGACGTCAACATGGACGGTCTGAAGAACGTCCTCGACGCGTCTTCCAGGCTGGGGGTCGACAGGGTCTTCTGGCCCAGCTCCATCGGCGTCTTCGGACCAGACGCGCCCAAGGACAGAGCGCCGCAGGGGGCCGCGCTTAACCCGTCGACGATGTACGGGATAACCAAGGTCGCCGGGGAGCTCTTGTGCGCCTACTACTCGCAAAAGCACCGAGTCGACGTGAGGAGCGTCCGGTTCCCTGGGCTGATAAGCAGCGAGGCCAAGCCTGGAGGGGGGACGACTGACTACGCCGTCGAGATATTCTATTCGGCCATCCAGAGCGGCGAGTACACCTGCTTCCTTTCAAAAGGCACCACTCTCCCGATGATGTACATGCCTGACGCCTTGAGGGCGGCGACCACGATCATGGAAGCAGACCCCGAGAAGATCCGGATCCGGACGAGCTACAACATAGGGGCCATGAGCTTCTCTGCGGGGGAGCTGGAGGCGGAGATCAGTAAGCACATGCCCGGCTTCCGTGTGAAGTACATCCCCGATTCCCGACAGGCCATCGCGGACACCTGGCCCAGGTCGATCGACGACGCCCCTGCTAGGAAGGACTGGGGGTGGAGAGAAAAATATGGGATCGGCGCCATGACCTCAGACATGCTGGATAAACTGGAGACGAAGTTGAAAGCGGGGCAAAAGACGTTTAACACCACCGGCAGCCCGGCGAGACGGAACGTTTGAGGGACCCCAGCTCCTTCCTGAGGGCCGAATATGACGACCTGGTAAAGCAGGAACTCGACTGGAGGCTCAGGGTGCTCGGAGGCGCCAGCACCCCCTGGTGCACCGTCGATGGAAGAAGGGTGCTGATGTTCTGCTCGAACAACTACCTCGGACTGAGCAACCATCCGAAGCTGAAGGAGGCGGCGATTGAAGCGACGAAGACGCACGGGGTCGGCTCGGGCTCGGTCAGGCCCATAGCCGGGAACATGGACCTCCACGTCGAGCTGGAGAGGAGGCTCGCGCGGTTCAAGCGGGCAGAGGCGTCTCTTGTCTACCAGACCGGGTTCGCCGCGAATGCAGGCCTGATACCTCAGCTCGCCGGAAAGGGGGACCTGATAGTGAGCGACGAGCTGAACCACGGAAGCATCATCGACGGCGTCCGGCTCTCGCCCGCTGAGAGAAGGGTCTACAGGCACGGAGACGCCGACGACCTGTCTAGGGTGCTTGACGAGGCGGAGCGGGCGTCCCCTCGGTTCAGGCGAATCCTGGTCATAACCGACGGGGTCTTTTCCATGGACGGCGACGTAGCTCCCCTCGACAAGGTCGCCGCGCTCGGCGCGGAGCATGGGGCCATGGTCTACGTCGACGACGCGCACGGAGAGGGGGTCCTCGGGGAGGGCGGCAGGGGGATAGTCTCGCATTACGGACTTTCACGAGAGAAGGTCCAGGTCGAGATGGGGACCTTCTCCAAGGCGTTCGGCGTCGTGGGCGGCCACGTGTCCGGCTCTCAGGACCTGGTGAGCTTCGCCTACAACAAGTCTAGGACCTGGCTCCTCAGCGGCTCTCATCCTCCCGCGGTAGTCGCAGCCTGCACGGCCGCTGTGGGCGTCCTTGAAGACGAGCCAGCGCACGTCCAGAGGCTGTGGGAAAACACCCGCTACTTCAAGAAGGCGATGGCCGACCTCGGCTTCGACATCGGGAAGAGCGAGACTCCCATCACGCCCGTCATGGTGGGGGAGAGCGGGGCGGCAAAGAGACTGAGCGCCAGGCTCTTTGAAATCGGGGTCTTCGCCCTGCCGATAGTGTACCCGATGGTGGCCCAGGGGAAGGCGAGGATCAGGACGATAATGAACGCGGCGCTCACCAGGGAGGACCTGGACTTCGCCATCGGCGCCTTCGAGAAGGCCGGGAAAGAGCTCGGGCTCCTGGCAGCGAAGCGGCCCCACTGACTCGCATAGGTTAAGAGCCGTCGACCAGAGGATGAAGCCATGACCTTCCGGTACCTCCCCGACGTCGCGCTCGCCGACATCGCCTTCGAGGCCGAGTCTGACACCATCGGGGGGATGTTCGAGTCGTGCGCCCTGGCCATTACCGACATCATGGTAAACCCGCTGACTCTCAGGGCGAGATCGAGCAGAGAGTTCGCCTTCGGCCCGGCTGACCTGGACCGTCTCCTCTACGACTTCCTCACAGAGCTGATCATCGCCAAGGACGTCGATTCGCTCCTGTTCAAGGAGTTCTCCGTGCAGGTCGACACCAAGGGAGGGACCCTCAAGGCGTCCGCGAAGGGAGAGCCCATCGACCGGGAGCGCCACGAGCTGAGGAACGACGTCAAAGCCGTGACCATGCACATGTTCGGGGTGAAGAACGTAGGAGGCAAGTGGAAGGCGACCGTCGTCCTCGACATCTAGCCGTCGGGCTGCAAACCCTTAAAGGCGCAAAGCCAGGTCAGCCTCAAAGGGGTCCGCGTGGCACAGGCGAGCTCGTTCAAGCAGATTTCAGACGTTTCGTGGGAGATACCGACTTCATACAAGGCCGGCATGAACGTCCCGGCCAAGATCTACGCCACCCGCAAGCTCCTCGAAGGGATGGACTCCGGGGTCATCGAGCAGGTCACCAACGTCGCGTGCCTCCCGGGGATAGTAAGGCAGGCCTACGCCATGGCTGACGCCCACTGGGGGTACGGATTTCCCATCGGTGGGGTCGCCGCGTTCGACCTTGAGAAGGGGGTGATCTCTCCCGGCGGGATAGGCTTCGACATCAACTGCGGGATGAGGCTCATCAGGACGAATCTCCGCTACCCCGAGGTCAAGCCAAAAATCAAGGAGCTGGTGGATCTGATCTTCAGGCTGGTCCCTGCCGGGGTGGGGGTCAAGGGGTTCCTGAAGGTGAGCGAGCCTCAGTTCGACGAGATAATGAAGTACGGGGTGAAGTGGTGCGCGGAGAACGGCCAGGCCTGGGAGGACGACCCGTCGCACGTCGAGGAGGGGGGATACATCAAGGGGGCAGACCCCACAAAGGTCAGCCGCCAGGCCCGGAGCAGGGGCATCGACCAGCTCGGGACGCTGGGCTCGGGGAACCACTATCTCGAGATACAGGTCGTGGACCCCTCGAGACACTTCGACTCCAGCCTCGCGAAGCATTTCGGGATAGTTGACGAGGACCAGGTCACGGTGATGGTGCACTGCGGGAGCAGGGGGTTCGGCCACCAGATAGGGAGCGACTACCTGAGGGTCTTCGACGGCGCGATGAAGAAGTACGGCCTTGAGGTCAGAGACAGGGAACTGGCATGCGCCCCGTTCTCGTCCAAGGAGGGGAAGGACTACTACGGCGCCATGGTCTGCGCGGCTAACATGGCATTCACCAACAGACAGATCATCGTTCAGCGGGTGAGGGAGGCCTTCTCCAAGGTGTTCCACAAGGACGCCGAGTCGCTCGACATGCACCTGATCTACGACGTGTGCCACAACGTCGCCAAGGTAGAGAACCATTCCTACGGAGGAGCCAGGTCGGACGTGCTGGTCCACCGCAAGGGGGCCACCAGGAGCTTCGGGCCGGGGCACGCAGACATCCCCGCACCATACAGGGCGGTAGGCCAGCCGGTCATCATCGGAGGTTCGATGGAGACGGGGTCCTACCTCCTCGTCGGGACCTCAAAGGCCATGGAGGAGACGTTCGGGTCCACCGCCCACGGCTCGGGACGGACCATGTCCAGGACCGCGGCCAAGAGGGAGGTGCGGGGTGCGGAACTCCAGAAGAAGATGCTTGACCGAGGGATCTATGTGAAAGCCGCGACGATGGACGGGCTCGCCGAGGAAGCCGGGATGGCGTACAAGGACATATCCGAGGTGGTGGAGACCATGGACAGAGCGGGCATATCGAAGAAGGTCGTGGCGCTGAGGCCGGTCGGGAACATCAAAGGGTGAGCCGCGTACGCCGGCACTAAGTTTCCCCACAGACCCGATGGGGGTCCTGGTCTACATCCTAGGGCTCGTGGTCCTCTGGATAGTCGTGTCCATACCGGTGTACTTCGCCGGCAAGCTGGTCAAGAAAGGGAACGCGACGTTCGGAGAGGCCATGGGCGCGACCCTCGGCGGGGTGGTCGTCTATTACGTGGTCTTCTTCGTCGCTTCGTTCGCCCTCGCGGCGGTCAACCTCCCGTCCGCGGAGGTCCTCGCTCTCTTGCTCGGTTTCCTGGCCTGGCTAGCGGTCTTCCGGGGCTCGTTTCACACGTCGTGGCTCGGAGCCGTGGGGATCGTCGTCCTGGCGTGGCTGATACTGATGGCCATCGACTTCGTCCTCGTAGCCGCGTTCGGGGTCAGGTTCCCCGACTTCTTCCCGTTCTGATTCAGCCGAAGTAGGCGGGCCTCTGCTCCCGCTCCGACTGGGGCGCAGCCTCCCTTGACTGGTCGGCCATCGCCTGGAGCTGGCTGATCACCTTCTGGGTCTCCGCCGCCTTCTCTTCCAGCTTGGACGTGTCCAGCCGCAACCCTATCACCTTCGAGAGCGTCTCGAGCACCGCCTTAGAGGCCCCTGCGTCTACAACATACCCTGACGTTTCACCAAGGAGGCAGGCCCCTTCGAGCCCCCTCAGCGCCGCCACTCCGATCAGCAGCCCGTTCATCCCGCTGATCCCTCCGTCCTTCATCAGCGTGACCCCTTCTTCTGAGAGCGACTCGACCATCCTCTTCGATGTCCCGGACCCGAAGACCTTCGGAGACTTCGAGAAAGACCCGGTGATATACGCAGCCAGGGTGTAGACCTTCGTGACGCCGCATTTCTTGGCGAACCTCACTACCGCGTCCGAAAGCTCGTATTCCCCCTCGGATGAAGTCGGCTGGGCGTCGGCGGTGAAGACGAAGACTCCCCTGCCTTCCTTCGCCTGGGCGAAGTACAGCTCCCCCCTCGGCGGGTCCACCGTCCCGTCCTCTTTGACGCTCACTTGGGGTGGGAAGGTCGAGCTCGAGTATTCCGCGACCTTCTTCAGGTCCAAGGAGCTGACGAGGTGGTCAGCCGCGAGCTTCCCTACATAGCCGCTCCCGGGAAGGCCGCATATCAGGACCGGGTCGTGCGCATCGGGGACCTCGATGACGTTCTCAGTGACAAGAGCCGCCTTGGGCTTGCTCAACTTTCCTCCTTCCTCCTGAACCTCTCGCTCAGGTCCACCAGCTTCCCCTGGTCCATGACCTTTATCGACGTCTTTAGCCGGAACCTCAACCCAAGCTGGCGGAAGATAGAAAGGAGCTCTCCCCCGGCGATCTTCTCGGCAAGCCTCCCGTCCCTTATCATCCCTGCCAGCTCCTTCACCAGCCTCTCGGTCTCGTTAGGATAGAAAGAGTATGCTGCATCGAGCACTTCGTCCCCCCTGTCGTATAGCGCGCCTTCGACCACCTGCCTGTCCGTCTTCTCGGCCTGAGGGGGTTGGGCCGAAGCCTTCAGCTTCCGCCTGAGCGCCTCCATCTTCCTCTGCTCGAGGAGCTTAAGGTCCACGTCCTCTTCCATTCTTTCCCGCACCGATTCCGGTCTGCATAAAACGCTTGCTGACGATGTTCGGGCCCCGTCCGTTCGATGGTACTTGCGTGTAGGGTGATGGGATGTCCGAGTCCCAGCACGCGTATCTTCCCTGCGGGGGTAGAACGAGGGGTTGCCCGACCGTGAGCCGTCCCTCGACGCTGCCCAGCGAAACCTGCTCGACCTGTTGAGGACGAAGGGGCTCAGCATAAGGAACCTCGACGAAGGGAAGAGGGAGGAGATCCGCGAGCTGATGGACCTCCTGCACAACCGTGAGGGGCTTTCGCTCAACGACGTCGCGAAGCTCCTTGGGAACAAGACGAGCGGCTACACCTCCTGGCTGTGCAGGCAGCTTGGGGTGAAGCGGAGGCCTTTCGAGGAGGCGAGGCTCAAGGGGATCAGGGAGAAGCGGAGGAAGTACGAGAGGAGGCCGTTCGACGGGACAGACGAGGACAAGGCGTACATCCTGGGACTGAGGCACGGCGACCTCTCCGCGTACAGACCATTCGGGGGTGCGGTGAGGGTCTCGACGAGCACAACACATCCCGCGATGGCCCTTCTCTTCCACTCCCTGTTTGATGCCTATGGCCATGTTTACCAAAGCTCCCGGTACAAGAAAGACACCGGGACATACGAGTGGAATCTCTGTACTATCCTCGATACCAGTTTCGATTTCTTGCTTGAGTCGTTCCCGGCGAAGTCTGACTGGATTCTGTCGAGTCCATCAATTACGCTGGCCTATCTGGCAGGGCTCTTCGATGCCGAGGGAAGCCTCGGGATCTACCCAGCAAAGCTGGCCACATCACTCAACGTGATCTACTATAACACCAACTTGGAACTAATGTGGTTTGTTTGCGCCGCTATCAGGAGATTGGGGTTCCGACCGCTTGAACCTTACCTCGACAAAAAGAAGGGGTTCCGCTCGCCCGGATATCACATCGAAATGAAAAAGGACTATTGGCGTGTCCTGCTCGCCCGATTCCAGGAGTGCCAGGCGTTTCTGAGCGAACTCCCTCTGCGTCACTCTGAGAAGGTCGACAAGAAGGCCCTGGCCCTCAGCCTGGAGCTGGGAGGACTTTGGGCCGACGCTGGTCCAAGGGTCGCATCAATCAGATTAAGCATCAAAGTTGCGCGTGATGCGTTCGTCAATGAAGCAGAACGGAATTTCCTAGAAAAACGGAAGTTCAGAGGTAAGGCCGAGTTGCACAGTGCACAGACCTCCGGAACTATGGCTGTGTGATCTTAATGCTTTGGGTCGGGCAGCTAGTCTCACATGCCATACAGAAGATGCAGTCCATCTCCCTTATCGGCTCTGACTTGTCGCTCCTGAACGCGTTAAACTCTTCGCTCCCCGCCTCTAGGACCTTGTCCTTGCCCGTCCCTGCTTGGCCGGAGTTCAGCGCCCACTCGAAGACGAAGACCGGGCAGACATCCATGCAGACCCCGTCAGCTACGCACGACTCCCAATCTACCGCCACCTGGCTCCCGTGTATGCCATTCGCGGTCGGGTATGGTTTCCCTTCGGCATCCATCCTGCTGACGCCGGCCGCCCTGACCTTGTGCCCGTTGTGCTCGCCAGTGACAGGAAACTGGTCGGGCTTCGACAGGAAGTTCGGGTCGATCGGTGCTGATTTGTAGCCTACTTCACGAGTCATGTCTGTCGAAAGGTCGTCCCGTTGAGGTGGTTATAAGGTTAGTCGTGACTTTTCAGGGCTTCAAAGTTTCCATCTGTTCCGAGCCTGTAGACCGTCACCGGTTTGAAAGTGAAGATCCCTACTTCTGCGACCCCCGGCGTCGCTTTCACCTTCTCCTCCATCGACCGCGGGTCGCTGACGGGCTCGAACAGGGTGTCGAGTATGATGTTGCCGTTCTCTGTGTAGTATGGGTATCCTTTCGGGAGGAGCCTCTCCTCCGGGACCCCTCCCAGCAGTGAGAGTTTCATCTTGGCGCTCTCCCTCGCGATCGGGAAGACCTCGACGGGGACCCTCGCTCCGTTGTCGCAGAGCCTGCGGACGAACTTGCTCTCAGCAGCGACTATCGCAGTGCGCTTGGCGCTCCCCATGACCACCTTCTCCTTCAGCAGTGCCCCCCCTCCTCCTTTGACCAGGTTCAGGTTCGCGTCCACCTGGTCCGCCCCGTCGATGACCAGGTCCACGCTTCCCCTGAATGGGACCAGCTCTATTCCGCACCTCGAGGCCACGAGCTCGATCTGAGTGGACGTCGGGACCCCTCTGAGGGACTTCGCCTTCGCCAGTACGAGAGGGGAAAGTTCCTCAAGCAGAGCCGCAACGGTGGACCCGCTCCCCAGCCCGAGCGTGGTCCCAGGGGATATCGACTTCGCGAGCTCCTTGGCCACCCCTTTCAGAGCGTCCCTGAGCTTGTCCATTCAGCTTTCCTGCTGCTTCTTTTCTATGTCTATCTGTTCTAGCCGTGTCAGCGCGTCCATGACTTCGTCCCTTATCTCCTTCACCCTCTTCTCGGACTCGCTCATCTCCGCCTTCGCCTTGCGCTCTACCACGCGTTCGAGATCGGTAGCCCTCTCTACCTTGGGGGCAGCCGCCTCTTTCTTGACGGGCTGGGGCGCTGCAGGGCCGAGCCTCTGTTTCGCCACGTCAAGTCGGGTCTCTATGTTCTGAATCTTGCTTTCGAACAGCGTCATCAGTTCGCTCCTCAGCCCCTCGAGCTCGCCCACTTCCACTATCAGTTCGACGTCCTTTAGTTTGGCCTGGAGGTCCTTGATCTGGTCGCTGTATCTCTTGGAGATCATCTCCCTCTCTTCGCGGGTGATCCTCCCTTCGTTCTCCGCTTCGTAGAGCTTCATCATAGCCGATGACAGCAGGTCTCTTTCCACCATGACGGTCCTCATCTCCCTCTTCGACTTCTCGAGGTCCGCCGTAGTGACGGTCATCTCCTTGGAGACTGACCCCGGTTCCGCCCGGGCCACCACGACTCTTTCCGTCTTGGGCCGAGTGTAGAAGACGGCATAGGCGGCCGCCCCACCAAGGCCTAGACCAACGATCCCCGCGAGAGCAATGGTCAGGATGTCGACCAAGTGGTTTTTCCTTGCATGTGCTCTTGCTTCTTCAGTATAAAAGTAGATTCAGCGGTTGGCAATCGGCGTCCGGCCGGCGAACCTTCCGCCTATGAAGGCGGCGGAGAGATCATGATTATGTTGTCTCCCCTTACTATGAGCGTCCCTAGCGAGTTCGACTTTCCGTCCTCTGCCACCTCTTCAGCCTTTTCCAGTGCGAGGTTCATGTGCTGGTCGAAGCCCTGCAGGTTCCCTCGGATCACTTTACCTCCCTTCAGTTTGATGAGGACGACCTTTCCCATGCTCGTCTCGAGCTCCTTTACTGCCATGTCGACTGACAATCGAAACGCTCAAGGCGGCCATCCGAATTCATTTATTTAAGCAGTCATACCTGCGACATCGTTTGAAGAAATGGGTCCTGTCAAGGCGTGACTCGATCGAAATCATCCAAAAGCTCGAGTCTTCTCTGGGGCTCACCCTCAATCTGCCGAAATCTGCCCAGGCCAAGTGCGCAGAGCCCGAAGAGGGGGTAGTCTTCGTAAACCTCGAGGCCCTCGAGTTCATCCAGGTGGGGGACGTCTTCATTCCCTACCTCGGCTCGCCTGACACGCTGGCCCTGTTCCCTTCCGCGGTGGTCGACGAGGGGGCGATCAGGTTCCTCCTCAACGGGGCCGACGTCATGAGGCCCGGGATACGTACGCTGGAAGACTGGGGCGCCGCAGGGAGGTTGGTGGTCGTGAAGGAAGAGAAGAAGGGACGGGCTATCGCCGTGGGGGCTTCCATGGTCTCGGGCGCGGAGGCAGCCACGATGTCGAAGGGGGGATGCATCAAGAACGCGCACCACGTGGGGGACAGGTACTGGAACGCCCACAAGGCCATCTGAGCCCCAATAGTTTCGGACTACCCTCTCCTTATATGCCAAGAACGAATTTTCAGATTTCTGAACTATTCTCTACAACTCGGTCTAACTAATTCGAAGGCGTGATAGAATTGCTGGGCCTCACGATGCTTAATAATAGCTGGAGAGCAGGAGAAACAACCTCAATTGGCTGGTGTCATTCAGGAAAGGAAGCTCGAGGGACAGAACAAGGAGATCCTGCTGAAGGCTCTCGCCCTTCGGAGCATCGAAGACCTCCCGAAGATCCAGGAAGACGTCACTAACAAGACGATCGTGATACTGAAGGTGACCCCGCTCGCCCAGAAGAGCCTCGAAGAGCTGAAGTCCTCAGTGGAGCAGCTCTACGAGTTCGCCACCTCGGTGGGAGGCGACATAGCAAGGCTCGGGGACGAGAGGGTCGTGATAACCCCTCCAGGCGTCAGAATCTGGCGCGGGCTGCAATAGGCTCCAGAGCCTCGGTTCTTCCACCTAACGGTCCGGCGCGTTCACTTAAGTCGGCTCACCTGACGTTCAGGTGTCCCGTTGCGAACGGCTTCATCACCACGTCCCATGGCGACACCACCCCCTCTTCGCAGAGGATGGCGCCTCCCTGGGTCCTCACGACCAGCTTGGCTGCCTCCTTGAGCGGAAGGCCGCCGTCCACTTCGATTGGCTCCACCGGACCGGCCTCGAGCACAGTCCCCTCGAGGATTGCGCTCGGCGTCTGTTTGGCCTCTTTCAGCTTCCTCGGGCTGAATATATTGCTCACCAGTTCTCTGTCAGACAGGAACGCCTTCGTCCCATGTATGAAGACCCTCCGTATCCTTCGCTCCAGCATCAGCCTGAGCGCTTCCCTGACCCGGGTATGCTTGTCCACTTCGACCACCTTCGACGCGACCTCGCGGACCGTGAGGTCTGAGCCTATGGCCCCTGCTTCGTACAGCCCGAGCATGTCGGACAGGCCTACCATGGCGAACATGCCTTCGCTCGTGACCGAAGTGAACCCAAACCTCCCTTCCTGGAACGCAAGTAACAGGTCGCGGATGCTCTGCTCGGCCTTCAGAGAGGTCATCCAGATGGCGCTCCGCTCGCTGGGGCCGAAGAGCACCTTGTATCCTTCCTTCGGCTCCGCCTTTTGGAGAGTTGTGAGTATCGAATACCCTCCCACGAAAGCGGTCTTGTTGCCCATTTTGAGAGGCTTCATGTCCTCGACAAGGACCATGGCGGCCTCCACCGAATGGAAGCGGAGCAGCGACGCCGCGTATATGAGCGGGGATCTCCTGTCGACGGCGGGTGTAGACTTCACGAAAAGAGTCGGGAACGCCTCGTCCAGGGTGGGGCTTCCGAGGCTGATGTCTTTTGCGAGCTTCAGCTGATCTTCGTCTGTGTTTTTGCGCCTGCTGAATTTAAACTGCGCGAAGCGGGGTCTGGCTCAGCGCGGGCTGCGGACTTCTTCGGGTCTAGTATACTCTGATTGCTTCCTGTACAGCCGGGTGGATCGCAGGGATCCTGTATATCCTCTGCAGCGCGTACGCGAGGTTCTCCGTCTTCCTCTTTTCCCCGTGGTTGACGAGGACGAGCTGGAGCTTCGGCCTGACTTTGCCCACGAAACGCACGATCTGGTTGTAGTCGCTGTGGCCGCTGAATCCTTCGACCTTCTGGACTGACGCCTTGACGTCGACTATCTTGATCTTCCCGTCCATCCCCATCAAGCTCGCCTGGCTGCCTCCGTCCAGCACCCTGCGGCCGATGGAGCCCTGCACCTGATATGAGACGAAGAGGATCTTGTTCTTCTCCGACGGAGCGAGGTGTTCGAAATAGTCTAGGACCGGCCCTCCTTCGAGCATCCCCGACGTCGCCATGATTATCGCGGGGCCCTCCCTGTACGCCTCTTCCCTGTCGCTGGGGTGCTCGACCTCAGTGAAGTACTCCGACTTGAAGGGATTGACCCCCTCTTCCAGTATCTTCGTCCGGAGCTCCCTGGAAAGGTAGTCCGCATACGAGACATGTATCGCCGTCGCCTCTGAGATCATCCCCTCGGTGAAGACTGGCGCTTCCGCGAGAACCTTGTTCCTCATGTACTGGTCGATGACGATCAGTATCTCCTGGGCCCTCCCGACTGCTGGGATCGGGATCAGCACCTTCCCACCGTTCTTCAGTGTCCCGTTGATGGAGTTGACGAAGTTCATCTCCACCTCTTCGCGGACGGGCATGATGTCCTCCTTGTTTCCATAGGTGCTCTCAGTGATCAGCGTCTCTACCCTGGGGTAGTTCCAGGTGGCCGAGTCGAATAGCGCGGTCCTACCGTACTTGTAGTCCCCGGTGTAGACGATGTTGTGGGCTCCGTCCCCGATGTGCAGGTGCACCGTGGCCGAGCCGAGGATGTGCCCCGCGTTGTTGAATACAAGCTTGATGTCAGGGGAGATGTCCGTCACCATGCCGTAGGGGAGTGTTATGGTGTGCTGTATCTCGTCCCGTATGTCCTTCTGGTCGTAGATTAGCCTCCCGCCCTCTATCTGGGCTATCTTGACGAAGTCGTTCTGCAGCATGGTCATGAGCGGGAGAGTGGGCTCGGTGCAATAGACAGGGCCGTCATATCCGTACTTGTACATGGCCGGGAGGAACCCCTGGTGGTCGAGGTGCGCGTGGCTGATGACGATTGCGTCAAGGTCGTTCGGCGAGATGTCCGCCCAGTCGAGCCGCGGATAGGCGTCCCAGGTGTTCCGGGAGCCCGGATGTATCCCACAGTCCAGGAGCACCTTGCTCTCGGCGGTCTCCACGAGGACGCTCGACCTGCCTACTTCCTGGAACGCTCCCAGGGTCTTGATTGTCACGTGCTCCTCGGCAGCGATGCGCGGCCTGAATATCGCCTCGCCGAGTTCCCTGTAGAACTTCTCCCTCGCTTCGCTGCCTGCCTTCAGCGCGAAGTAGACGTTCTGTATCGCGGTCGATTTTATGTGCGGCGCCTTCCTCACCTTCACCTTCCACCCTGTCTGCTCCATCACCGCGCCAAGGTCGAAGCCTGCCTCTTGGGTCAGGAGCCTGGGGTTCTCCGCCTCCACGGTGATCTCTCCGAGGGCGTCGTCGAAGAAGTAGTTTGATGCCCCGGCCTCGGGAAGAAGCATCCTCTCGAGTATCTGCCTGGCGTCGCTCTCCTGCTTCCTGATCGACTTCTCGGTCCTCGTCACTACCCTCTTCTTCAGCGAGTTGACGATCTCGGAGATCACGTAGCTGTTCTTGTGCAGATAGGCGGGGTTCTTCGTGTAGAGAGCTATCCTGGGCCCTTCATACTCGATCCTTGTGATCTGAGCCTCCGCTGGGATGTTGTTCAGAATAGCGCTCATGAGGCTTACGCCGTTGGCTTTCTGTTCCAAGACTAATTGTTAGTTGCAAACTGGGCAAGGAGCCGGTCCTTCTCCGCCTCGGTCAGCTCCCTGAATCCTTCCTCGTCGAGGATGGCGACGTCGAAGTGGTCCCCGGTCGCCACGTTCCTCCTCGTTGCCGAGATAATCGCCTTCGCAGCAAGCGGATATGCCTTGGCCGTGGTCATCCCCTCCTTGAACTCTGCCTCCAGGATCCCGTAGGCCACCGGCGACCCGCTCCCCGTCGCTATGAACTTCTCTTGGTTTATGGACCCGAAGAAGTCGACGTTGAAGAGCCACCCTCCTGTCTTGTCCACCCCCCCTACGAGGACGTCCGCGATGTACGGATAGTATCTTGAAGAGAAGAGCATGTTTGAGACTACCTGGGCTGCCGCCTTTACGGACATCATGCGTCCCTTCTCCATCCGATACAGGTTGCAATAGTACCTCAGAGTGTCTACGACGTTCTGGGCGTCAGCGACCCCCCCTGATATCGTCATGGCGATGTTCTCATCCACCTTCAGGAGCTTCTTTCCCCTCTTGTGGGCTATGAACCCGCCCGCCGTCACCCTGGTGTCTGTAGCCAGGACGACCCCGTCGGAGCATACCAGGCCCACGGTGGTCGTACCGTGATACATGGCCGCCCCCGCGGTCTTTCTTCTTTCTTCGCTGAAATCTCTCGACATGCCCACAAACCTTCCTAGAACGGACATGGGCCGCGCGCTCCCGTTAGTTATTTAATCTTTCCAAGGTGTAACGCCTCCGACGGCCCGTCTCAGTGGCGATTCGCAGTGGCCTTAAATCACGTCAGAGCGCTCGCCGCATCGTGGACCCTGTATACCACTTGATGGAGCTCCCGACCAAGGTCCTCATCGGGGACGGGGTCATCGCAAAGCTCGGAGACTTTGTCAAGGAGTCAGCTTCCAGGGGAAGGGTCGTCATCTCATCCGGTGCCAA
>JAKAOG010000004.1 GCA_021823325.1 archaeon
ATGAAGAGCTGGAAGGCAGACCCCTGGTGGGTGTTCGGCGTCCTGTCTGCGCTATTCGTCGGGGAGTTCTTCATGGGGGCGCTGCTTGACGTGCAGGCCGGCGGGAGCAGGGCGCTGTTCAGCAACGCAGCCCTCGTCCCCATAGGCAGCGGCATCCTGGGTTCGGTGAGTTCTGCAGGATACGACTTCGTCGCCTTCTTCTCGGCGGTGACTCTCTCTCCGTGGTTCCTCATCATGATGGGGGCCGAAATGGGAGCGCTCGTCTTCTTCAAGATGAGGGAAGCCAGAGAGCTCGAGACCAAGGTCAGGCTAGGGCTGGTCATGGTCGCCTACGCGGCTTACTCGGTGTACCTCCCCTACTTCCTGGTCCCCGGCGCGTCCCTCCCGAAGATCCCTTTCCTGGGCTGGAGCATGGGGATAGGGACAGCGGGGGCGGTGGCCCCCACGCTGCTCCTCGCGCTCTTAGGCACATACCTGATCTCAGGGGCCCTTTCGTTCCTTTTCGGAGCGAGGCAGGTCTGTTCGATGTTCTGCACGGCCGCCCTGATGTATCAGGGGACGTTCTATGACTCGATGAAGACGTTCAACAGGACCTCGGCGCTCGGGAAGAGGCTCCTGACAAGCAGGTTTTCCGACATCTACAAAGTGGTGTTTTCGTTGGTCTGGGCGTCCCTTATCGCAGCGGTAGCGGTGTCATACCTGGACTCTATCGGCGTCGTCAACCTGACGATCTTTGGTAGCGACCCCGCCGTGTTCTTCTACGGGTTCTACTTCGGCTTCCTCTGGTACCTCATCTTCGTGACCATCCCCTTTGTGGGGACGTACGGGTGCGTCACGATGGGGATATGCCACTGGGGGACGTTCAACCAGCTCGTGGGGAGACTGGGCTTCTTCAAGCTCAAGGTGCGGGACCCGAACGTCTGCGTAACGTGCGAGACGAAAGACTGCGCGAAAGCGTGCCCGGTGGGGCTGACCGACCTCCCAGGGAGCTTCATCTCCAAAGGAGAGTTCAAGAGCTCGAAGTGCATCGGCGTGGGCGACTGCGTGGGAGCGTGCCCCTACAGCAACGAGTACTTCTTCGACGTCAGAGGATGGCTGAAGCGTGGGAGTAAGAAGGGCGGGTCCGGCGCGATGGTCGACCTGAAGCTCGTCAACGTCAGGCTAGACGCCGACGCCGCCTGATGCCGGGTCCGAGAAGAGTCGCTTCGAGCCGCAGGAGGTCAGTGGGCCGGAAGCTTCTCAGTGTGTCCCATCTTCGCCCTGGACCGCTCCATCGCTTCGGCGAGCGGCGAGGTCTTGGTCTCTCGGGTGGCCGGGTTATAGCTCACCAAAGTCGCCCTCTCGGTGACCTTCCAGACCAGCTTGTCCAGCCCGAGGTCCTTCATAGCAGCGGCTACCTCTGCCGCTTTCACCCGGGTCCTGGGGTGCCTGGTGATGATGGCGCAGCAGTCCTTGTATTCCTCAAGGGACAGGTCGTAGGTCGAGATCTTTCTTGCGAGAGAGATGATCTCTTCCTTGTCGTAGGATAGGAGGGGCCTGAGAACGGCCAGAGTGGAACCGCTGTCGAATGACCCGATGTTCCAGAGCGTCTGAGAGGCGGCCTGCGAAAGCGAGTCTCCCGTTGCTATCGCCGACGCTCCGAACCAAGGAGCGAGGGCTTCGCAGGTCATGCGCATGAACCTCCTGAAGAGCGAGGGCTCGAGGTCCCCCGCCGCGGAGGCTGCGAGCTGGTACTCCGCGAACGGGACGAGGACGAGGGTGACCTTGCCCCCATAAGCGGAGAGAACCCTCACGAGCTTCATGATCTTGCTGTCGATGGCCGACTGCGGCGTAGGGGCCAGATAGAAGTGGACGTAGACAGGGGTGCAGCCGCGCTTCATCATGAGCCATGCTGCCACAGGTGAGTCGATTCCTCCCGAGAAGAGGAGCATCACGCGCCCGGCGGTCCCCACCGGGAGCCCCCCTGGGCCCGGGAGCCGCCTGGCATACAGCATCGTCCGCTCTTTTGTGACGTCGACGTGGAAGACCAACTCCGGATCGGAGAGGCTCACCCGCATCCCCGTGCGGTCGGCTATCTCGGCGCCGAGCATCGAGGCCATCGCCTGCGACCGGATCGGGAAGGCCTTGTCAGAGCGCCTTGCTTCCACTTTGAAAGACTTCGCCGTCGCTCCTGCCGACATCTTGAGGACGGCATCGCGGACCGCCTGAAAGTCGCCCTCGACCACTGTCACCGGAGAGAACCACGCGACCCCGAACGTTGAGCCGAGCCTTCTCGAGACATCGTCCTCGCTTCCGTCGGCGGATATGAGCAGCCTTCCTTCGTAGTGCCGCATGACCGGGTTGAGGCCGGCCAGGGACCTGCTCAGGTTCCTCTTCAACGCGCGGACGAACTCAGGCCTGTTCTTTCCCTTCAGCGCCACTTCAGCGTAGTGCACCACGTACTCGGAGGCCAATGCCGATTCCCGGCCGCCGGCTGATGATAAAGCAGTCGGGACCTAGCGCAGTACCGCCGCCACCATGGCGACCAGGAAGATGACCGCGAGATACGGGCTGGAGAACTTGAACGCGAGCCAGGCGTTGTCTTTGGTGGGTGACCTGAACAGCTTGATGTTGGTGGCCAAGAGCAGGAGGTCGAAAACGACGGCGACAGCGAGATAGACGTAGAAGCCCGGCCCCAGGAAATACCCTACGTAGAGGAGGCTCACTGGGATCAGAAGGAGCGTGTTGACCACTATGTAGCGCGAAGCGGCGACCGGCCCCACCACCGAGGGGAGCATCGGTATGTTCACCGCGGAGTAGTCTTCTTCCGTGATGACGGCCAGAGACCAGAAGTGGCTCGGGGTCCAGACGAAGACCAAGGCGCCAAGAAGCCAGCCGACGGCGGCGCTTTGGAACGTGACCGCGTACCATCCCGCCAGGGCGGCGCAGCTCCCTGCGAACCCGCCGAGCACTATGTTCCACGTGGTCCTTGGCTTCAGAAAAAGCGTGTAAACGGGAACGTAAACGAAAGCCCCGAGCGCGATGAAGAAGACAGCCAGATAGTCGAGAGTCAGCGCAGCAACCGCGACCCCGAGGACCAGGAGGCCCAGCCCGAGGTACAGCGCGTGCCGGGGCGGGACTATCTTCCCCGACGGCAGGGGCCTTCCCATTGTTCGCTTCATCTTGGCGTCCATGCCCATCTCGAGGAAGCTGTTGAGCGCCAGCGCCCCGCTCGATGCGAGCGTCCCCGCGACGAGCAGTCCCCCCAGCGTGATGATCGGAGGCAGGCCCCTGGCCGCCACGACCGCAGAGCCCAGCGCGGCCATGAGGAGCAGGGGGGTGATCTTAGGCTTGGTCAGAGCCAAGTAATCAGAAAAACTCAATCAGCAAAGCTCCGTTTGCTGGACGCCCCTGCGACGTGTATTTTGGTTTTCCATTCGAAGCGACGCCGCGCTTCCCCTTAGGCGCGTTGTCCAGCCCCAGAAGAAGCGATTTTAAGCCTCGTTGAAACGAAACCGTTCGTGAAACTGCCCCGTTCAGCCCCTTACCTCGGCGCCGGCATAGCCGCCTTCGGCGGGGGGATCGCCTGGGTGGCAGTCGAGTCGCTCTCATGGTACTCCACCCAACACCCGGTCCTGGGTCAAAGCGCGGCGGTGTCCCAGGTGTCGGGGTTCTATCTCTACGAGGCAGCGGGGATAGCCCTGGCCGTTGTCGGAGCGCTGCTCCTGGGGATGGGGCTCGCCAGGAGTCCAGGCGGAGGGCCCGGATCGGTCTTGACCGTCGTTTCGGAGGCGCTGAACGCGGGCTCAGACGTCAGAATCGGAGCGCTGGCGGGGGCGCTGTACGGGTTGGCCTACCTCCTGGTTTCGAGCGTCCTCGTCTACCAGCCGACCGTCAACTTCCAGACCATCTACCGGGTCACGCACCCGACGGTCGTCGCGGCCACATGCTGCGGGTCCCCTGGCACCGTGCCGGAGCTGATCGTCTATCTGGCCCCTCAATGGCACATCGCGGTCCAGATACTTCCGTTGGACGCGCTGTTCGCCGTCCTCATACCGCTGCTCGTAGGATTCAACGTCGTGGTTGCCGCCCATGCATTGAGGAACAGGCTCCTCCGCTCCAACGCCGGATGGCTGGGTCCGGTCGGGGTGATGGCCGGTTTCTTTACCGGCTGTCCGACGTGCGCTGGCCTCTTCCTCGCGGGGACCATCGGCGGGCTGGGAGCGACCACCCTGGCTGTTGCGCTTGCTCCCTATCAGGCCCTGTTCATCGCACTCAGCATCCCAGTCCTGCTGATCAGCCCGTTCGTCGTCGCCGTGTTCGCGGGGCGGGCGGCCCTCGCAGCGTGCGCAATCCCCGGAGCGGCAGACCGGCGGACCCTGTCGTAAACCCTTAAGAAATCTGCAACTGTCGGGCCGCTTGTCCCGCAGTAGCTCAGCCTGGTAGAGCTTCCGGCTGTAGAGGTTGGCTATTGGCTGACCCGTCCAGCCTACTCAGGCCACAGTCACCGGAGTGTCGTCGGCTCAAATGAGCCCAAAAGCTCTGGGGTTCCGACCTGCGGGACGTCCTAGGACTGTCCCGGGCAATCTAACCCTATTTCATGACTCGTTTCGACGGAATCTGGCGCAACAGGCTGTGTTCGTGTCTGGATCGGCTAGCTACGCCTGGCACGGTCCAGGGTTGCTGACCCCGGTCGGGAATATGTTCCCCGCCGAGTCTACGTTAAGCTCTATCGTCGGGAGGTTGGTCGACGCCGGGCCCCGGACGACGTTCCCGTTGTTGTCAAAGACCGACCCGTGACACGGGCAATAGAAGTAGGAGGAGGAAGCGTCGTAGGAACACTCGCAACAGACGTGCGTGCACAGGATGCTCAGGGCGGTCAGCGAGCCGTCAGAGTTCTTGATCAGCGCGTTGGGATATCCTGTCGGATACTCGAAGTACACCGGGGTCCCCACCTTCAGATTGTTGACGTTGGCGACAGAGCCTTGTACCGTGCCGGTCGTCGTTGAAGCCGCGACGCTCGCGGGGGCCGGGAGCTTGATTGACCCGACCAAGACGCCTGCGCCCACGAGCGCTGCCAGGCCGGCGGCTGCCTTGACGAACCCCCGTCTCGTGTAGTCGAGCCTCTGCGACCTGTTCATCCTGCGGGAAAGGTACTTCGCGTGCGGTCTGCCCAGAAGCCCTGCGACTATCACGCCTGCCTGCAGGGCGAGCAGCAGGTCGAAAGCGCCGAGGCCGAAGAGGTAGCGCGCGAAGTACGGAACGGTCATGTTGTACTGGGGCGCCGTGAACACGTCTCCGCCCTGCAACGCGAACCCGAGCACCCCCGCTGCGATGGACGGTAGATAGACCCCCTTCGATGAAGCTAGATTGTACAACCCGAGGACGATGTCCACGGCGACGATTATGACCAGCCCTACGGCGTGGGAGACAGCAAGGAGCCATAGCGACGCGTCTGTGGCCAGAAGGTACACGCCCGTCGCAGACGAGAGAAGGAGCGTCGCCCCCATGGCGACCTGAATCCTTCGGAACCCCCTGGCAGCTGTCTTCTTCATCGACTTGCCCTGGATGGATGGGGGACTCTGGTTTGCAGACAACCAGGCCGAAGTTGAGCCAGAATGTAATAAGACGTTGTGGTACAGTTGTCTAAGCCGCCGCCGTCAGTCCTTCATGACGAGGGCGAAGAAGAAGGACGCAAGCGCAGCCAGCTCGAATGCCGCGACGAAAACCTCGTCTGTGTCGAACCCCGGCAGGTACAGGATCTCGACGTTCCGAAGGGCGACGCCTGCGCCGAAAAGCCCGAAGGCTGCCGAGACCAACAGCAGCCTTCGAAGCTTCGTCCGCCTGTACGCCGAAAGGGACAGAGCGAGAAGGACCGCCGCGAACACCGCGACGACGAAGTTCAGCAGCGCTGCGGTGCTTGCCTCCTCTCCCAGCCCGAAGGCCTGCAAGAGGGACCCCCATGGAATCATGGGTCGAGGTCTTGTCCTTCGACCGCGATGGAGCTCACCAGCTCCGCGAGCCTGGAAGACCAACGCTCCCAGACCCCGGGGTGGTAGCTCCGGACGAAAGCTGTGATCTCTGTCAGGTTCCCCTTCACTCTGTATGAGGCAGACCTTCCGGACTGGGTCTTCTCGACCAGGCCCAGCTGGATGAGCCTCTTCAGGTTCCAGGAAACGCTCGGCGGCGAAAGGCCGAGGACGGAAGCGAGCTTTTCCTGGTTTATCCCCGGCTCCTCGATCAGGTGAAGCAGCAGCTCCCTTGGAGTCCTCAGCGCAAGTGCGCTCAGGATGATCCCTTCCTTTTCTCCGAAGAATCCGCATGCGTAGAACTGCCTGTAGATGCCGCGCCGGGACGACTTCACCGCGCCGTCCTTCTCAAGCTGATGCAGGTGATACTGGACATCCCCGACGCCGAGGCCAAGGTCGCGGCACACTTTCCGCAGGTGAATCCCCGGATGCGCCGTGATGTGTCCCAGAACCTTCTGCCTGTTGGAAGGGGTACCGGCCCTCTTCGCATCGGTGAAACGAGATCCGCTGATGTTATGCGTTGAAATCGGCAACCGAAGCCCGTCCGGTGGTTATTAACGTGCTCAGGCGGTCGTCTCCTGGGCGAACCCGGAACGGTCGTCGCGCCAGACAAATATGGAAGCGCCCGGGCCCATGCGGTCGCCGGCATGAAGCTCTGGATACCAGTCGCGATCGCGGTGATGGCCCTCGTCGCATATGCTTTCTTCTACGCGATCAGCTCTGCTGAGACTCAGGGGGCATCCTCGCTCGGCATAGCCAACGCCGTAGGGCTGTTAGGAGTGGTGGTCGCTCTTTTCGCCGCGGGAATCATCTTCAGGCGTGCGACCCCGCAACGGTAGCCTCGATTCCAGAAACCCTTAAGAAATGTAAACGCTCCGCGCATCGAGGACATTGGACAAGGAGTTCCTTGCGCTTTCAGTGGTATTCGTCCTCATAGGCGTGACCGGCATCCTGCTCTTCAGCAGCATCATGCCACCCTACTACTCTTTCTCACCGGTGATGACCCCCGCCGGGGACGGGTGCTACTGCCTGATCTCGAGCCCTGAACCGAGCGCAGCCCAGAGCACGTCGAGCATCCTGCTGGCGCTGGGAGTCATGTTCTTCCCGATGGGGCTCATGAAGGGCGGTCTCCCGTCGTTCAGGAAGGCTCCTGCTGCCGGACCGGTCAAGCTTCCGACCGGCCAGGTGTTGAGCCCGCTCTCCATCGGCAGCGGAGGGCTCTTGGCCTTCGGGATCGCGGTGCTTTTGATAGGGGTGGACGCCGTGCTTGTCCCTGGGATCGTGGTGTTCCAGAACCCGTACTTGGCGCTGGCAGGGGGGATGCTGACGGCCGCAGGCGCCATTTCCATAGTCTGGGGCATACGGAAGAAGTCTTCATAGGACCCGCTCCTCGAGGAACCGTTTTATCCCCCGTCTGGACGGGTTGCGAAAGCATTGAGTTCTGAAGCCAAGAAGAGCCGCAAGAAGTCGGTGGAGAAGAAGGTCGAAGAGGCGGCGAGGGACGTCGAAAGCAAGGTCGAGAAGGCCGGGAAGACGATCAAGAAAGACGCAGGGAAGACGAGGGCCAAGACGCCGAAAGCAGCGCACCCGAAGCCCGTCGGGAAGGCGCCGGTCGCGATGGTCTCGACGAGGCATGGGACAGGCATGATTACAAGGCCCGGAAGAGGGTTCTCGCTGTCTGAGCTCTCGAAGGCAGGCATCACGGCACGGAATGCGTCAGAGTGGGGGGCAAAGGTAGACCAAAAGCGCAGGAGCGCGGTGGAAGGCAACGTAGGCGCCTTGAAGGCTTGGAGCGCTCACGTCGGGACGGGCGCCGCGGCAAGGAAGGAGGCGAAGGAGATAGAGGCACAGGTCGAAGACGTCGCGCATGAGCTGAAGGTCGACGCCGAAGAGATAGAACAAGAAGCGGTCAAGGTAGCGAAGGCGGCGAAGAAGGAAGCCAAAAAAGCAGAAGGGGCGGTGAAGTCGAAGGCCGATAAGCCCCGGAAGAAGAAAGAAAGCGGCTAGTTCGTTAGCCCGACTCTCTTGCGGACATGAAGAGATACTGCTGCGCGTACCCCGCATATTCTCCGAAATGCCTTCTCACCGACTGCGACAGTGCCGAATATTCCTTTGGAGAGAGCTTTGCCTTCCCATCTTTTCGCAGCTTCTTTCTGAACGATGCGGACAGGAGCTCTGGATACGACGCTGAGATCGCGCGAGCGATCCAGACGTCGATCGGGAACGCCTCGTCTTTCCCGAACGCGTAGAGGAGGACGCAATCGGCGACCTTGGGGCCCACCCCGAGCAGGACCTTTTCGCCGAAGAGCTCGCTCGTCAACAGCCGGCGGGAATCCTCGTAGGGGAGGGAGGCCACCCTCTGGAAGTCGATCTTTCCCTGCGCCACAGACTTCGCGACCTTCTTCAGAAACGGCGCCCTGTAGCCGAGCCCGCATCGCCTCAGGTCGGAGACAGGGGCGTCAGCGAGGTCCCCCGGAGACGGGAACGCGTGATATTGCTCGCCTTCGAACCAGACCTCCCTCCCGAACCTGGCGCTCAGCTCGGAGACCATCTTCTGAATCCTAGGGATGTTAGCGTTGGTGGCGAGGACGAAGGAAGCGAGGCACTCCCACCTGTCCTGCCGGATTATGCGGAGCCCGTAGAACCTCTCCACTGCCTTGGTGATGGCAGGGTCCTTTGAGACCCCGGCAAGGATGTGGTCGAGATCGTCGTCCAGCCTGAAGTAAGAGGTCACGTACACGGCTCCGAGCAGGTCGCTGCTCGAAGAGCCTAGGAGCCTGTCGCCTTCCTGCCTTAGCTTTAGGACGCCCCCTGACACCACTCCGTACCACCACTCGCCCTTCCTCCGCCACCTGAACGCCTGGCCGCTGTCCAGGGTGTAGCCGAGGTTGAAGGGGGAACCGAGCGGCACCGTGAACTCCATCGCATTGCCGTCTGCCCGCGGCGCGTTAATTGACTCTTCTGCAGGAAAGCACTTGAAATAGAAGGGTGGACGGCGGTCGGTCCATGTCCGCAGAATATGAGAGGACGACAAACGCGTCCAGAGCCCTCTTCAAGAGGGCGAACCGGGTTTTCGCAGGCGGTATCAATCACAACGCCCGGTTCTACGAGCCGTACCCGTTATTCGTGAGCAAGGCGAAGGGGCAGCACATCTGGGACGAGGACGGCCACAGATACACTGACTACTGGATGGGCCACATGGCCCTCATACTGGGCCACTCCCCGAAGCCCGTCGTCGACGCGCTCCGCAGGCAGGTAGCGAACGGGACCCACTACGGGATGGGGAGCGAGCTCTCGGTGGAACTTGGAGAAGAGATACAGAAGTCCGTCCCTTGCGCAGAGCTGTCGCGGCTCTGTAACACCGGAGCGGAAGCGACGATGTACCTCATCAGGCTGGCGAGAGGATACACGGGCAGGAGGGTCGTCATCAAGATGGCTGGAGGGTGGCATGGATACAACACCGAGCTGAACAAGGGGGTGCACAGGCCTTTCGACAGAGCCGAGAGCGCGGGCATCCTAGAGGGAGAGCAGACGTTCGTAAAGACGGTCAGGTTCAACGACCTCGAGGGGGCGGAGAAGGCTGTGAAGGAAACAGGAGGAGACTCTGCGGTCATCTTCCTCGAGCCGGTCCTCGGCGCGGGCGGGTGCATTCCTGCAGACGTGGAGTATCTGAAAGGTCTCAGGGAGCTCGCGGACCGGACCGGGACGCTCCTTGCTTTCGATGAGATCATCACCGGATTCAGGGTGGCGCTCGGAGGGGCGCAGGAGAGATACGGCGTCACCCCGGACCTCGCTTCGTTTGGGAAGATCGCCGGCGGAGGCCTCCCCCTAGGTTTGGTGACGGGGAGGAAAGAGATACTCGGCCTCGCAGATCCCACCAGGAAAGAGAAGTTCGTTTCCATCGGGGGCGGGACGTTCTCAGAGAACCCGCTGTCGATGGCCGCGGGCCTTGCCACGGTCAGGCATCTGAGGAAGAATGCGGGCTCGATCTACCCCAGCCTGGACAGGGCAGGGGCCGGTCTCAGGAAGGAGGTCGACAAGGAGTTCAGAGAGAGGGGCGTCGAGGCGCACACCACAGGGCTAGGCTCGCTGTTCCTCACGCACTTCGGAGCCGAGCCCACCAGCGCCGAAGAGGAGTCCAAGGAAGACAAGCCGATGCAGAAGAAGTACGCGCTGAGCCTGATGCCGAATGGGATATTCTTGCTCCCAGGGCACCCCGGAGCGATATCTACCGTGCACACGGTGAGAGACATCGGATTCCTCGTCAGCGAAAGCGGAGACTTCGCCGAGTCCGCAGGCTCGAAAGGGACAGCGAAGACTCGGCCAAACTGAGGCCGCTGGAAGCCGGTTCGCCGAAGGGAATCTGGAGACGCGGCGTCAGATGACGAGCGGGACAAAGACGCCCTCAGGATTGGGATAGAGAACAAAAACGGGACCGGGGCAGGGCTACTTGATTGCCTTCCCCAGCCGTGCGTCAGCTTCCGACCAGTTCACTACGTTCCACCATGCGTCGACATACTTCGCCCTGTCGTTGAGGTACTGGAGATACCAACTGTGTTCCCATTGGTCGCTCGCCAGTATGATGCTCGAATGAGCGATGTGGTTCAGGTTGTGCTTCTCTATCTGCGAGATGATGAGCTGTTCGCTCGTGGGCTCGTAGATCAGCATCGCCCAGCCGCTTCCTTCGACGGTCTTAGAAGCGTCTGAGAACTGCGCCTTGAACTTGTCGAACCCGCCGAAGTCCTTGTTGATCTGGTCCGCGAGTTTCCCTCCGGGGGCCCCTCCTCCCTTCCCCGCAGGCGCCATGTTGGGCCAGAAGAGCGAATGCAGTATGTGGCCGTCGGCGTTGAAGCCGAAGTCACGGAGGACCCCTCTGATGTCTATCTGGAGCTCGCCCTTCCTCGACTTCTCGAGCTTCTCCATGGCTGCGTTAGCGTTGGTGACGTAGGCCTGGTGGTGCTTGTCGTGGTGGAGCGTCATGATCTGCTTGGAGATGTGTGGCTCTAGCGCGTCGTATGCGTAAGGCAGTGGTGGCAGTGTGTAAGTCTTCATAGGAGAGTGCGATTATCCATCGCGTAAAAACTTAGCCCTTACACCGTTATGGAAGCCTTCGTCTTCTTCGCCTTCTCCCAGTCGTCGAGGAAGCGCTTCAGCCCCGCGTCTGTGAGCGGATGCTGCATCATCTTCTCCATCACTTCGGGAGGCATGGTGGCGATGTCGGCCCCCACCTTGGCGGCCTCGAGGACGTGCTGAGGGTGCCGGATGCTCCCGACCAGGACTTCGGCCTTCAGCCCGTAGTTGTCTCTTATCTTTACCAGGTCCTCGACCAGCTCCATCCCACGCTGGCCTATGTCATCGAGGCGCCCGATGAAAGGGCTGATGAACGAGGCGCCTGCCTTCGCCGCCAGGAGCCCTTGGTTAGCGGAGAAGACAAGGGTCACGTTCACCCTGGTCCCAGACTTGCTGATCGCCTTGGTCGCCCTTAGCCCTTCGGGGATCATGGGCACCTTCACCACGACGTTGGGTGCGATCGCCGAGAGATGCTTCGCCTCCGCGAGCATGCCTTCGAAGTCCGTGCTGACGACCTCGGCGCTGACGTCCCCTCTGACCTCCTTGCAAATCGCTAAGACGATGTCCTCGAACTCGCCTGGCTCCTTTGCCACGAGCGTGGGGTTCGTCGTGACGCCGTCGACTATCCCCATCTGGTTGAGCTTCTTGATCTGAACCAGGTTGGCAGTGTCGAGGAATAGCTTCAACAGTCCTCGAGCCCCAGTTTGATATTAAAGCCTAGTGGACTTATCCCAGGAAGTGGGGTCGGCTCTCGGACTCCGTACGGCAGGAGCTACAGCCCCGGACCCCGCAGCGCTGGAAGCCTACGACCGTCCCGTCGGCCTTCTTTTTCCGCTCAGCCCACGATTTTGAGGACCTCGTTCACCAGGCCCTTCTCCACGTGCTCGGTCCAGAGCATTTCAGGGATGTCCACAGCCAGGAACAGCTCCGAAAGCAGCAGAGCCTCTACGGCCATAACCCCCAGGTTTTGGAAGAACTTTCCGACTCCTATGTGAACCGAGAAGTCGTTGGGCTGGCCGGTTATCATTATGGTGAAAGCCCTCTCGGCCGCGACCATGTCCCTGAGTATCCCGCCCTTCTGCGCCTGGATGACGGTCCCTAGGGGGGCAGTCGCTATGTTGGTCTTGTATCCCTCGAACTTGAGCTGCTGAGCGATCTGCTGGCTCAGGGAGCCCAAATCTCTGTTCTTGTTCTGGAAACGTAGCACTTTCTCTGACACCAATTTGTATCGAATCAGCGGCTCTTTGCGGCCGTATAAGGGTCTCGTTTTGCAGAGACCATGCTGTTCTCTGTCGTGAGGGGAGTCCGCCCGCGGCTAGCTCGAGGTCGTCAGGAGGTTCGACGCGGCCTGTTCAATGTCCGCAGCCGTGAGCCCGTATTTCCTCATCAGTTCCCCAGCTTCTCCGCTCTCTCCGAACGTGTCCTTCACCCCGACCCGCTTCATGAGGGTGGGTCGCTGTTCGCCCAAGACTTCGGCCACCGCAGATCCCATCCCGCCGAGTATGTTGTGCTCCTCCGCGGTGACTATCCTACCGCACTGCTTCGCGACCTTCACGACCGCGTCGACGTCTATCGGCTTGATCGTGTGCAGGTCAAGGACCGCAGCCGAAACGCCCCTAGCCTTCAACGACTCGGCCGCCTTCAACGCCTCCGGGACCATCAGCCCGCATGCGATGATGCCTACGTCAGAGCCTTCCTTCAGAAGGTTCGCCTTGCCGAACTCGTACTGGAATCCGGCGTCGTAGACCACGGGCGTGGATGCTCTTGTGAGCCTCACGTAGAATGGGCCGGGAATCGCAGCGATCGCCTTGACGGCAGACTTCGTCGAGACCGCGTCGGCAGGGACGATGACCTTCATCTTGGGCATCGACCTCATTATCGCGATGTCTTCGACCTGCTGATGCGAAGCTCCGTCGGGACCGACCGAGATCCCTCCGTGGGAGCAGACCAGCTTCACGTTGAGATTAGGGTACGCGATGTTGTTCCGTATCTGGTCGACTGACTTGCCTGGGACGAAGATGGCATAGGTCCCTGCGAAAGCCACCTTCCCGGCAAGCGCCATCCCTGCGGCGATTGAGACCAGGTTGTTCTCGGCTATCCCAACGTTGAAGAACCGCTCCGGGAACTTGGTGGCGAACACTCCGGACTTCAGCGACCCGGTGGTGTCGGCGCCGACCACGACGACGTCGCGACTGGCGGCCCCGAGTTCGAGCAGGGCGTCTCCGTAGGCGTCTCTCATGGCGGCGGTCTTCGAAAGCATCAGTCTGCTGCCTGTCCCTCGGTCGCTGCACGTCTGAGGACCGAAATCGCGCCCACGGGGTCTTTCTTCGAGTACACTCCTGCTCCAGCCACTAGAACGTTC
Organism: archaeon; assembly: GCA_021823325.1. Lineage (GTDB taxonomy): Archaea > Thermoproteota > Nitrososphaeria > Nitrososphaerales > Gagatemarchaeaceae > UBA183. The sequence continues at coordinate 13,441 of JAKAOG010000004.1, forward strand.
CCGCCCCTCTTAACGACTTCTGCGGCGTTTTCAGGCTCGACCCCGCCGTCGATCTCCAGGTCGACCTCAAGGCCCTTCTCCTTCACCAAGCGGCCGAGCTTCTGCAGTTTGGGCATCACCGACATGTCCATCTTCTGACCGCTGAACCCCGGGTTCACCGTCATGATGACGAGCGTCGATATCTTGTCGAGCCGCTCCGCCGCCCACTTCGGGAGCTCCGTCTGGGGCTTGATTGCGATGCCGACCTCCTTCTTCCTGGAGCTGACGGTCCTGTAGATGTCGTCGAAGGAGCTGCCGCTCAGTATCTCCGCGTGGAAGGTGAGAAGGTCCGACCCCGCGTCCATGAACTTCTCCGCGTAAGCACCGGGGTTGTCGATCATGAGATGCGTGTCGAACTTCATGTCGGTCAGCCGCCTCAGCGCTTTCACCGTCCCCGGCCCGAAGGTGATGTTGGGGGCAAAGTGGCCGTCTATGACGTCGAGGTGTATCTGGTCGGCTCCCCCCTTTACTGATATCTCGACCGCCTTGTCCAGGTCCCCGAGGTCCCAGGCGAGCACCGAAGGGGCGATCTTGACCGCTGCCAAGCTACCGCTCCAGTTCGCTCAGTACGTCTGACAGTTTGTCCTTCGCAGGAGGGGTGCCGTGGTACTTGGGAGCCCACTCCATGAACGATATCCCCTTCCCCTTGACGGTGTGCGCTATGATGAGAGTAGGCCTGTTCCTTGTGCTCGTGGCCAGGTCGAACCCGTCCATTATCTGGGAGAAGTCGTATCCGTCTACTTCGATCACGTTCCAGTTGAACGCCCTCCACTTCGCGGCAAGCGGTTCCAGAGGCATGATCTGTTCGGTCAGTCCGTCCTGCTGGATGCCGTTCCTGTCGATCATTGCCGTAAGGTTGTCGAGCCTGAACTTCGACGCTGCCATCGCGGCTTCCCAGACCTGCCCTTCCTGCTGCTCACCGTCCCCCATCAGGACGTAAGCCCTGAACGGCCTGTTGTCCATTTTCGCCACGAGCGCGGTTCCGACCGCGAGCGAGAGCCCTATCCCCTCCGAGCCTGCAGGGGCTTCGATCCCTGGGATCCCCATGGAAGGGTGTCCCTGAAGCAGGGCGCCCGTCTTCCGCAGAGACATCAGCTCCTCCGCACGGAAGTATCCGGACTGCGCGAGGATGGAGTAGAGGAGCGGGGCGGCATGGCCTTTGCTCAGGAAGAACCTGTCCCTGTCCTCCCACTTCGGGTTCTTCGGGTCGTGCCGCATCACGTGGAAGTAAAGGGTGACCAGCAGCTCGACGGCCGAAAGCGAGCCTCCGGGGTGGCCCGAACCTGCCTCGGCGAGCGCCTCGAGGATGAGCTTCCTGGTGTTGCGGGCGGTCTCTTTCAGCCTGGCGATCTCCTGTGCGGTCTCCATCAGCGCCTCACCGGCACCTGGACTATCCTCCGGACGAAGTCTTCCACCACCTGCGCTCTGGTCTCCAGGTCGTGGAGAGAGAGCGTGGCGATCCTGGGGAGTTCGCTCCTCGCCTCCCCGGCGACGTTCGACAGCACCGCCGCCTGGTATGGATTCCCGCCCGAAGCGAGCGCCAGCCCGAACACCCCGGTCATGGCGTCCCTCACGCCCACCTTGCTGAAGAGGTTCTTCTTTCCGCCTATCGGCGGAAACTGGGTGACGTTGTCCTTGTCGAACAGGGTGACCCCCTGCTCCCCTCTGGTGATGAGTATGGCCTTCGACTCCAGTCGGCTCATGAGGTTCACCCCCAAGTTCCTGAGGCTGGTCTCGTTCACCATCGCCATCCCCGTGGCGTGCTCCGCCTCCTCCAGGTTCGACTTCACGTAGGTGACCCCCGAGAAGTCCAGGTAGTGGTGCATCTTCGGCTGCCCTACGACTGTCTTCCCCGCAGCTTTCGCCGCGGCCACGATCCCTCCTATCAGGAAGCTGGTGATCGCGCCCCGGTCATAGTCCGAGAGCATGACACAGTCGACGCCGTTGATGATCGGCTCGGCTTCAGAGAGAAGCTTCTTCGACATCGCCAGGGGGACGTCCCGCCTGTCTTCTTTGTCCACCCTCAGGGCGTGGAAACCGTTGACCATGTACCAGGTCCGCAGAGACGTCGGCCTCGTCTGGTCTGTGATGACCCCCCCTGAAGCGAGGCCGTACTTGCTGAACTCCGCCTTCAGCCAGGTGCCGTACTCGTCCGAGCCCACCAGGCCGACCAGGCTGACGGAGGCTCCGAGCGAAGTGAGTTCGCGGGCGAGGTTGGCGGCGCCCCCCGGAAGCAGGGTCTGGCCGACGAAGTCCCCGGCAGGGACGGGAGCTTCTCTTGCTAGCTTACGTGCGGCGACTTCGACAAAACGGCTTACGAGCAGGTCGCCCACCACGAGGATCTTGCGTCCTTGGAATTGGCGAAGGACGGCGGTCAGCTTCTCCTTTTCGACCGTGTCCAACGGCAACCTTTTTCGATTTTCGGTTGGCTCGTCCACCTAGTTAAGCGTTAGAGGTTTTCTTTTCCTTGCCAGACTCCTCTTTCCACTTCTCCGCGAGGAGCTCGCCGATGACCTCGACCGCCTTCCTCATCTCCCTGTCCATCGCGAGAGGGTCGTATCCCTTGGGCGGAGGGAAGTCTAGGAACTTCTGGTTGGGGTCTGAGCCTAGGAAGTCTTTGCTCGACTCGTAGATCGACATCAGTCCGGGCCCGTCGAGCTTCTTCAGCTCTGACTTCCACGCGTGGTGGAACCCTTTCTCGGAGAGGAAGGTGAGCTTCACGTCCCCCTCCGCCTCCTTCTTGACGTCCTCCCAGAAGGCCCTGTCGAAGTCGCCCCGGACCGCCTTGCCTGACTTCAACTTGGAGCCGTATGACTTTGCAAGCCCGGACGCCCTTTCAGTGGAGATCTCGAAACGGTCGGCCACAGCCTCAGGGCTCAGGCCGAGGTCGATGAGGTAGAAGCACCCTTCCTCAAGCACCTCCTCGCTCACTTCGTCCGCAGACATGGGGGTCGTGGCCGTCATGCCGCTTTAAGACCTGTCGCTGGCTCGCTTGTCCGCCTCGTAGAGGGCCCTGGAGCGGCTCAGGAAGGGCAGAGGGTTGTACCAGTTCCATTTGCCCATGACCGACATGACAGCCGGCACCATGTAGGTCCTGACTATCAGCGCGTCGATGAGTATCGAGTACGCGAACGCGAACCCGACCTCCTTCAGGAGCAGGTCGCTCGAGAGCATGAGCGCCCCCAAGGACCCCGCCAGGATGACCGCCGCCGCCGTGATGATGCCCCCGGTCTGCTCTATCGCCCCCACTATCGCGTCGTCCAGGGGCTTCCCCTTGGTCGCCTCCTCGCGGATCCTCGTCAGGATGAAGACGTTGTAGTCCATCCCCAGCCCGAGAAGGGCAACGAAAAGGAAGAACGGGATCAGATATAGGAGCTGGTAGTTGTAGAGCTGCTGGAAGACGAGCCGCGTGGCCGCGAGGGTCCACACTATGCTCATCAGCACCGAGACCACCGCGAACAGAGGAAGGAACAGGGACCCGAGGACCACCAGCAAGACAACCGCCACCCCGGCAGCCACCACCGGGACTACGGTGTTGAACTGGGCGTCGAAGAAGTTCTTGGTGTCGAGGATGGAGCCTGAGGCGCCCCCGAGGTAGAGCCCCGTGACGTTGGGAGCGGAATCATAGCTGCTGTGGAGCTGGGTCCTCAGAACCTGTGCGTCTGATATCGCCTGAGTGGAATAGGGGTCGATGCCGTAGTTGGCGGTGATGAGCACCGTCTTGTTGTCTGAGCCGATGCTGGCCATGATGGCGTTGAACGTCTGCTTCCCCTGTGTGGAGTTGAGCTCGAGCGACGTGTAGTTGACGGGCTCCCCGTACGGCGACGTGGGGCTCGTGACGTTCTGGACGTCGTGGGACGAGCCGACGGCCGAGGTCACTGACGCTATGGTCCCCATTTCTCCGGGGTTGAAACTCGTGCCCGAGACCACGGGCTGTGCGAACGTAAGGACGACATAGGTGGGGAAGAGCTTCCCTCCGCCGAACGCGGCGGTGAGCTGGTTGGACGCCATTATCGAGGGGAGGTTGCTCGGCGCAGCAGAGATGAAATCGAAGTTCGGGGTGGAGTTGACGTAGGTGTAGACCGCGGGGATGGAGACCACTATGGCCAGGACGATGAGCACCTTCGCATGCTTCACAGCGAAGGCGCCGCTCCGTGAGAAGTACCCTCTCCTCCCTCGCAGCCTGGTGACGGAAGACGCGGCGTATCGCTCGAACCGCTTCCCGGACGTCGGCCAGAAGACCCGACCGCCGACGACGCTGACTATGGCCGGGACGAGGGTGAGGGCCACGAGCAGGGCCACCGTGACCCCCAAGCCGACTACGTACCCTATCGTCTTGAGAAAGACGACAGACGTGACCGCGAGCGCGAGGAAAGACACGATGACTGTGGCGCCGCTGGTGGTGATGCTCTCTCCAGCCCAGGTTATCGAGGTCCCGATGGCGTCTTCCACGGTCGCCCCGTTGACCCTCTCTTCTCTGTATCTGGCGATGACGAAGACGCTGTAGTCTGTGCCGACCCCGATGAGTATTGTCAGCAGGATCGTCGGGACCGTGAAGTCCACTTTTGCCACGAACAACCCGACGAGGACCACGAAGACCTGCGATATTCCGAGCGCCACGCCTATCGTCCCCAAGGTGACGAACGGAGTGAGCGCCGAGCGGAAGAACAGCCCGGTGGCGGCGATGAGAAGGATGATGGTCACCGGGAGGATGATGCCGAGGTCGGCCTGGGTCGAATTGCCGAAGTCGTACGAGATAGCGTCCTCTCCGGTGACGAGCGCCGAGTGCACTCCGGCCGCAGCCCCCGAAGACGCCAGCGCAGACGAGGCGACGGACCTTATCTCGACGATGTTCTGGTTAAGAGACTCGTTCAGGCTGAGAGCGACCAGCGTGGTCGTCTTTCCCGGGGAGACGAGCGACGAGACGAGAGTGGAGAGGGCGGGCCCGATGCCGTACGTCGAAGGGGACCAGATCATGTCCCCGGTCAGGGTGTAAAGCGAGGAGTTGTCGTATGTCTTCCCGAGGCCGAAGGCCGAGTTCACGAAAGTGGCGGACAGCCCGGTCGCCTGGGCCGTGTACCCTATCGCGAAGTCCTTGAGCGCGGCCGCCGACTGGGCCCTCGTGTCGGTCACGAACGACGTCAGGTTGTAGCTTCGCAGGAGCGAGTCGGAGAAGGCCGCTTGGGCAGGGGCGTAGGAGCTCAGGTACTGGTCGTCCGCCTCCTGTGCGGCCACCGTAGCCCTCGCTAGCACCGAAGAGTTTGCCAGAGCCGGGTTCGACCAGCTCGCAGACCAGGTCGAGTTGAAGAGCCCGAGGACGTGCGAAGAGTAGAGGCCGTAGGCGGAGGAGTTTGCCTGCGAAAGAGTGTTCGCCGTCGCGTTGTAAGCTATGAAGTCGGACGTCTGCAGACTGTGGGTCGACCCGTAGGCTTGTTCCCAAGCGCCGAGGTAAAGCGCAGGGACCCCCAGCAGGAGCTGGCTCGTCCCGTTGGCCCCTGACAGAGAGGCGTACGCCCCCTTGTTCGCCCCGTCGATCGAAGAGTAGAGCTTGGAATAGACGTCGAGCGTCTGGTTGAGCCCCTTGATGTTCTGGTCCGTCGAAAGCGAGGAGGCGAGCCCTGTGACGAACGTCTGGGTCGCGGGGGAAGAAACGTTCGAGCCTGTGACGACGATGACGAGAGAGCTGTTGGGGACGGTCTTCGCGAACTCCGCGGAGATGAGGTTCGAAGCGACCACCGACTCCAGGTTGCTCCCTGACGCGGTCCCGAGCTGCAGGGACGTCACTTTCCCCTCGTAAGAAATGGCAGGGACGACGACGACCAGCGCGATCAGCCAAGCTACGATGATGAGCTTCCTGCGCCTGTAGACCATCTTACCGAGCGACCGGAACTGAGACGATCCGGCTCGCCCAGTGGAGACCATAGAAAGCCCCTTCAGGGTATGGTAATAAAGTGAGAACTCGCGACTATGATTCTATGTGACACGGAGGCTCTGTGCCGTTACTTCTTGTGTTTCCTTACGAATAGGTAGCCTTCTTCCTCTTTGACGTCGTAGATGGGTTCGTCCTGAAGAGGCTCGTCAAAGACCCCCTTGCCAGTCCTGAGGTCCCACACCGTTCCGTGGCCCGCGCAGGTGACCTCTGTTTCAGACAGGGTCCCCTCAGACAGGTCCCACTCCTCGTGGGTGCAATACGCGCCCATCCCGTAGTACTTCCCGTCCACGTTTGCGATGAGGACGTAGTCTCCACCGACCTCGACCGTCTTCATGCTGTCGGGAGACACCTTTGACGCTTCGATAGCCCTCAAGAACTCGGCCATGAGGCAATCTCGCAAAGCCGGTCGCTAAAATCTTTGCTCAGGCGGACGCCTTCAGGGAGGCCTCGAGCTCCATCAAGTCCTTGATCGAGTCCACGTAGTTCCAGTCCCCGTAATAGGGGTACGAAAGGAGCTCGCCATGGGTCACCAGTTTCGGGAAGGTCTCCCGCTCGATGTCCCCTTTCTCAGGGAGAGTCTTGCCTATCTTGTTACCGTTGAGGACATAGACGCCGCCGTTAATCCATACGTCGGGAAACGCCGGCTTCTCGTCAAAATCCCTGACCGTCTTGAGCTTGTCGATCTTGACGACCCCGAACCTCGACCTGTAAGGGACGACGAGCATGGACGCAGAGATCCCACCCGCGTTCTGGAATTCTTCGGTCATCCGCTTCAGGGGCAGATCGGTTATGATGTCGCCGTTGGTAACTACGAGCGCCCCTTCCCCCTTGTGTGCAGACAGCGCCCTCTTGATCCCTCCTCCCGTGCCAAGCGGCGCCTCCTCGACCGAGTAATCGACTTCCACGCCGTTGTACCTGGACCCGAAGTGCTCCTTGAGCCGCTCCCACTTGTAGCCGCAGGCGAACGTCACCGCGTCGACCCCTCCCTCCTTCGCCAGCCATTCGATCTGGTACTCGGAGATGGGGCGCCCGTTCACAGGGATGAGCGCCTTCGGCTTGTCGTCTGTCAGTGGCCTTAAGCGCAACCCGAAGCCTCCGCTCAAGATTATTGCTCGCATGGGGCCGAGGACTGCTCGGGGCTGGCATTCTCGACGCGATAAATACTTTGCCGACGAAAGGGCGGTCTCAGACCGTGACCTTCAGCGAGGTGGTGGTCGAGATAGCCACCCCGGTCGGCGTGCTTACGAACATCGCGGCCGTGTAGTTCCCTGTGGCCACAGAGAGAGGTATTGACACGAAGCACTGGGTGGTAGCCTTCGGTGAGATGTTGCAGTATCCGACGTTCCAGGATACTGTCTGGCCCGCCGCGTTGGTAAGGTCCATGTACACGAAGCCGCCGAGCGAAGAGGTCTGCGAGCTGGTGACGTTGACTATGACGCCCTGGTAACCGCCTACCTTCGCCTCCACGGATCCTGGGGTAGAGACGGTCGTCGTGGAGTACGTCGGACCGGAAGCAAGCGCCGCCGGGACCGCGAGGAGCGTGAGAGCCATTAACGCCGCGAGCCCTAGCTTCGTTCCAAAACCAGCTTGCCGCATCTGAACAAAATGAGACCCGCCTCGGTATATAATCCTACATCGTTCTGGCCGTTGGAACGCGGGACCGGAAAAGGTGCAGAGCTTACGCTGGGCTTTCTAAAAAAGAAAAAGGGTCAGGAAAGTCTCTTACGAGAGCTTCCTGACTAAAATTGCTAGCTCTAAGACTAGGGTTATGGCCGCTAGGACCGCAACGACGAGCACGTAAGTTTGCGTGCTCGAGACAGCGTTCGCCGCGTTTTGCGCGTTGGTCGCTGCTGTTGAGACCTGCTGGCCGAGAGGAGTGACTATGTTGGAGATCGAACTGACAGAGCCCTGCAGGCTCGTGATCGCACCGCTGACGGTGGTAAGCGTACCAGTTATGCTGGTAAGCGTCCCACTGATGGCGGAGAGGTCACTGAGTATCGTCTGCTGGTTCGCCAGAATGGCTGCGTCTGTCGCGTTGATCTGAAGGAGGATTGCGGTCTCGTTGAACGAGATCGAAGCTGGAGCAGTGTATGAGAAGGTGGTGGTACCCGTAGCGCCGTATGAGTCGAGGGCCGTGATGGTGTAAGTGCCAGAGACCCAGTTGGTCGTTCCTCCTGTTACGAAGGAAGTCGAGAACGCTCCGCTTGTGACGGAGGCGTCTTCGATGTCGACCGTCTGGCCTGATGGGTTCTTGACTGTAAGACCCACCTGGTCAGCCTGTGTCGGTGCTGGACTTACGGTGCCGGAGACCGTGACGGTCGCGGTTCCGCTGTATGATGCGCCTGACGCCGGACTGGTGAACGAAATCGATCCAGTGGCAGCGTTGGCGACCATAGGCGAAAGCACGAGAGCTATCACGATTGCTACTGCGGCGAGAGTTGGGAGTGTTTTCATGGTGGCCACCCGATTAGACGGTGACGGAGATTGTGGTTTGTGCAGAGACGGGGAGGTTATTCGTCGTGAAGACGAAGATGTTCACGGAGTAGGTGCCGCTTGCGAGCCCTACTGGGTCCGCAATGAACACCGACTGCGTCGCACCTGCGCCTGCAGTGAGGCTACCTGTGCCGATGCCCACCGTCTGGCCGGCGCTGTTCTTGAAGACAGCGAAGACCACGACGTTCTGGGACGTCGGGTTAAGGTTGGTGTATGACGCGTTGATACCCGAGAACGACCCGAGTGTTGCTGACTGTGGTGTGCCAGAGACGACGAAGGACTGCGCGAACGGCACTGTCACGTGTACCGTGAGAGTGCTTGAGTTCGTGTTCCCTGCAAGGTCATTCGCGGTGAGTGCGACGCTCCAGTTGCCGGTCGTCAGACCAGAAATGGAAACGGCGTAAGTCACGCTGTGACCTGGGTTGTTGGTCCCTGTTACAGTGGCAGTGAGAGTCTTCGTTGCAGATGTGTCTATGTTGGTCGCTACCGCTGTGACGCTGCTAGCGTTCAGGTCGCCTGAGGCGTCGACGATGCTCGCCGACACTGTAGCAGGCGAAGTGATGTTAGCATTGTTGGCGGTCACGAAGTTGACGTCTGGTGCGGCAGTATCGACAAGGACGGTGAAGGTCTGAACAGCGCTGACGTCTCCGTTACCATCGGTAACGTTTACTGCCAGGGTGTTCGTCCCAACCGACATTGTAGCTGCGAAGCTCCAGGCTGGATTAGGTCCAGTGAGCGTCACTGTGTTCCACGCGCCGCTGCCCACCTTGTAACCGAGCGTGGCCATGCTCACAGCGCCTGTGCCTGTGCTTGGGAATCCGGCGGACACATTAGCATATCCGCTGAATACCGAAGCCAGGGAGTTGCTGTAGATGACTCCCGACACGGTGGTTGGGGAGGTAACGGTGAACGCGGGCGTCGCGCTCACGGTCACGAGTGAGGATTTAGTGGATGTCAAGCCAGCTGCGCTGGCTGTTATTGTCACTGTGGTGCCGATTGTTGTCGGAAGGATGACATAGATAGCGCCGAAGCTGGTGCATGCAGCCAAGTGAGCTGCAGTGTCTGTGCATCCCGCCGGGATGATGGGTGTTGGGTTGGAAATCTGGGCGCCTCCGGAGGCCGTCAACTGTATCTGCAGTTGGCCGGGCCCTGGGTTGGTCGCCAGATTGCCGTAGGCGTCGCTGATGTAGACGTCGAGGAAGATCTTGGTCCCGTTGACAGCTGCACCAGTTGTGGTGACGCTGTTCGAGAAGTCTGACGCGTAGGATACGAGCATGTCAAGCTTGGTTGGAGTCGATGCTATTGTTTCAATCTGTCCTGATTGCGTTCCTGTGTAGTTGCCGAGCGCGGTTCCTGTCCAGTACGTCACAAAGGGCGTGACTTGGGCATAGTCCGTGGCGGTAGTGTCTACCGTCAAGGGGACCGACGCGGTCGCTACTCCGGCCGCAACAGTCGAGGTGGCTTCGATTGATATCCCACTGTTGGAGAACGAGCCTCCATACTGGGCTATGTCCGCTGCGGTCGCACCGAAGTTGGTGTTCGTTATCGTGAAGTACACCGGTACTCCGGCCTGGGCAGAGGGAAGCGTAACCTCGATGGATTGTGTAGCACCGGCCTTGACACAAGCAGCCGCAACGCATGTCCCGACTGGGGTCACCGCGCTGGGGAGACTTGTTGTCCCGGCAGTTGTGGATATAGTGTATGTCACTATGTGCACTGACGTGACAGATGACAGCCCGTTAGCACTCGCTACGATGTAGGACGTGTCTCCATAGTCTACGCCGTAGTAGAAGTCAACGGTGCTTGCCGTTGTCGAGCTTCCAGCTGCGGCGATTGTGACTGAAGTAGACTGGGTAACCCCACCTGTCGGAGTATACGGGTAGACCGCCGTGTAGCCTGAGGTCGCACCGAACCCTGCACCGGAACCAATCAGGTTCACGGTGGTGAGGGAAACGGATGTCGAAGTCGCTACAGGGGCGACGTTCCCGTAAGAGTCCGTCGATGATACGGTTATCGTGCTGCCAGCTATCGCTGCCAGCGCCCCGTGTTCATCTATGGTGGTTGTCGCTGCCCCGATGGCGATTGACAGAACGCTGGCCGTTGAGGCTGTCGTCACCTTGAAGGCGACGCCAGCGATGGTGAAGGTGCCGAAGGCACTCGCCGCTGTCGCAACGGTTTCAGATCCAGTGTTGTAGTCAGTCGTCGCTGGTGCAGGAGGACTGAATACCGGGTCTGGCATGAAAGTGATCGCGGCGCTCCCGGAGGAGCCAATGGTCGCGGAGCTTGGCAGAGTTGCCATCCCCGAGACATTGTATGCCGTGTTACCAGACTCAGAGAACTGCAACGGGAGCCCAACATACCCGTGTACACCTGCTGGAACGGTCAGTGTTTCCGTGACTGACGTTCCTGCGGTGAGGGCAGTGAGTCCTGAAGCAGGCGAGGTGGTCACCGTCAAAGTCGTAACCCCAGTGACATGGAATGTGGATGAGCCAGCTGAGACGAGCGCTCCGCTGGCGCTCGAGTCACTGGTCTTGTAGCTAATCGTGTATGAGTCAGCCGCGGACGTGGTGGACACAAGCGCCGGTGCCGTCAGAGCGACGGTCAGTGCAAGTGAGCCTCCAGGTGGAAGCGTGAAGCCTCCAGTGGTACCACTGAACAGGATGACGTTACCTGTTATTGCTGGCGCGCCAGTGCATGCCAAACAAGTCCCGCTGGTGATAGTCCATGTTGATGGAACGATAAACTCCGCTTCTGTTATGGAGTAGGTGTTGGACGCCGGATTGCTGAGTGTGAATACCTCGCTACCAGACGCAGCGCTTTGGAACCAGGTTTGGCTCGGAGAGACGCTACCGGGACTGGTGTTCGTGGCGTGCACAGCAGTAATTGCCGGAATCACAAAGAGGAATCCTGAGAGAACTAGAAGGGCAAGAAGTAGTCCTGAGCTAAATTTTCTTTGATACGCATTCGTAGGCGTATACATATTTTCAGAATTAGGGGTCGAGATTTGGTATTTAAGCCGTGTGGATGAATTGTCTACTTTCTGTTCTTGCCATCGGTTTTTGCAGCCAAAGGCAGCCGCATTCAACCCTACTCCCGCCGGAACTGGCGGGAACACTGGTCGGGGGCGGCATTGCGCTCAGCCACGTTCAAAGGCCGAGAAATCCGGCACTTTGTGTCCCGAACGAATGTGAATCGACGTTTGCCATAGATTCAGGTCCAGTTCTTTGCCGAACCAGGTTAGCAGCAGCATTCATACGAGTGGTCACTCTACATTAAGCGACATGGTTTCACCAGAAGGCAGGATGGTAACAGTTAGGTCCCCCGGACTGGAAAGAATAGCTGTGTAGTTCCCCCTGGGCAAGATCGAAGCGGTGAACGCTGACGACGTCAGTTTAATCGTTTGCCCGGTCGTATTGAACCACGTAACTGGGGTAACCCCGTGTTCTGCCGAAATCGACGTGGCGTTTGGCCCTAGCTGCGAGATTGTGACGTCGACTGGGGTAGGAATGTACACGCCTACGGAATAGGCCGTCTTCCCGCCCGCGACTGTGACAGACTTCGGCGGTGGGGCGCTGTACCACTTGACAGGGGAATACGTCACAGTATAGGTTCCAGGCGAGACCGTGACGTTGAACGGAGTGATCTTTGCAACCCCCGTCACTTCGGCCTGCACTGAAGCGAACCGAGTCGCAGATCCTACGGTGACTTGGGCCTCCACAACCAATGTCCCCGGGGCGGTAGCCTCAGAACTGTAGAAGCTCAACACGATAAGCGCAATCAAGATGACTGCTACAGGCGCAATGAAATAGGCTCTGCCAACCCATGCTGAACGTCTTCGTCCCAAAGCTCTTTCCAACATCAGTAGTTATCAGATGGTAGAAAACGATATCGACCATCGAGGAGCAAGGCCCTTCGCCCCATTCCTTTGTTCTACATACAAGCGCGAATGCCCTGTTTGAGCGGGGCCAGGTTTAGTTTGTGACTGAAGCTCACCAATCTTCCCCGGTAGTCGTCGACTTCCACCAGACGTTCCTTTTTGATAACCGTGGCTCCGCAGCTAGCAGAATTGCCAGTTTTGGAACATGCCCGAGACCGGATGCCTTTGCTCCTTCGGTAGTTTAAAAAGCCCCGACGGCTGACCAATCTCTCATGTCATCTCAAAAGCTAGTGGACCCGCCCCCTAGCACGCCATTTCTCCCGAAGCAACCTGAGGTGAACATAGGCACGTCCGGACACGTCGATCACGGGAAGACCACACTCACCCAGGCGATAACCGGGATCTGGGCCAGCGCCCACAGCGAGGAACTGAAGCGAGGGATCACGATCAAGGTAGGTTACGCGGACGCCGCGTTCTACCGGTGCACGCAGGACCACGGGGTCGCGTCCTACTCTACCAGCGCGAAGTGCCCCGTATGCGGCAAGAAGACATCCTTCCTCAGAGCCGTAAGCTTCGTCGACTGCCCCGGCCACGAGAGCCTCATGACCAACATGCTAGCAGGGGCGTTCCTCATCGACGGTGCCCTGCTGGTCATCGCGGCCAACGAGCCGGTCCCCAAGCCGCAGACGAGGGAGCACCTTCAGGCCCTGCAGATGCTAGGCATGAAGAAGATAGTCATCGCCCAGAACAAGATCGATCTTGTCACCGACGCCGAAGCGGAGAAGAACTACGCAGCGATCCAGAAGTTCACGAAAGGGACTGTCGCTGAGAAGGCGCCCATCGTACCGATATCTGCACAGCAGCGGCTGAACATCGATGCGCTCATCGAGGCGCTCGAAGAGGTGGTGCCGACTCCGAAAAGGGATGCGGGTGCCAGCCCCCTCATGTACGTGGTGAGGAGCTTCGACGTGAACAGACCGGGAGCGGAGGTGAAGGCGCTCTCGGGAGGGGTCCTCGGCGGGAGCCTGACCCGAGGGGAGCTCAGGGTGGGGGACGAAATCGAGCTGAAGCCAGGCATGGTGGAAGAGCGGAGCGGAAAATACGTCTCGGTGATAACCAAGGTCTCCAGCCTTCAGACAGGAGCGGGAGATGCCGATAAGGTGGGACCAGGTGGCCTCGTCGCCGTCGGGACGCATCTCGACCCGACCTTCGTAAAAGGAGACCAGATGGTCGGCAGCGTCATCGGGAAGCCCGGGTCGCTCCCGGACACGCTAGAGCACGTCACGCTGGACACCACGCTGCTGGAGACCGCGGTGGGGGCGAGCGAGATTGTGAAAGTGGACAAGGTCAGGCTGGCCGAGACGGTGCGACTGAACCTGGGCACTGCCTCGACCCTGGCGACCGCCACCTCCGTGAGGGGAGACACGATCGAGCTTGACCTGAAGAAGCCGGTGGCGATTGAGATAGGCATGCGCGCGGCTATCAGCAGGAGGATAGCCGAGAGATGGCGCCTCATCGGGTCTGGCGTACTGAAGTAGCGCATGCGCAAGGTCATCTTCGACAGCAGCTTCCTGATCGCGGTCGTCGAGAAGCCCACCACCTGGTTCGAAGACATGGTGGAAGGGATCGGGACGTTTCAGCCCGTCATGCTGAATTGCGTGAAGGAAGAGCTAGAGAAGCTCGCATCTGGTCAGGGGAGGAGGTCGAGGTCGGCGCGCGTCGCCCTGGAGCTGGCGGCGAAGTTCGCCCGGGAAAGGTGCGGAGGAGGGTCCGTGGACGACGAGATAGCGTCAGCAGCGCTTTCCTCAGGCGCCTTGGTGGCGACCATCGACGAAGAGTTGGCCCGGTCGCTACGGAGAGCCCACGGCCGAGTCGCCACCTTGAAACGAGGCAGGGTGCACCTGGACTAGACAGACCCGTTCCACAGCCCCAGTACTGCTCTCATTCCTCTCATCTCAACCAAAGATTAAAATCGCTGACCGGGCGGGGTGGCCCAGTTTCTGATTCATTCATGTTCGAGCTAGTCAACCTCGAGGACGTCGTTAGAGTCCCGCCTGATCGTTTCGGCTCACCGCTTGAGAAGGTCGCCATGGACCTCCTGAAGCTGAAGTATGAGAGCACCATAAACCCCGACCACGGCTACCTGGTCCTGGTAACCAAGGTCGACGTGGACAAGGTCGGCAAGATCATCGCTGGTGACGGGGCGACCTACCACAGGGTGAGGTTCGAGGTCCTTTCGTTCTTCCCGCTGAAGCAGGAGATAGTCGAGGGAGAGATAGTCGAGGTGACCGACTTCGGCGCCTTCGTCAGGATAGGGCCGGCCGACGCCCTCCTGCACCTCAGCCAGATCATGGACGACTACCTTACCAGCGACGTGAAGTCCGGAATCATCACCGCCTCGCAGAGCAAGAGGACGCTGAGGGTCGGGAGCAAAGTCAGGGTCAGGATCACCGCTGTCAGCCTGGGCCACGGGATAAGCATGGGGAAGATAGGAGTGACGTGCAGGCAGCCGTTCCTCGGTGCGCTCGAGTGGATCGACGACGAAGTGGCGAAGGCAGGGAAAGCGCGTAAGGCGGAAGAAAGGTCGGGGAAGTAGAAGCCTTGAAGGAACTGGCGTGCCGGAAATGCAGGCTGCTGACCACGGAGAAAGAGTGCCCCAACGACGGGTCGACCGAGCTTAGCAACGAGTGGTCGGGGCTGATAATAATCATCAACTCGGACAAGTCCCAGGTCGCAAAGACCCTAGGGATCACGAAACCCGGAAGATACGCCCTCAAGGTAAGCTAAGCCCTTGCGCAGGGTGTACAAGCTCCCTGAAGAACTGAGGCAGAAACTAGCCGAGCCGCTCGGGATAGTCTACAGCGGCGAAGAGGTCGATGGGAAGGAGTTCAAAGCCCTGGTGGGCCACGCGCCTATGGTCATCACCGTTGGAGACAAGGTGACTGAGACACTCGGTGCCATGGGCCGGGTTCCGGACGTCCAGGTCGTGGACGGGGTGGAAAGGCGGAGTAAACGTGACCCACCTGACGTCCCTTATCGCCGGCTGATACGGGTGAAGAACCCGGCGGGGACCATCACTTACGGGGCCATGGCCGGCATGAGGAAAGCCTTTGCCGGGGTCGAGCCGGTCAGGGTGATGGTCGAAGGTGAGGAAGACCTGATCGCGATGCTAGCCGTCGCCTTGGCCCCGATAGCGTCGGTCGTGTTCTACGGTCAGCCTGGCGTCGGGGTGGTAGCGGTCAAGGTCAACGCCGACTCGAAGTCCCGGAACAGGGCCAATCTGGCCAGAATGGGCATCAAAGAGCTCTGAAAGCTTCAAGTTAATATCCCCGTGGGAGTCGGGCTGTCCAGTTTGCCGATAGTGAAGAAGTCCGAGTCGAAAGTCCTTGACAGGTCCTCCGTCGAGCTGACCCTGGACGACAGGGCGGGTAAGCTTTCCAGGAAGGAAGCGATAGGCCTGGTAGCGCAAGAAATGGGAGTACCCGCTGAGAACGTGGCCCTGATCAGGATGGAAGGTAAGTCAGGGACGATGAGGGTGAAGGGGACGTTTCATGTGTATGGGTCTGCCGCTTCTAAGAAGAAGGTCCACCCGTCGTACCTGGACGAGAGAGCGCTGACCAAAGAAGAGAGGGAGAAGCTGAAGCAAGAAAGGAAGAAGGCCGCGGCCCCGGCGCCCGCGCCTGAGGCGAAGAAGTAATCATGTCGAAGCAGCCAGCACCCGCCCCAGCCCCTGCGCCTACTGAGGCAGCGGCGGCTCCCGTAGAGGAGAAGAAGCCTGAGAAGAAGGAGAAGCCGAGGGCCCCCAAGCGGAGGATACAGGTCTACAAGCTCTACAAGGTCGAGTCCGACTCGCTGTCAAGGTTGAGGAAGGACTGCCCAAGGTGTGGGAAAGGTTACTTCATGGCGCAGCACGGGAACCGGCTGACCTGCGGGCACTGCGGCTACACGACATATACGAAGAAGAGCTAGGCATATCCGGTAAGCAGCTCTCGCAGCATTTTGGCCATGCCGGGCGTGAGGAAGGGCCTGAAGGGCCCGAAATACTTCTGTCCTTTCGCTTTCGCTATGCTGGCGGCATCCCCGCCCTTCGCGTACGAGTTGAGGAAGGCCAAGGCGATCTTCTTCATCTCTTCTTCCTTGTTCGAAAGCTTGGCTGTATAGTACAGGAACTCCGCGATGTCCCAAGCCTTGTCTCCTCCAACCACGGTCTGTTCCAGGTCCGTCAGGTAGAGGCCGTCTTGAGAGATGATCACGTTGCTTGGCTTGGCGTCTCCGAGAGCGACGCCCAACGCGTGGATTTTTCCCAGAAGCTGGCCGTAAGAAGCGACTTCTTCGACGGCGCCCTCGCCTGACCTGAAGAACTCGTTGATCCGGGAAGAGAGGGTCGGGCCGTCCACGAAGTCCTTGACGATCACCCTCTCTGCCGGGGCGACCGCCAGTATCCTCGGAACCAAGAACCCCTTCGACCTTAACGCAACCGTCATCCCATACTCCCTGTCCATTCGGGAGGCCGGGCCGGTGCTGAACCTGTTGGCTGCTGAAGCCCAGATGCCCAAAAAGGCCCACTTCAGCGAACGGATGTCGGTGTAGTTCTTCACGACAACGGACTTCTCCTTCTCCCGGCCAGAGAACGTCAGGACCCTGGTCGTCGAATATGGCTCCCCTATGTCTCGTTCACTGGTAGAGTAGGACTCGAACCCCAGCAGTCCGGCGAGCTCCCTCACCAGCAGGGCCGCGTCCGGGACCACCGAACCCTCATCGAGCTTGAGCAGAGACCTCGGCTGCTCGAGAGGCGTGAAAGGGGGAGGAGTCTCCCTCATCCTCCTCAGCTTGGAGAGGGCTTCCCTGCTGAACACGGAGGGGCCCACCCTGCCGGCGTATCCGTGGACGGCGTACTGGGTCACGCCTCGGGCAGTGACCGAGAAAAGAGACTGCACCTGTGTGAACGCATCCCCCTTCAGTTTCTCCGGGACCATCTTCACTCCGGAGGCGTCCGCGAGGAGGAACCCCCTCGGCTGGAGCGCCAGCGCAGCTGTCTCGAACCCCGACATGGAGATCCTCCTGTTCTCGTCACCGGCGCCGCAGGTGTAGGTGTGCACGTAGCTGTACAGCGCGGGAGGATAGATCGAGGCACGGCGATGGAGCTTGTCGAACAGGAAGTAATCATAGGGGACAAGGAGGTGCCTCCCGAACTCGCCGTAGTCGCCGGAGAGCTCGAGCAACGCCTCTACTAGCACTCTTTTCTTGTACTCCAGCTCGACCGTGCGGAAAAGCGCGGGGTTGGAGATCGGCTCATAGACGTTCAGGAGCCTCCCGATGACGAACTCCCCGAGAAACGAGGAACGGGCATCCTGTTCCAGCATCTCCTGGTCGACTATGAGCGCTGACGCTGCGACAGGGGAGTCCAGGTATCGATACCTCACCCCTTCCCTGAACCGCTTCGAGACGATGATGACGTCGTAGTCCGAGTCCGGGCGGGAGTACCCGGCGACCTTCGACCCGTAAGCCGCGATGCCGGCGATCCTAGAAGGCTCGACCAGGCCCCCGGCAAGGTCGGTCAGGATGCGGCGCTCTTCGCCGGTTAGCCTCAACGTCCTTTCTTCTCTTCCAGCTGTGACACCTTTGCCAGCACCGCCGGGTCGAATTTGGTCGATGCCACGGCGCCCATCGGGAGTTTCACGCGGTTGTCTTCGGGCCCCACCCAGCGGATCGGAAGGTCCTTGGCGATCCACGCGTCGCCGACCTTCTTGTTAAGGGCCTGGTCAGCGAGGACGTCCTTGAACTTCCTGCTGATGAGCGACACCAGAGACCTGTCCGAGAAGATGAGCTTCGGCGGGATAACACGCTCAGAGTCGGCGTACGCCGCTTCATACAACGTGGTCGCCACCTCGTCGCTGACGACGTCTGTGGTGCTCAGCTTCCTCACGAGCTCGACGTAGTGGGTGAACTCGTGCGCGGCGACCGCTTCGATTGTCCCTTTGGTCCCGAACGCGGCCAAGGCCGCGGTGAACTGGACGAGGATGAGGACGCTCCCGTTGAGGGTCGTGGGGATGACCCGGGCGAAGAGCACCCCCATCTGGCCGTACTCCCCCCCCGTCTTGGACACGGGTAGGACGGGCTCGATGTAGTAGGGAGGATATTTCAGTCCGCTCGCCTTCTCGACCCTGCGAACCGCCGCCTCGAGATACTTCATCCTGGACCGGACCTTCTTGGCGATTGCCCGGGGGAGCTTTTCCTGAGCGACCGCCTGGTCGAGCAGTATCAGAGGGTCCAACTGTTTTCCGCTGCCCCAGCGTGCATATGAACGTTGGGAGCTACTCCAGCATCTTGAAGTTTATCGCGGGATAGCGCCTGGATACCTCCATGAAAACCTCCGCCTGCATCACCCCAGGTATCTTCCCGATGACGTCGTAGACGGCCCTGTGCAGTTCATCCAGGGACCGTCCCCGAAGGTTCACGATGACGTCGAACCGCCCGGTAACCTCCCGTATGAGCCTGACACCGTCTACCTTCAGCACCTGCTCAAGTATGGCCTCCCTCTGCTTCGGGTCGATGTTCAGACCGGCTATCGCCGTCGCCCTCAGCCCCAGCTTTTCTTCGTCTACCACTACGGTGAACTTCTCGATGACGCCGCGCCTCTGAAGCCGCTTTATCCTGCTGTACATGACCGACAGGTTGACGTCGAGGGTCTTGCTCAGTGCAGGGACAGAAATCGACGCGTCACCGTGGAGAGCAGAGAGTATCTTCATGTCAAGGTCGTCCAGTCTGGCCATGGTCGGAGACCCATGCAATTCTAGTGATATTTTTATGTTTAAATCGGAATCTTAGTGAATTTTATTTGAGCAGACTACCCGCAACGACCGAAACTATGCAGGTTTCGGGGCGTCTTCGACGCGCTTCGCGTTGACTTGGAACACCTCTTCAGTGATGGTGTTTCCGCGGACAAGCTTCCGCTTCTTGACGCCGTCCTCGTTCGTCCTATATCCCACACCCTTGGTAAGAAGGACGTAGTTCTTGCCGCCGCCCAGCGTGTCGCTGCGCATCGGGAACCCCGCCTTGTCGCTCCCCCCGGTTATCATCAGCTTCCCGCTGAGCCCGATGGAGGCCCCGTCCACGATCTCTCCTATCTTCCGTCCGACGAGCTGCTGGGCGTTGGCGTCCTTCACTTCTTGCGCCTCCGACTTACCTGTCTTGGGGTCGGAGATGACGACCTTGTAACTGACCATTCGAGCAGCGCCGCTATCGGGAGGGATATAAGCAGTGGGCCGTTCGAGACTCGGGTCGAGAGCTCCGCATCTCAGAACCCATACATCGGGTCGGAAGGAGACCGTATGCTGATTATCTCGTTCAGGACTTCGTGCTCTCTCTCCGTCAGCGTACCGTAGAGCTTGGTCCTGAGCAGCTTCGCCTCATGGCTACGGGGCATCGTGAATATCGTGTCGTTCTCCTTGATCTGGCGTCCAAGCGTCGGGCCCTCGACAGAGACCGCCACCTTCTCCCCCTCCTTCACCTCGGTGAGCGACTTGCCTTGCTCCTGCACCTGCTCCACGGTCCCCAGCTCCGCGCCCTCTGCGCTCATCAGCCTCACCTTGGGGCGCAGCCTCCCAGCGACCACCTCCACCCCGAAGACCGCGGGGCCGTTGCGTCTGAAGAAAGCGCCTGGGATCACCTTCAGCTTGCAGGGTCTGGTGAGGCTGGACAGGGCCGCTTTTTCATCCGAGTCCCTCTTGGTGGTGGCCCAGTTCACGTAGTTGTCTATGACCTCATAGATGATGCCGGAGACAAAGATCGGGCTGTCCCCGGCGTACTCCTTCGCCTCCGGGAGCACCTTCGAGTCGAAACCCAGTATCGCTCCCAGGTAAGGGTCGTGCTCCCTGACGACCTGGGCGTCGACGATGTCGTTCTTCGAAATCTCCCCTATGTCCGCCTGCCTGACAGGGACGCCGCGCTCCTCGAGCATCCTCAGCAGCGCCTCAAGGCCGCCGATGCTCCCCGCCTTCACTATCACCCCCATGTTGTTGGTCTTCACGACGACGTTGGTGAGCTCCTTCTCCATCTCGACCTTCAGGGACTGGAACTGTTTCTCTGTGGTGAAAGACGCGACCGAGGTCCCGGCTACGACTCCCGCGAGGTCAGGGCAGACGAGCTTCACCCCCGCCGCCGCGTGGACCGACTCCACCGGGGTGAACTTGTCCCGTGGATCGCGCATCTCGTCAAGGGGCTTCGGCATGAACAGTGCCTTCACCTTGGACTTGAACGCCCCGTCTCTCCTTACAAGCCCGATGGTATCTCCTACCCTCATCGTCCCCTCGGTCAGTATGACGTTGGCCGTCTCCCCGATGCCTACTTCTTCCTGCATCTCGAGGATTATCCCCCGGGCTGCCCGGGACTCCTCCGTCACTTCGAGCTTCCCCTTCAGGAACTGCTGTGCGAGCCCTATCAGCATGGCCAACATCTCCGGGATCCCAGCGTGGGTCCGTGCTGAGACAGGGACTACGGACACCTGCTGGCGGAAGTCTTTGACGCGATAGTAAGCGTCGGACTGGAAGCCCAGCCGCGAGAGCCCTCCGACCACGTTGTAGAGCCTCTCCTCCAGCTCGTCGTTCCACGTCGGCGGCTGCTCTTTCATCAGCTGGGCCAGCGGCCCCTTGCTCCCCTTCTTCCAGCCAGAGATCATGTCGATCTTGTTGAGCGCGACGAGGAAGGGGACGTGCCTCTGCTTCAGGATGTCTATGCTTTCGAGGGTCTGGTTCTCGAGCCCCTTGAGTACATCCACGACGAGAATCGCGATGTCCGCAGCCGAACCACCCCTGAGCCTGAGGTTGGAGAATACGGCGTGACCGGGGGTGTCGATCATGAGCAGGCCAGGGACCTCCAGCGCCCCCCCTGCCCTGTCGAGGAGCGACCCGCTTATCTTCTGGAGAGTCTCCATCGGGAAGAAGCTCGCGCCTATCTCCTGGGTTATCCCTCCTACCTCTCTCGCCTGGACCCCGGTCCCTCTCAGGGCGTCAGCCAAGCTGGTTTTGCCGCTATCGACGTGCCCGAGGATTACTACTATCGGCTGCCTTAGGCGCCCCTTTTGGTCTGACATTTCCCATCGGGCACCTTAAGATGCCCTCACCCTCCAGGATTGCCGAAGAACGCGGCTCGTTCGTGGGCGAAGCTTTCCGCGGAGTCAGACGCGTGTATTATGTTGTCGGTGTACCCTAGGCCGAAATCCCCCCTTATCGTACCGGCAGCGGCCTCCCAGCTCTTCGTAGCTCCCACCATCCTCCTCACCGTTGCGACAGCGTCCCTGCCCGAAAGGACCGCCCCGACCACAGGACCGGAACTGATGAACGCGACTAGTTCTCCGAAGAACGGCTTCCCGCTATGGACGCTGTAGAACTTCTCTGCCTGGGCCTTCGAGAACGTCTGCATCCGGAGTTCCCTGACAACGAATCCCTTCTTCTCGAAGCGGCCGATTATCTCCCCGACGAGGCCCCTCCGGACCCCATCAGGCTTTACCACTACCAGTGTTTCTTCAGCGGCGCTCATTTCTTGGTCGGCCTCCTCGCCCACTTCAGCTTGCGAGGGTCCCGGCCCAGTTTCAGCTCGTTGGTCTTGCACTTCGATGAACAGTAGGCTCTGGTCGATCCGTCATTCTTTACGTACAGTATCCCTGAACCGAGCCTGACCTCTCTACCACAGAAGACACATTTCTTTGGAACGTACATCTCAGACTACCGCACCTTCTTTCGCTGCCCTTTGGAACTTGGAATATAAATGCCGCGGCCCATCTCAGAGGGGTGAGGCGACCTAGGCAGGGACAGAGCCCCCGAGGAGCCTCATCCAGTACTGGGCCTCCACTATCAGCCGCTGGGCGAAGTCCTTGGGGTGGGCCACGTAGCCTGTAAGCGCCTTCGCGATGGTCTCAGGGCCAAGGTTTGCGATGTCCTCCAGGTTTATCGCGGACGCTCCCGTAGCGTGCCGTAGTTTCCCCCCTATCTCGAGCTCGTTGACTCGGATCCCGTCCAAGTCCTCGCCGTCGGCGAACGCACTGGCCAGGAACGCCACGTCCCCCGCGAGTATGATATCCCTCACGCCAAGCCCCCGGGATTTCATGGTAGAATACACATGACTCGGGGTCGCGACTTCTTCCACCGACAGGACCCCGAAGAGGGTCCGGGCGGTCGGCATCTTCCGGATCCCCCTGCGCTCCGACACGACCTTCTTGAGGTCAACCGATGCGATGAACGGGAAGACGTAGTCCAGCGTCCTTGGGACGGGCTTCACCATCTGCTGCCTGAACCACATCTTCAGCGACTCCTGCGAGTCGACCCCAGGAGGGGTCCTGTTCGGCGGAAGTATCCAAACCCCCGGCTGAATCGACTTGAAACCTATCTCTATCAGCCGCTCTCTGAACGTGACGACGAGTTTCCTCTTCGACTTCGATCCCTCGTACGACTTGAAAAGGAGGATCGAGCTCACTTCCTTCGGGTTGGTCCGAACAAGCTCTTCGACCGTGATGCCCGAACTCTTCAGCTGCCACTCGAGCCGGCGCATCAGCCTACGGTACCTTGTCTCCGTGTCTCCGGCGGGAGGGACCACGGTCTCGTCTTCCCCCTCCACCTCCACTCTCTGGATGACCGCTGCGATCAGGTCGTCATCCCTGGGGCCGGACGCCGTGCCCGACAGCTTACCGAGAGGCGAACGGACCCTGTCGAACAGGTCGGTGAACCTTTTGACCGCTGACACGCTACCCCGTTACGCCCCGCGTCCGAACGCTAAAAGGGATGTTGCGCTCCGTCGTCACGGGGACAGCTTCCGCTTGACCTCCTTTCTGAGGTCCTCGAAAGCCTCCACGATCTTCTTCTTGGCGAAGTACTCGTCGGACTCGGAGACCACGACCATCTCAGGGTGTATGGTCACTTCGCCGATCCGAAGGGGAGACGGGATCCCTAGCGTCGCGGAAAGCTCCTGGACGGTCTTCGGAAAGGTGGCACCCGACCTGAACCTGAACGTGAACGTGCGCTCCCCTCTCTCCGGGACGGGGTCCAGAGGGACGACCAGCGGCTGCGAACTCAGGCCGTCTGAAAGGAGGAACTCGTTGTCCCGAATCGAGCTCCGGACAACATCACGCTCCCTCTTTAGCGCTTCAGACCTCTCCTTGTGCCCCGGGTCGGACCAGTCCATGCCGATGAGCTCGTAGAACGCTCTCTCCTTTTCGTTGCGCTTCGGGTCCTGTTTTATCTCCTGTGAGAGGACGCCCAGCTCCGCGTCGATGGACTTCAGCCTGTTCTGTTCGTCCAGCAGCTTCGCGGCGATCGACTCGAGTTCGGTGAGGTTCAATTTCCCCTAACCCAGGTGGCTGGAGACTTCTATGACAGCCTTCTTGAACTCCTCGTGCGCCAGGTTCCTGTTCTGGTATTCGTCTTTGTACGAGTCCCAGGCGTCCTCCGCCTCGGTGACGATTGGGAGGAGCTTCTTGCTGATCCCCTTGATGTTGAGAAGGATCAGCGCCCCTGCTGGTTCTCCAGGCATGGTCGGTATCTTGATGAATATGACCCGCTTGTCTTTGATGTCGAACCTGTCTGCGAGGGCCTTCTTGAAGAACTCGCGGTCTTCCGCTTCGAGGCTGCTGGACGTCTTTACGAGGACGCAGGCAGAGTCGGTCTTCCCCTTCTCCATCGTCCCCTCTTCTTGTTCGAGGTCGAAGAGCAGGCCGTCGTTTCCTTCGTTCAGCGCCGTCTGGATGGACTTGATGTCCGAGCTCCCCTTCGGGACGAGCGGAATCACCCAGGGGACGACGAACTTCGGCTTGCTGGCCGCAAGCCAGGTCCTGTAGTTCGACATGTCCCACTCTGTCTCGCGTATGAACGAGTCCATGAATTCGGCGATGACGTGCGCCGCCAAGAGGTTCTTGTCTCGGTAGTCATGCCATCCCACCCTGATCTGCTTAGGCAGCTCGTCCACGATAGACGACCTTGAATCGAGCATCCCCTTGAGCCTGTCCGCCTGGAAACGCAGCTCTTTGTTGTCCATGAGTATGGGGGCGTCGGAGTATCTTATCTGATAGGCGAGATTCAGCACGATGCTGATGTGGGCCGGTCCGTAGATGACTGGGTCCCACCCAAACTCAGGGAGGATGCCGAACGTGGCGATGGTGGCGTGCCCAAGGGTGTCGCTCCCCTTCACATATGACATGAATTCGGATGAGAACGAGCCTCCTGTCCCCCCGCCCATGCTGAACGGGACGATGAACCCACGGACTGGCTCGGGAGAGATGGCTTGGATCCTTGAGGCGATGTCCTGCTTGCCAACTATCTCGTTCCTGAACCTCGTCCTTCCTTCCGCCCAGTTCCTCGCCGCCCCGCCGAGGCCGTAGACGGCGTGCTTGTCCTTCATCGCGAAGAGCTGCGGATAAGACTGCAGGATGAGGTTGGCAGACCTAGGGTCGAGGTCGACCAGCAGCGCTCTTGGGACGAGCGGGATCTCCCCCCTCTTGAGGGAAGCCCCGAACCTGAGTATGGTGCTCCCATATCGCCTGAGGACCTCGAGCTGCTGTTTCTCCCCCTTCAGAGTCGGTGCGGTGGGGTCTGCCCCCACGTCGAGCAGGACCCAACGATAGGCCTCTGCGCCGATGCCGACCCCCGCGTGTCCCATGCACGCCATAATCACGGGATTAGGTGCTAGCGGAGCCTGATTCGCGACCCTGTAAGCCAACGTTCAAACCCCAAATCCATCTTTTTTATACGTTTGTCAGGGTCGCGAGCTACCATTGGGCTACGATGAATCGAAGGCGAAAGACCTCCTCTTCCTGGTCGACGGCTCCAGGAGCATGGGGGGGAGGCTGAAGTCTTCGGGAATGACGAAGATGGGGATGGTCAAGGAGGGGCTCATGGGGTTCGTCAACGAGCACTGGCCTGTCTCCTACTTTCCCTGGCCGCTCAGGATGGGGGTGACGTTCTACAGGCTCCTCGGGACCCCTGGATCGACCCAGCTCGACGTCGTGGCGCCGCTCAACCCACCCCCCGCTTCGCTCGAACTGTACAGGCTGGACGGGATGCAGTGCAAGGGGGGCAGCCCTCTGGTGGACGCCGTACGATACGGGATCGGAGAGTTCGAACACTCGATGCGGAAGGAGAAAGTGGTCAAACTGATCAGCGACGGGGACAACGACGGCGTTCCGGTCAAGCAGATTGCGGATGAGCTGAAATCGTCTCCGGTGCACTTTGACGCGATCGAACTCTCGAACTCCGCGTCTATCGAACTGAGAGAGATAGCCAAGCTGACGCACGGGACTTACACGAGGCCGCAGAGCATGGCGGACTTCCAGAAAGCGATCAGGAAGTAGATTACTGATGCTTCCTTCTACAGAAGGATGAAGCAGAGCTGTATTGACGCAGCGAGCCCCAGAGTGAGCGCCAACAGCCAAACGCTCTTCAATTTCCGAGCTTCTCGCTCAGTCTCCCTCAGTACAAGCACGTCGGCGAGCCTGATTGGTCCCTTCACGTTCCTCGTCAGGATCCTTCCTTTCTCCTTCCCCTCCAGTATCTTGACTCTTACCTGGGTTATCTCCCCTGCGACGCCGGTCCTCCCGACTATCTGCACGACTTCTGCTGGGGTTAGTGTCTCGGCTTCTTTCTTGCTGCTCATGCGGACTTCTTCAGCCTCGAAAGCTCTTGGGTCACCTGCTCCAGGATCTGCGAGCCTTCGCCGGCGTCAAGGACAGCGGCCGCCGCCGTAGACACGTCTATGCCGATGGCTGGACCGATCTGGTCCTTGGAAGGGACGAAGACATAGGGTATCTTCCGCTCGTCACAGAGGATCGGTAGGTGAGCCACCACTTCTGGAGGGGTCACGTCTTCAGCGATCACGACGAGCTTGGCCATCCCTCTTTCGATGGCCTTCGTGGATTCGTTGGTCCCCTTGCGGACCTTTCCTGTACGCGACGCCTGCCTGAGAACCTCATAGGCGGCTTCTGAGACTTCCTTAGGTGTCTCATACTTGATGTAGTAAGGCTTCTTGTCTGGGGTCATCTGACAAATCTCCCAAGAATCGGGCTCTGGCGTGGCTAATTAAGCGTTGGGTCGAAAGTGGCCGGCCTGGCGTTCATCCCGTCATGATGAAATGCCCGGGCGAGTCATACCTGCAGAAACCGAACCGCGGGAACTGGACGATGTCGCCGACTTTCAAGGCGGATACCGCCGCTTCCGCGTAACCGTTGACCTCTTTCAAGCTCTGGTCGTTGTACACGTCCCCCTCCAGGAAGAGCTCACCAGGGACGGTCACCTGGATCTGCTGGTGTTCCTTGGTCACCCACTGGAACTTCCTCGTGTTCGCGAGGAGCTCTTCTCCTGCGTACTTCCCCTTCGGTCTGGGCCCTGCCGAAGTGACCTGTACGTTGTAGAGGTCCATGAGCCGGAACACCCCTCCTTCCGGAATCCCCTTGAGGTCGCCTGCTGAGACGAAGAACTCTCCTGCAGTCTCGATGACCCTGCTCCCCATGTCCTTCTGCGGGTGGAACGAGAGGTCCACCTCTTTCTTCGGCGCGTCGTCGACCTCGAGGGGGGTCGGGTCAGGGACGAAGAAGAGCCGCTTCGAGACTGGGTCGAGCAACTTCCTGTTCAGGGAGAGGAGGAGGCTCCAGTCGTATTCGTGCTCTGTCTTGGTGTACCCGACCTGCAGCGTGAACTCTCTTATCGCCTCTGGGACGATCCCCCTCCTTCTGAGGCCGTCTACTGTCGGCATCCGCGGGTCGTCCCACCCTGACACCACTTTCTTCTCTACGAGGGGCCTCAGGAGCCTCTTTGAGACCGGAGTCCCCTTGAAATTGAACCTGGAGAACTGGATGACCTCCAGCTTTCTGAATCTGAGAGCGTCACGAAGGAGCTGCTGGAGCTCGTTTCTGAACTCTGAGCTCCTGAGCACATGGGTGATCCCGCACATCTCGTCCTCCACGGCGTTTGCGAGGTCATAGGTGGGCCACAGGGTGTAGCGGTCTCCTGTCAGCGGGTGCGGCTGGGAGATTATCCTGAAGAGGTTGGTGTCCCTCAGCGAGTAGTTAGGGCTCTGCATGTCCCCCTTGAACCTGATGACGTAAGAGCCCTCCTTGTGCTTCTTCGCCAGAAGTTCCTCCCAGACCCTGAGGTTCGCCTCCAGCGGGGTGTCCCTGTGCTCGCACGGGGTGCCGTCGAACCGCAGCCGCTTGACCTTGGCCTCGTCGCACGAACAGGCATAGGCGTTCCCCTGCTCGATGAGCTCCTTCCCGCTTCCGTAAATCGCCTCCATGTCGTCCGAGACGTTCTTTTCGTGGTCGCACTTGATGCCGAGCCAGGCTATCCCCCGCCTGAAGCTCTCGTAGTATCTTTGCTGGACCTTCCTCGGGTTCGTGTCTTCGAAACGGAGCCACAGCTCGCCGTCGTACTGTTCCTTGTACAGGTAGTTGATCGTGAACGCCATCGCGTGGCCGACGGTCATGTACCCGGAGGGTTCAGGGGGGAGCCTGAAGCCGGTCTTCCCCGCCACCGCGTTCGGAAGCGGAGGGAGGCCGACCCTGCCCTGTTTCTGCTTGCTCCCTTCCGCGTCAGGATATCGCTCTGCCAGTAGCTTAGCCTGCTCCGTCGGGGCGAGCGCGTTGACCCGCCGAGCGGCGGCCGCAGACTCCTTTGACACGAGCCCCGCCTTCGCCTTCAGCTCCGGACGGCTCGCAAGCACCCTACCGACCACCGCTCCGACCTCCGCCTTTCCATCGTGCTTGACCGCGTTCCGCAGGGCGGCTTCCTCTATGACCGCGAGATCCGCCTCGTCCAGGGAGTCGGCTACCATTCTCTCTCGACTGCGAACTTTGCGAAGGCTGCGAGGTCGGCCCGCGACTCCGCGTCCCCTCGGAACCTGATCTTCTTCAGAGTGACCAGCGCCTCCTTCAGGAGCTCTGCCGCGCGCTTCCTGGCGTAGCCGATGGTGTCGTATTGGTCCATCATCGAGAGGACGAAGGAGACGTCAGCCTCCGTCTTCTTTGGCCTGTCCTTGTTCATTATCGCTATCACCCGGTCCTTCTCGCTCTGGCTAGCCACTTCCAATAGCCTGAGGAGCATCAGGGTCCTCTTGCCCTCGAGGAGGTCGTCGGACTTCGCCTTGCCGTACTTCTTCTGGTCTCCGACGAGGTTCAGGGAGTCGTCCTGGATCTGAAAGGCGACCCCGAGGCCGACGCCGAACTCTTTCAGGGCGTCAAGGACTCCTGGTCTCGCACCTGCGACGATGGCCCCGAGCCTGCAGGGGCTGGCCACCGTGTACCAGGAGGTCTTGCGGGTGCACATCTCGTAGTAGTCCTTCTCCGTGAGGTCCCACCTCTTGTGGGTCACCCACCCCAGTTCCATGTGCTGCCCTTCGGTCGTCTCGTTCACCATTTTCGAGAACTCTTGGAGGACCGCAAAGGTCTTCGGCATCCCCAGCCTCCTCCTGTTCTGCAGGAGCGCCTCCCAGGTGCGCGCGTGGAGCGCGTCCCCGGCGTTGAGCGCGAGCCCCTCTCCGTATGCCCTGTGCAGGGCGGGGAACCCCCTCCTCAGCTCTGACCCGTCCTCAATGTCGTCGTGGATCAGAATCCAGTTCTGGAAGAGTTCGATGCACGCCGCGGTGAGAATCGCGTCGTCCTCCTTCCCCCCTGCAGCCTTGCACGCAGAGACGCAGAGGAACGGGCGCATCCCCTTGGCCGGGCGTCCCGGATAGTCCCTCATCATCTTGTATAGAAGGTCGACCTCTTTGACGGGGCTGGCTTTGGGAAGGAGCTCGTCGAGTATCACCCTGTCTACCCGCTCTTTCACCCGCTTCATCTCGTCCTGGAGCGCGGACATGGCCGTCATCCACCGTGCCTAGGTACGGACCACAGTCCCGTAGAAGTCAAGGCCCTTCAGAGCCTTCGAGAACTCGTTCCTGCGGTACCCTGAGACGAAGCACACCTTCGTCCCACCGGCAGCGATCTTGGCCGCGGCGTCGAGCTTCAGCTTCATCCCCCCTGTGGCGTCGTCCCCGCTCTGGACCTTCATCCTCTTGATCTTTGAGGGGGTGAGCTCAGGGATGATCACCCTGCTGTTCTCTTCGTAGACCCCGTCCACGTCGAGGGCGAACACGCACCTCTCCGGCTCCATCACCTTTGCCAGCTCCTGGACGATCACGTCGCCGGAGATCACCTTGAACCCTCCTGGGGTGAGGCTTACGTCGCCGAAGGTGACAGGGGTGAGCCCCTCCTTGAGGAGCCCCCTCAGCCAGGTCGAGAGCGGGGCCGCCCCGGCCTTGCTGACGGCGTCGTATGGGGAGAACGGGTATGGGTTCAGTTTGAATTCGAGCATCGTCTTGCAGACGAGCCTGTTCAGCTCATACATGGCGCCCCTGGTCTGTGCCACGCCGTTCGCCGGAGCTTCGCCGGCGTCGGTGCCTATGCCGTGCTGCTTGGCGACCACATGCCCGAAGGAGCCTCCACCGTGGACCACTACGACCTTCTGGTCCGACGATGCGATCTCCTCAGAGAGCGCGGAAACGACGTCGGGGCGGTATGAAAACGGCTTCGACTTGTCGGTTATGACCGAGCCGCCGAGCTTCGCGACTATCGTTCTAGCCAGCTCTTTACTCCCTCCGTTGGCAGATCCGCTGTGAACGTCTCATATCCTCGCGCCGAAAGCCCCGAAACAATGCTTTTTTCCTTTGCCTTAGGCGCCACCCCGACCACGCTCCCTCCTCCGCCGCCCCCCGTGAGCTTGGCCCCGTAGCACCCGAGCGAGACCATGAGGTCGACCATCGAGTCCAAAGCGTCGTTTGACACCCCCACGGAGTCCAGCGCCGCCTGGTCGATCGCGAGGAGCCCCCCCAGCCCCTCCAGGTCCCCCCGCACCAGCATCTCGCTTGCCGAGAGACTGAGCCTGCTTATCGACTCGGTCAGCCTTCCGAACATCCATGGATGCTCTTCTCGGGTCTGCGAGACCCTCCCAATCTGACCCCGTGTGCTTCTGTTGACCCCCGAAAAGGAGACGATGACGCTGCGCCGCCCGCGGAGGCGGACTTTCCTCGGCCTGGAACCGGGCCTGAACAGCACGACCCCTCCGATGGCGCAGATGGTGGGGTCTATGCCTGAGGGCTTGCCGTGCACCTCCCTTTCCCCTGTCATTGAGAACTCGATGACCTCGTCGAGCCCCAGCCTGATGGAGTGGAACTTCGCGAACGCCGACGCCAGCGCGACCATCGTCGACGCGGAGGACCCTAGACCGGCCCCTTCCGGCACCTCCGATCTGACCTTGACCCTGACAGAAGTGCTGACAGAGTACTCTCTTCCAATCGCATCTATGACCCGGCCGAGAGGCGCGAGGTCGAGAGAGCGCCCGGGGAGCCTGTCGGAGATTACGGCGTAGGCGGACGCCCCAGAGACCTCCACGCGCACCTTTCGGGGGAGGGCCGCCGCGAGCGCCCAGGCTCCGTGGACGACGAAGTGCTCCCCTGTGACTATGACCTTGGACGGAGCCTCTGCGACCGCTCTCATGCTATACGAAACGCAGGGCGCTATAGCCTACGACTTGAAGGTTGTCTCCGGTAGTCTCCCCGCTTGTGGCGTACCTGAGCAGCTCTGGTTTCTCCAGCCCAAGCGCCCTGGCAGCCTGCAGCACCGTCGAAATCGCCCCGTAACCGCATGCGGTCACCTCTAGCCTTTCGAGGGTCGAGTAGAATCCCTTGACGTCCATCTTGAGGACCTGCTGCAAAAGTGCGGTGTCCTTCTCCTTGGCCGCTGACGCGGTTTCATAGTGAGTGAGGTCAGACGAAGCTATCAGGACCGCCCTCCTTCCCTTCACCGTTCCGGTGAGGGCGCGCGCCAGCGCAGACGTGGTCTCCTCATCCTGGAAGGCCAGCGACACTGGGAGGAAGGGCACTTTGGAGCCGTAGATCTTCTGAAGGAATGGAAGCTGCACCTCAAGCGAATGTTCCAGCCTGTGAGCGCCAGGATCGATTGAGACGATGTCGCTGAGCTCCGTGAGCATCCTGGACGCCCTCTGGTCCACGCGCATCCGTCCCAGGGGGGTCTCCCACTCCCCTTCGCTGAAGGTCGAAACGCCGCTTCCGATGCCATAGTGGTTTGGCGCCACGACCACGATGAGGTCCGGGTTTCGCATCGAAGAGACATGGAGGTAGGAGTGAGCCGCCACCGGCCCCGAATAGATGTAGCCGGCGTGCGGACATACGACGGCGACATAGTCGGCGCTGGTCTCCTTCGCGGGAGGTTCAGCCCCCGGACCGAGAGGGTGGAGATAACAGCCGTCTATGAGCTCAGACAGCTCCTCGGGGTCTGAAGGATAGAACTGCCCTGCTACCGCGGCCTTCCTGACGGACATCCTGGGGCGCTATTCGCGCCTTTCAGATATGCGTTCCTCGAAGCCTTCGGTCTTCGGCTCTTCCTCGGCTTTGGTCTCGAAGTCTTCGATGCTCGCGTTCAGCGGCTGATCTTCAGCCAGCTGGCCCCCGTGGACCAGAGTGGCCCTTGCGAGGAGCCAGAATATCGCGGCTATGGCCTTGCGTCCCCTGTTGTTTCCTGGGATCACCAGGTCGATGTCGTCCGTCACGTTGTCCGTGTCGCAGACCGCTATCACCGGCACCCCCAGCTTCCCCGCCTCAACCATCGCCTGCATGTCTGACATGGGGTCCGCCACCACCACGAGCTCCGCGTCGAGATGGCCCGGGTAGAGAGGATTGGTGAACGTCCCGGGCATGAACCGCCCGATCCTCTTCATCGCGCCGGTTATCTCGCAGAACTTCTCCACCGCTTTTGAGCCGTGCTCCCTGCTGGTGTAGACCACGGTGTTCTTCGCCCCTGTCGAGGCGATGAACTTCCCGGCGACGTCTATCCTCTGCAGCGTCTTCAGATAGTCGATCATGTGCAACCCGTCGGGCCTCGGCCGGGCGGTGAACTGCTCCATCGTCTTCGTCCTCACAGGCGTCCCGATGCGTATCCCAGTGGCCAGGAGAGCCTTCTCCGAGAAGCCTGGCGCGACCAGTTTGTCGGCGGAGCCTGCCTCGTCATCGTCGAACTCTGACATGTCGCTTACCTTCGACTACGGCTCTGCCTTCCTGCTGTAGAAGGGCAGAACCTGGTCGATGACATCCACGGAAGAGATCAGCATCCTACGGCAACAGTACCTCTTGAGACCGAGGTCGTCGAGGACCTTCCCCGGGTCCTCTCCCCCCTTCACCCTGGACTGGAACGGGGCGAACTTGTCCCCGATCAGGTTGCCGCACGTAAAACACCGTATTGGTATCATCATGGCAATCTACCTGTATGACTTCTGCCTCTTTCTGCGGGCGCCTGGACCTCCGAATTTCTTGGGCTCAGCTTGTCGCGGGTCGCCCGATAGCAGGTATTTATTGTATGCATTGAGCTTCTCCCTTACTTCGCCCCCTCTCACCTGGTCTACGTAAGCGCGCGCTATCGCCATGGCCGCGGCGTCGGCTTGCCCCATGAACCCCCCGCCACCCACTCTGACGTCGAGGTCATACTTCTCGCGCAGCTCACCCACCACCTGCACCGGCCCCAGCAGGTGCAGCCTCGCCGGCTCTGGTTCCCACAGCTCGACCGGCGTCCCGTTGACTCTGATCCTTCCCGCTCCAGCGGTTATCGCGGCTGTCGCCCTCGCGGTCTTCCTTGCCCCCGAGTAGAGCTTCGGCGGCTTCTTCGCCTGGACCTTGGTCGTCTGGCTAGGCATGGCTAGTCATTCCACCCGAGGCTCTTCGAGAGGTCTCCCATGGTTACGTATACCGGGATGGGTCGCGTCGCTGCCGCGTCGTCGAACTTCGAGAGCTTCGACCCTTCTATCCCCGCTGGGACCCCGATGTAGACTCTGAGCCTCTTCATCGCAGATGCGCCCTTCGGCTTCTTCCTAGGGACCATGCCTCTGACCATCCTTCTGAGGATGTTGTCTGGCCTCCTAGGATGTATGGGGCCGTAGATCGGATTTACCTTGCTGCCCAGCTCTAGCCTCTCCTTCCACTGGTTGACGACAGACGTCCTCGACCCAGATATCAGCGCCTTCTCCGCGTTGACCACTATGACCCTCTTTCCGGTCAGGAGGAGCTTCGCGACGTTGGACGACAGCCTCCCCGCGATCTGATTGGACGCGTCGACATAGACGGTCTCGCTACTTGACAAGCTGGACTCCGCTTCCCTTCGGATACTTCTTCAGGAACTCTTGGACCGTCAGGGCCGAGCCGCCTGCAGACTGGAGCTTCGACTTCGCCGACTCTGAGAACGAGAATGCGCCTATCACGAGCTTCTTGTCGACGACCCCCGTCCCGAGCACCTTGCCAGGGACGAACAGGGGGTGCCCTTCCTGGGCTATCCTCGATATCCTTCCAAGATTCACTTCCACCCTGTTCTTCGTGTCAGCCGAAAGCATCCTCGAGGCTTCGTCCCAGATCGGAGCCTTCTCTTTCTTCGCGGTCCTCTCCAGCATCACCGCGGCGCTTCTCAGGACTGGGTTCGATGCGGTCATGAAGAGCCGCCCACAGCTACCTGGATGTCCTTGAGCTTCTTCTCGAGGAGCTCTATCGCCTTTAGCACGATCTGCTTCGCAGGGAGCCCGCCCGCAGACTCGACTGTAAGCACGAAAACGCCCTCCTTCTTCCCATCGGTCAAGGTAGCGACGGTGCACGGCTGCCACTTCGCATGCTCCTTCCCCCGCCCAAGACGGGCGTAAGCTTCGAGCTTCACAGACTGGCCGGCCGCCAGTTTGACCAGAGGTATCGTCTCGCTGACCGGTCTGACCTCTCTGTCCTCGGAGACCAGGTCCCCCGAGGTGACGGTAGAAACCTTGTCCTTCCCCTTCGCATCCAGCACAAAGAGGACGCGGCACTTGTGACAGCCGAGGGGGTTCCCGCAGTCGCACTCCTCGGGGAGGTTGTATCTTTCCAGATCGGTCTTGATCGGGACCATGCCGAGTCTGTGCGCCAGGATCTCGTCGTACAGGACAGAAGAGTTCTCGAGTATCACGACGTCGTCGATCGCCATGGAGGGGACCTCCGAAATGCAGAACCTGCGCACGGCGTTGGCGTACGACCTGTCGATCCCTTCGAGCTGGAGCGAGACGGTGTTGCCGCTTTCTTGCAGCGCCTTTACCTCAACCAATGACTCCACCGACTCGTGCGAAACTTGCTCTCATGAGACGTCGCGTTTTGAGGTCGGCTTTTCTTTCGGGTTAAAAGGTTTTGTTGGTGAAACCAGAGTTTGTAGCGGATGTCAGGGGCGGTTTTTTTACATGAGAGCGTTCAAGACTTATATCCGAAGGGCCGTGGGCAGGCCCAGAACATGTCGGACGCCCAGGAATTCAGGCACCTTGTGAGGATCTCGGGAAGAGACCTCGAAGGCGGCAAGAAGCTCATAGTGGCCCTGTCAGACCTGAAGGGAGTCGGTTACAACTTTGCAAACGTGATCACCACGAGGCTGAGCCTGGACCCGAGGGTGAGGCTGGGAACGCTCACAGAGGAGCAGGTAAAAGAGATCGAAAGCGCGATACAAAACACGGCGAAATCTTCGCTCCCGACGTGGTTCTACAACAGACGGAACGACCCGGAGACAGGTGATGCGAAGCAGCTCCTGGGCGCCGACCTTGATTTTGTACAGAAGAACGACATCGAAGACGAGAGGAACATCCAGAGCTGGAAGGGGATCAGACACGGGCTAGGGCTGAAGGTAAGGGGCCAGAGGACGAGGACCACAGGAAGGAAGGGAAGGACTGTCGGAGTGAGGAAGGCTACGCTCGTAGCGGCCGCTAAGGAGGCAGCTACCAAGAAGGAGGAGAAGTAGATTGGGAGACCCGAAGAAGTCAAGGAAGCAATACAACAGGCCGAGGAGCCCATGGAGAACGGACCAGCTCGCACAGGAGCTCTATCTGCTCGGAACGTTCGGGCTCAGGAACAAGAGAGAGCTCTGGAAGACCCAGACCCAGCTCAGCTCGGTCAGGAAGCAGGCCAGGACATTGCTGGCGGCCACTCAGGCAGTGAGGCTGCGCGAAGAGAAGAAGCTGCTGGACAGTCTGAGGAGGAAGGGGCTCATCAGGGAAGAGTCGTCTCTTGACGACATTCTCAGCCTTACCGTTGAAGACATGCTGGCAAGGAGGCTGCAGTCCATGGTGTTCAAGAAGGGGATGTCGCTGTCTCCGCTTCACGCGAGGCAGCTGATCGTCCATGGCCACGTCTCTGTCGGCGGGAGGGTGATCACAGTGCCGGGATATGAAGTCGGTAGCAAGGATGAAGCGACCATCAGCCTGGTAGGGGGCCCTGCGGTCAAGGAGCAGGCACCAGAGGCGAAGCCGGAGCCCCAGGCCGCGGCGGCCGAAGCGAAGTGAGATAGATGTCAGAGGAAGAAGTTCTTTCCGACAAGTGGGGCGTCTGCCACATCTACTCCTCGTACAACAACACCATAGTGCACATCACCGACCTTACCGGTGCCGAGACCATAGCGTTCTCGTCCGGAGGAAGGCACGTGAAGGCTGACAGATTCGAGTCGTCCCCCTACGCGGCGATGAGGAGCGCATCGGCTGCCTCGGACGTAGCCAAGGGTAAGGGGATAACTGCGGTTCACATCAAGGTCAGAGCGGTCGGAGGCACGGGGCCAAGGACCCCAGGCCCCGGGGCTCAGGCTGCCATCCGCGCCATCGCTAGGGCCGGGTTCAAGATCGGCAGGATCGAGGACGCCACCCCCATCCCTCACGACACCACCAGGAAGAAGGGCGGACGCAGAGGGCGCAGGGCGTAGGCTTCAGAGCCTCTTCAGCAGTTCAGCCGAGTCTACCTTTCCGTCTCCGTCTTTGTCGACGCCGCGCAGCACCGCAGCGTACGTTCCGGACCTGTATCTCTCGAAGATGCTGTCGGCCTGGTTGCACACGCCGATTATGGCGGCCTTGGTCCCCGCGCCTGTCAGCCCCGCTATCAACACGCACGTCTTCGTAGGGTCCCAGGGGTTCTGCGCTTTGACCACAAGCGAGTCAAGCTCTGATGTGTAGGACTTTCCTTCGCTGTCGACGATGGCACCCCAGAATCCGCCCTTGCTGAACTTGAACGGAAGGTGGGGGTTGAGCTCCTCGGCCACCACGTTGTTCCTCGGTCCGCCCACCACTATCAGGTTGGACGATAGCAGCTTCTCCGCCCTGAGGTCCACGTCCAGCTTGACCGGGAACTTTTCAGGGAGGTTTACGAACTGCCCCAGCGCGAACCCCAGCTGGACCGCGTAGTGCCCGTCGCGCGCCTGGGTCCCGCCTGCGCCGTGCTGCATGGGCGAGCCTACCACGACCCATCCTTCGAACTCCCCGTCTTCGAAGAACTCTTCGAAGAAGTTGCCCAGGGCTTTTGACCGTCCGGAGGACCTCAGCGTGGGCAGAGGCTCCCCCTTGACTGGGAACTCTACCGCGTAGCCGTCAGACGCCAGCGCGAACAGGTTCGCCTCCCCTCCCCTGATCTGCTCGCTCCTCACCCTGGTTATCAGCCCGGCCTTCTCCAGGCGCCCGATATGATAGTACACCGTCTGGTGGTGGGTGCCTAGCGACCTCGCCATCTCCGCGGGATATTTCGGGCCGGAGGAGAGGAGAGCGAGTATCTTCTGGCCCAGCCTCCCGGAGGCGGGGCGGAACCCGTCGGGCTTGTCGGAGACCAGGACCCTCTTCGCGACCCCCGCTTTGGACTTGGGGTCGTACAGTATCTTTTCCCGC
The DNA here is from genome assembly GCA_021823325.1 of archaeon. GTDB lineage: Archaea > Thermoproteota > Nitrososphaeria > Nitrososphaerales > Gagatemarchaeaceae > UBA183. The sequence continues at coordinate 50,498 of JAKAOG010000004.1, forward strand.
GTCATCGCAGGGGTATGCCAGGACCCTACATAAACGGCTTTGCATGGTCACCAGGGAGCAGGCGACTTCGTGATGCGACCATGCACATCCTCTTTTGAATGCAACAGCAGAACGTTTTGCGGGGTTTAAAGGAAGACCGGGCCTCGCCGACCGTATGTGCGGGATCATCGGGTGCGTGGCCGAAGAGCCTGTCGCGGCGCTCCTTCTGGATGGGCTCGTCCGGGTCGAGTATAGGGGGTATGATTCCGCCGGCATGGCTACCATCAGCCGCGGGAAGCTCGGGGTGAAGAAGGGAGTCGGGAGGGTCAAAGACATCGAGGAAGCTCGTAAGATGTCGGCGATGTCAGGGACCGTAGGCATGGCGCACACGAGATGGGCGACCCATGGAGGGGTCACCAACGCTAACGCACACCCTCACGCTTCCTGCAAGGAGCAGGTGGCCGTCATCCATAACGGGATCATCGAGAACTACATACCTCTGAAGAAAGCGCTGATCGCCAAGGGGCATAGGTTCAAGAGCGAAACGGACACCGAAGTCATATCTCACATCGTCGAGGACGAATACAAGCGGACGAAGAATCCGCTGAGGGCCACACAGGCCGCGGTGAAGAAGCTGAAAGGGCAGTACGCGATAGTCGTCATGTTCCAGGACCGCCCCGACGTGATGACAGGGGCGCGCAAAGACGCCCCTCTGATTGTCGGGGTGGGGAAGGGGAAGATGTTCCTTGCGAGTGACGTCCTCGCTTTCATCGGTCACACCGACCGCACGATCTTCCTGGACAACTACGAGGTGGTCCAGATCACCAAAGAAGAGGTCAAGATCATAGGGCCGGACGGCAGGGAGGTAAGGCGGGATCCGAATCAAGTCGCGTGGGAGCTCTCTGACGTAACGAAGAGCGACTACGCTCACTACACCCTCAAGGAGATCAACGAGCAGCCGAAGACGATAGTCGCCGCTTCGGTCCAAGACCCCTACAAGGTGGCGGAGTTCGCCAGGGCCATCAAGAGGGCCAAGTCGCTCTTCATCACGGCGTCGGGGACCTCGTACCACGCGGGGCTGCTTATGAAGTTCAGGCTGAGCAAGGAAGCGCGCATCAGGGCCGACGTCGTGGTCGCGGGAGAGCTCAAGGAGCACACCGAATTCCTCGGTAAGGGCTCCGTAGTGGTGGCCCTCTCGCAGAGCGGAGAGACCGCTGACGTCATGGAGGCCGTGAGAGAAGCGAAGAAGCACGGGGCCAAGGCGTATTCTATCGTTAACGCGGCCGGATCATCCCTGGCCAGGGAAAGCGACGTAACCCTGCTCCTCAACTGCGGGCCGGAGGTGGGCGTCGCTGCTACCAAGAGCTTCACCGCGCAGGTCGTGGTGGCGAACCTCGTCGTAGACGCAGTCCTGGGGAAGAAGAAGCCCGACCGGCTCGAGGAGCTCTCCGAGGCGGTCGCAGACGCGCTGAAGTGCGACGGCCAGGTCCAGGAGCTGGTCCGCGAGTACAGGGACAGACCAGACTTCTACTTCGTGGCGAGGGGGTATGAGAGCCCCGTCGCGATGGAGGGCGCCCTCAAGCTGAAGGAGCTGTCGTACATCCACGCGGAAGGGATGCCCGCGAGCGAGCTCAAGCATGGGACGCTGGCGCTGATCGAGAAGGGGACGCCGGTCGTGTTCATCAACCCGAGCGGCCCCAACCACGCGGAGTCGTTGTCCAACGCCGAGGAGCTCAGCGCGAGGGGGGCCGACGTCATCGGGATCTCAGACGTGAGAGACCAGGTCTACAAGCACTACATCCAGATCCCCAAGGTCTCGCCCAAGTCCACCCCCATCGTGGAGGCGATACCTCTCCAGCTCCTCGCGTATCGGATGTCCGTCGCGAAGAGGAACGACCCGGACTATCCGCGGAACCTCGCGAAGTCTGTGACGGTCAAATGACCGTACAGCAACGTCCTCAAAAAATAATTAAGTGAACCCTGCAGACGCCCCGCCGTGGTATCAAAGAAGGAAGTGCTGTCAAAACCGGTCGCGACGATAGAGGTCGGAAGCAAGAGCATATCGGGGCTGCTCGACGAGATGTCCCAGACGGGGTTTCAGGGGAAGAAGCTCGGCGAGGTGGCTAAGATCTGGAGCGAGATGGCGAAAGCGAAGGGCCTCACTGTCTTCCTTGGGCTGACCGGGTCTCTGAGCACCACAGGGCAGTGGAAGATCATCAGGTGGCTCGTAGAGAAGAGGTACGTAGACGTCGTGGTGAGCACCGGAGCCAACATCTCTGAGGACATACTGGAGGCGCTCGGTTACCACTACTACCAGGGGACATGGCTGGCGGATGACGAAGCGCTCCTGAAGATGAAGATAGACAGGTTCTACGACGTGTACGCAGACGAGATGGAGTACAGGAAGCTGGAAAGGACGATCTACGCGTTCGCGGACACCCTGGACCCGAAGAAGGTATACTCCACGAGGGAGTTCCTCTACCAGTTCGGGGCATTCCTGAACAAGAAGGGGATCGACAGCATCGTCGCGGCCGCGCACAGGGCGAAGGTCCCGATGTACTCCCCCGGCCTCATAGACAGCGGATACGGGGTCGCGCTGAGCCTATTGAGGCGCGAGAAGGGCAAGATGATCAGGCTGGACCAGACGAAGGACATGGAAGAGCTCGCCCAGATCGCGGAGAAGACGAAGAGGACGGGCGTGGTCTACCTCGGCGGAGGGGTCCCGAAGGACACGATCCAGCTGTCGACCATAATCAAGTCGCTCTCGAAGGGAGGAGAGGAAGAGACCCCCCACGAGTTCGCCATCCAGATCACCGCAGACAGCCCGCAGTGGGGAGGCCTGTCAGGGTGCACGCTTGAAGAGGCGATCAGCTGGGGAAAGATAAAGTCGGACGCGAAGAAGGCGACCCTCTACGCCGACATCACGCTGGCGCTGCCCATCGTCGCCCACGCCCTGAGCGAGAAGGCGAAGGTCAGGAGCTATCCGCCAGACCTGTCCTGGGTCTTCAGCAGCTAGCTGGCGCGGAGCGCTTTCCGGACCGCCAGGGGGGACTCCTTGGCGAGCCTCACCGACTCCCCAAGGTACCCGAGCGGGTCGGAGTCGGCCACGTAGCGCCCCTTGCCGATTGACTCCCTGACTTTTTCGTATCCCCTGGCGTCGCCTTGGAGCCGCTTGAGTATCTGCGCCCGTTCGGCGAGGACTTCCGGATGCGCCCTCAGGTCTTCGAGCATGATCTCGCGTTCGACCGTGACGGACCCGAGCGAGCGCAGGATCCTGTTGCACGCGACCAGGGAGTGGGCGAGCGACTGACCGACCATCCTCCGGAGCACCGAGTCTGAGAGGTCTCTCTGCATCCTCGTCTGCTGAAGCTTGTAAGCGAGGGTCAAGAGCAGCGAGGTCGATATCTCGGCCTGCCCTTCCGCGTTCTCGATGTCGATCGGGTTTTCCTTCTGGGGCATCGTGGACGAGCTTACCTTGCCCGGGCGGAGGAAGTGCAGGAAGTCGAGGGTCTGATAGAACCAGAGATCCCTGGCCAGGGAAGACATCAGCTGGTTGAGATTTATGATGTGGTGTAGGATGTCAGACAGCCTCTCCCCGGGGACGACCTGGGTCGAGTAGGCGGCTGGTTCGACTCCGAAGCCTCTTACGAACGTCGAAAGCGCCTCGGGCCAGTTCCGGCCCCCCATCGCGCCGAAGGAGGCGTATGTCCCTACAGCCCCAGAAAACTTGGCCATTGGGGTCAACCCCCTGAGACGAGAAGTCCTTTCGGCTATCCTCACGGCGAACACCGCCATCTCCTTCCCGAAGGTCGTGGGGACGGCGGGCCTCCCGTGGGTCCTCGCCGCCATGGCGGTAGACGCCTCCCTGCTGGCGAGCTTCGCGACCTTCTCCGCCAGCGAAGAGTAGGCCGGGACCATCACTTTCCGCAAAGCGTCTTTCAGCAGGATGGCGTGCGCCAGGCTGTTCGTGTCCTCGCTGGTCAACCCCAAGTGGACGAAGGGGGCAAGCGCCTGGGACCCTGAGCTCGCCAGCGAGTCTCGGACGTAAACCTCGACGGCCTTCACGTCGTGGCCGAGCTTCTCCTCGAGCCTCTCGATCTCGGCCATGTCCGCCGGCAATTTTGGTACCCTCCCCTTCGGAGCGATGCGGAGCTTCACCAGGAGGCCCAGGTAGCCCAGTTCCACCCTGACCCTGGCTCCCATCAGCGCACGGTCGCTGAAGTACCCCGCCAGCGGTTCGGCCTCAGACCGATACCTCCCGTCTATGGGGGAGATGCTGTCATAGCTCAATGGTCTTGGTCCTCTCTTCCCCGTAAGAAACGACCTTCACCTTCACCCTGAGGCTTTCCTCCAGGTATCGGATCAGCGCCTTGCCCTCGGAGGGGAGCGAGCCGTCGAAGACTGCCCCGTGCAAGGACAGGGGAGACTCGAAGACGGGCTCCACGTCAGCGAGGCGGTCGGCGGCGGCCTCGAACCTGGTGACTTCGCTGCCGTCTAGCTTGTAGGCTGTGCACACCCTGAACTCGTCGACCTTGGACAGGACGTCGAGCTTCGAAACGGCGACCTGCTTCGCCCCGTTGAGGTCCAGGGCATATCTCAGCGAGACCAGGTCGAGCCACCCCACCCTCCTGGGCCTCCCCGTCGTCGCGCCGTATTCGTTCCCAAGTCTCCTGATCTTCTCGGCAAGGGGCCCCTCGGCCTCGCTTGGGAAGGGGCCGCTCCCCACCCTCGTGGTGTAGCACTTCATCACTCCCAGCGACTCACCGGCCAGGCTTGGAGAGATGCCCAACCCTGCTGGGATGTAGCTCGCGGTAGTGTGGGTGGCGGTCACGAAGGGATACGTCCCGTGCAAGAGGTCCAGCAGGGTCCCCTGCGCGGTCTCGAACAGGACGTTACCGCCTCTGTCGGATATCTCCCTCACCCTCTCTCCAGCGTCGCCTGCGATCCCTTCGAGGAGCGCCTTCGCCTCTGCCCCCCAGGCCTGCAGCCCGGCGGGGTCCAAGGAGAACTTCCTGTAGAAGCCTGAAAGCGGGCCGTAGTCGAAGCCACCGATCACGTCGCTGACCCTTGGGCTCAACCGAAGCGCGCGCAGCCCGTAGGACGGGCCGATCCCTCGCCTCGTGGTGCCTATCGCGGACGCCCCGCGCTCCTCCTCGAGCCTCGCGTCGAGCTCCTTGTCCAACGGGGTCACCAGGCTGCATCTGGCGTCCACGGTGACCCTGGACCTGGCCTCTCCTGGAAGCATTGAGAGTTCCTCGCTCAGCACAGCCGGGTCTACGGCGACCCCTGCCCCGATGAGGAGCTGCTTCCCCTTCAGCGCCCCTGAGGGGATGAGGTGGAACGTGTGCCTGCTGTCTCCTAAGACGACGGTGTGCCCGGCGTTGCTCCCGCCGTTGAACCTGGCCACAGCTTCGAACCCTCCGGAGAGATAGTCGACTATCTTGCCCTTGCCTTCATCCCCCCATTGCAGGCCGACTACCGAAAGGTTAGCCGTGTCAGACCACCTTCTGGATGTCGTGAGGAAGGCTCTCTTTGTGCCCTGCCGAAGTGATCCGCATGAACTCTGACTTCTTCCTCAGCTCGGCCAGGTCGTGCGCCCCCGAGTAGCTCATCCCTGACCTGAGGCCCCCCACCAGCTGCCTGACAACCTCTTCCACCTTACCTTTGTACGGGATCAGGCCCTCGACGCCCTCGGGGACGCTCTCCTCGATCACCTCTTCGATCACCTCGTCTTCCTTCGGGCCGGCGGTCTTCGTCTCCCTGACCCTCCTGTCGACGGTCGCGGCGAGAGAAGCCATCCCCCTCGTAAGCTTGTACCTGACCCCCTCTCTCAGGATGGTCGGGCCGGGGCTCTCTTCTGTCCCTGCGAAGAGGCTCCCTATCATGACGGTGGACGCACCCGCCGCGATCGCCTTGGTGACGTCCCCCGGGTTCCTGACCCCGCCGTCCCCGATGATCGGCACCCCGCTGTCCGCCGCCCCCGCGGCGCTGTCAAGTATGGCAGTGAGCTGCGGGACCCCGGACCCGGTGACCACCCTGGTGACGCAGATGCTCCCCGAACCGACCCCCACCTTGACGGCGTCGGCCCCTGCTCTGATCAGGTCCTGGGCGCCCTTCGCCGTCGCGACGTTCCCCGCCACGACTTCCACTTCTCCGAGCTCCCTCTTGATCCCCCTCAATGTTTCGATCGCGTAGGCAGAGTGTCCGTGCGCGATGTCCACCACGAGGGCGTCCGCCCCCGCGTCCAGCAGCCTCCTCGAGCGCTCCAGGTGGTCTCCTTTCACGCCGACGGCCGCCGCCACCCTGAGGCGCCCCTTCGAGTCCTTGGTGGCGTTTGGGAACTCCTTCCTCTTCATGATGTCTTTCGAGGTGACGAGCCCCGCGAGCCTCCCCTTTGCATCTAGGAGCGGGAGCTTCTCGATCTTGTTGGCGTGCAGCATCTCTTTCGCCTTGTCCATAGAGACTCCCTTCCCGGCCACCACCAGCTTGGAACGGGGGGTCATGACCTCCTTCACTTTACGGCTCATGCTGTCCTCCAGGGTCATGTCCCGCCTCGTGACCAGCCCCAACACCTTCTTCGAGCCGTCCACTATCACGATCCCGCCGACCTCCCTGTCCTTGATGATCCCCAGCGCCTGTCCCACCGTGGCCTCGGGACCGAGGGTGATCGGGTCCTCTATCACGACCCCCTCCGACCTCTTCACTTTCAGGACTTCGGACACCTGCTCTTCGATGGTGAGGAACCTGTGTATCACCCCTATCCCCCCGAGGCGCGCTAGAGCGATCGCCATGGTAGACTCGGTCACGGTATCCATGTTAGCGCTCACGATGGGGACGCTGAGCCTTATCCCGCGTGAGAAGTAGGTCCTCGTGTCTGCGTCCCTGCGCGATTTCACGTCGGAGAACTTTGGCACAAGGAGGACGTCGTCGAAAGTGAGGCCCACCCGGAGGTCGGATGCGGAATCCTTCACTTGACGGAGACTTCTTTCGTCAGTTTATAGCGTTTTTGGAGTAGACGCCGGGACAGGGATTTGAACCCTGAATTCCTTTTCAGGAAACAGGCTGTCTCCCTTTTTTGGTTTCCAGGCCTACGCAGTTGCACTTCTGCGCCCTACCAGATTAGGCGATCCCGGCGTTCGAAGGCCTGGCTCCGGTCGTTTAAAACCTCAACCCGACTTTTTCACGCCGGCTTCCGCAGCAGGCTTCGCGTGCGTCTTCCACATCCGGGGATACGTGCCGCTCTTCATCACGACCCTTTCAGTGGTGGAAGCCAGCCCTTTCTTATGCGCCTGGATCTCAGCGGTGGGCATCAGAGCCTTTCCTATGGCGATCAGCTCGTTCTTCGAGCTCATCAATGCGAGCGTGTCGTCCTTGTTGACCCCCTCGGACACCGCGAGTATCCCTGGAATCCCTAGCCTTGCCCCATGGCAGATGGCGTCCACGGCCGAGTCCCTTACCACGATCTTCGGTATGTTCCCCAGGCACTCCTCTATCGGGAGGATGGACTTCCTCAGCGGCTCCTCGTCCCCCGCCTTCAGCCTGAACATGGCGTCGCTCAGCTGGTGCAGAGTGACCAGGCCGTTCTCTTCTACAAGCGGACCTACGCGCGTCCTTCGAAGCTCGACCATGGTGGCCCCCACCCCGAGGACCTCTCCGATGTCATACACGAGCTTCCTGATGTACGTGCCCGACTGGCAGACGACCCTGAACAGGAACAGGTTTCCCTGTGACTCGGTTATCTCGAGCTCGTAGATCGCCCTGCTCCTTGTCTGCCTGCTTACTGAAGAGCGCTGGGGCGGGCGCTGGAAGATCTCCCCTGTGAACTCCTTCGTGATCGAGTCGAACTGCTTTCTCGGTACAGAAGAGTGGATCCTCATCACGCCGCGATACTCCTTCGGGAACATCAGCAGAAGGCTCAGCGCCCTGGTGGACTGTCCGAGCCCGATCGGGAGAAGGCCCGAAACTGGAGGGTCCAGGGTCCCGCTGTGGCCGGCTTTCTCCATCCCGACAAGCCTGCGGGTCCAGGCGACGACCTCGTGGCTGGTGGGTCCCCTCGGCTTGTCCAGAGGTATGAGGCCGTACTCCAGGTAAGACTGCACCGGACGGGACCTCGGAGCGGAGCCGTGGGTTGGGTCAGTGACCTCTTCGTCGAGGACCACCATCTTCTGGGAGACCACTTCAGTCACTTCTGCTCTTGAGGAAGTGGATCACGATGTCTGCCACCCTGGCTTCGTCTATGGCGTCGGTCTCGACCACGAGATCGAAGGGAGTGAGGTCCGTGCCGAACTCGATTCCATAGATCTTCTTGTACAGCTTGTAGTTTTCGGTGTCCCTCACAGAGAGTATCTCCTTGCACTTGGAGATGGAGATCCCGTCCCTCTTCGACATCCTGGTGGCCCGGCTCTTCACGCTCCCGGACAGCCAGACCTTGACGCCGTCCTTCGTCAGCCATGGGACAGGATAGCTGGTTATCACCACGTCTCCCCGCTTCGCCTTCTGGATCAGCCGTGCGTCCACCTCCTTGTCGAAGTCAGAGGAGCGCTTCCTTTCCTGCAGGAACTTCATCCCGTCGCCCTTGTCCCACCAGTCGTCCCCTCCGGGGGTGTATCCTTCTTCCACCGCCATCTCCTTGAGCACGTCTCCTCCCCCGAGCATGGGGGTCCCAAGGGCTTCGGCGACCTTCCTTGAAACGGTGGTCTTTCCTACGGCAGGCATCCCCGAGATGATTATCGCCTTCAAGGGGCCCCTCTATGGAGTGGTGTGAAGGAGGCGGCCCAGCATCGTGGAGAACGTGAAGGAGCTGAGGAAGTACCACCAGAAGAGGCTCACCTGATAGACCGATGCTATCTGCGTCAGCCCCGCGAAGTAGGGGATCGGAAGCGGGGTATACGCGACGATCACCCCGTAACCTCCTAGGAAGGTCGCCATCAGGTAGTAGACGCCCAGCAGCGGGACGAAAGTGATGGCGGTGACCTTGAGCCTTGCCCTCTGGACCTTGAACTGCTCCTGCTGCACCTGCAGCTCCCTCTTCTTGAGCTTGTCGAGCTTCGCCTTGTCTTTGGCTAGCGTGGCCTCCCTCTTCTCCTTGTTGAAGGCGTTGACCTCGGCCCTCATCTTGCGCTCCGCGTTCAGGTCCACCATGCGCTTCGTCACGAGCTGGGTGACCGTCCCGAGCCCGACCGAAGTGAGGGTGACGAGGACCGTGGATATGGGCGGGGTGTACTGAGGGATGGTGAACGTCTTCTGGGCGGAGACCGCTCCCGCGGTGGCAACCACCGGGTGGGGCCCGGACTTCGAACTCTGCGGGATCCAGAAGAGGCACGCGGTGAGGGCACCGCTCGGCCCCGTCCTGCAGTAGGTCACGCCCGCGGACGTGCCGTTGGTGAGCTGAAGCGCCGTGCCGTCGAACGTGATAGAGACGTTGTCGTTGGCTGGGAACCCTGACCCTGTCACGGTGACCGAAGCCCCGGAGATATCGGTTGAGGGGTTGAGCGCTATCACGGTGGAAGGCGTCGAACCAGTCCCTCCTACGGAGGTCGTCCCCTTCGGGGTGAAGGCTGGGAGGACCACGTAGTATCCCACGAGGACGACGATGAGCGCGATCAGGACGTACGTCATGATCCTGGTGCTACCGCCTGACCCGGAGCCTGTCTGGTGCCCCTTGCTCATGGCGATCATTTGCTGGCTCCCGACAGCATCTTGACAAGTGATTCGGCCACTTCGTCCTGCAAGCCCTGGGTGTTCTTGACGACGGTCATGGGCGCTCCGGTGAGAGTCGAAGATGTCGCCAGGAAGCTCCTCGCGAGGGAGAGCTCTTCCATCAGGCTTTCGTGCGTCGCCGCGTCCCGATATCTGGTGGAGTCCGAGGCCCGCCTTTGAGCGATCTCGTACGGCGAAGCCTCGACGAGGATCAGGTGAGTGGGCTTCATCGCCCTCACCACGTCGAAGGGGAGGCCGGGCCAGAACCCCTCCGGCGTCCTGATGAAGAGATGCGTGTCCACAACGACGAGCTTTTCCTTCATGGTGGCTATCCTCGCAGCGGCCGCCTTCTGGAGCTTCTTCTGCTTCTCAACTGGGAGCTTGCGGAGCTCGTCCCTGTGCTTGACGAACTTCATCGATATCCCGGTTTCGAGCATCAGGCTCCCGAAGTTCACCAGCTTCGCGCCCTTGAACCCTGACACGAGCTTCGTTACCACCGTCGTCTTCCCGACGCCCGGAATCCCCACGACCACGGCGCGGAGCTTCATCTCTCAACTTGCTCCTATGAGGCCGGCGAGCGCAGGGGATATCTCCTCCACCTGCTCCTTCAGCAGCATCTGGTAGTACTGAAGGATGATGTCCACCATGAGCAGTATCCCTATCCCTGTCCCGAACACGCCGAACAGGTCGGAGACCCCTGCTATGAGCCCGATCAGGATGCCTCCTATGATGGTCAGCGTTGGGATGTATCTGTTCAGCATCTGCTCTATCGACAGCCCAGAGCGCCTGAATCCGGGCACCTGCACGTCCGCGTCCATCAGGTTCTTGGCTACCGCCCGTGGATTGAGCCCGCCTATCTCGACCCAGAGCCTGGCGAATATCACGGCCATCCCGACGAGATACAACAGGTAGATGACGGAGTGGACGGGGTCGGCGAGCGTCTGCTGGAACGACTGCGGCGGGGTGACGTAGTAGACCAGGCCGCCTATAGGCTGGGCCCCGCTGGTGGAGTTAGCCGAGGGGAACTGGGCCAGATAATGCAGCCACCACGGAGGGTTGGCTGACGAGTAGTTCGCGAGCAGCCTCGCGAAGAAGGTGACGTTCGCCCCGAGGGCTGAGACGAGGATGACGGGGATGTTAGAGACGTACAGGAGCTTTATCGGATATACCCCCTGGAACCCTCTGTACTTTATCGAGGTGATCGGGAGCTCTATCCTGATCCCTTCGACATAGACCAGGACGAGGATCATCACCAGAGTGAGCGTGAACGTGAGGAGGCTCGGATACTTGAAATCCCTGATCAGGACGCTGCTGACGTTGTTGTTGAAGAACTCGCTGATGGTCTCCGGGATGAAGCCGAAGAGCTGGGTGACACCGGTGGACACCTGGAAGGGGATCGGCGAAAACGTGTACCACATCACGGTCTGACAGACGCCCGCGAGGATGAACAGGCTGACTCCGCTTCCTATCCCCCACCCCTTCTGGATCATCTCGTCAAGAAGGAGGACCATGATGCTTGCTATGACCAGCTGGATGAATATGACGAAGTCCTGGTTGGTGGACAGGACTCCCAGCGCGCCGCCGAATATGTACGCCAGCGACTCCCCCACGATCACGATGATGGTGAGGAACTTCGTCGCGGACCCGAATATGGCCCTGTCGTTGGAGTCGCTCATGTCCAGCTTGATGATGTCGCTGCCGACGAGCAGCTGGAGGATCAGCCCTGCCGTCACGATGGGGCCTATGCCGAGCGTCATCAGAGTCCCTTGGGCGGATGCGAAGACGACTCTGAGGAACGTCGACTGGTTGTTGGCGGCCGCCGTCCCCGTAAGGCCGAACAGCGGGGTCGCAGCCATCACAAGATATGCGATCAGGGCGATGCCGGTCCAGACGAACCGCTCGTTGAGCGACGGCTTCTTCTCTGGCTTCGGGATCTCAGGCAGTACCGTGCCTACGCTCTTGATGAAGTCACGCAATGAAGCCAATGGCTGGGGCTTTACTCCTGGACTAGGATTTTTCCGCCCGCGGCCTGTATTTTAGCCTGAGCCTTCTCTGTAAAGGATGCGACCTTCACTTCATAGGCTCCTTTGACCGCGCCGGATCCGAGAAGCTTGTCGACCCCCATCGATGTGAGGTCCAGTGACTTCACCCCCAACGCTATCCCGTCCAGCTCCCCCACGTTCACCCACCTGGCAGGCTTGATGTATCCCGGTGGCCTGAACGGGTCTCTGCCGAAGTGGTCGGGGTCGTTGATGACGAGCCAGCTCCACTTGTGTTTGTGGAGCCCTGCGTTCCCGTGCCCCCCCTGCTTTCCAGAGTGCCTGTGCTGGCCTATCTGCCCGTACCCGTGGGTCCTCATCCCCCTGTAGCGCCTTCCCTTGCGGGCCCTTGTCGGCAAATCAGAACATCCTCCTCACTATCTCTTCCAGCTTCGGATTCTTCCCTAGCAGCCCCTTCTCACTGAACTGCCTTCTCATGGACCGCCTGAAGCCCCCCTTCGGAGGCGCCAGTCTGAAGTATGGCAGGACCCCTCCCACCGCCGAGAGCCTCGACTGGTCTTTCATCATCTTGGCGGCCAGCTCTTTGTGGCTCTTGAAGCCTAGCCCCTTCAACGCGTCCTTGTCAAGCACCTTCGTCTTGCTCACCATCCCCTTCTTCGAAAGGAGGTCGGCGAGCAGCGGTTCCTCCACCGGGGTCCAAGCGATGTAGTCCTTGCAGAGCCTCAGCATCCCCACGGTAGGCTCGTCGTCTGTGACGACAGAAGCTGAGAACTTCTTTGCCACCCAGAGCTCGTTGAGGGATTTGCGCACCGGTGCTGAGCTGTTTATCGAGCCGTGGAGGTTTACCACTAGGATTAGTCCCATTTTCACCATTCTCCTATACGTTGAGCCCGTGCGACATCTTGAAGGCGTCGTAGACCGCGTTCGCAAGCGAAGACATGGTGTTGGTAGAGCCGAACGTCCTGACCCACGCGTCCTTCACCCCGGCCAGCTGGAGCAGGTTCTTCAGTGCCGGACCGGCGACGAGCCCTAGTGACCTGGGGGCAGGGATGATCTCGACCGTCACGCTCCCCGCCTTGCCTCTGATCTTGTATGGCACCGAGTGGGGCCTTCCGTCTCGGCACTCCCACGAGCCGCACCCTAGCTTCACAGGGATGATGTTCAGCAGCGCCGCTGTCGTCGCTTTCTCGATGGCTTCTCTAGTCTGCATCGCCTTCCCCTTGCCTACCCCGAACCACCCCGCGCCGTTGCCTACGGCGACCACCGCGAGGAAGCGGGTGAGCTCGCCGGCGTCGGTCTGCTTCTGCACGACGCTCACGCCCACGACCTCGTTCCTGAGGTCGGGCAGGAGCTTCTTGACGATCTCTGCCTCGCGGACCCGCTGTCCGCTACGGAATATGTCGTCCAGCGAGGTGACCTTTCCGTCGTTGACCTGCTGGCCCAGCTTGGTCCTTGGGAGCCAGACCTGCTCCTCCTCCTGACGCCCGCGCTGATAGCCCACTACTTGCCTGCCCCCGTTATGGCGGCCTTGACCTTTTCGAATTCGGCAGGGTAGTCCTGAGGCTTGAAGCCTCCCTTCGCCAGCTTCCCGAAGCTTCTGGAATAGGCAGTCTTGTCTTCCGCGGCCAGCTTGGTAGCGTACGCGGCTATCGGCTTACCGGACATCCTGTCCTCGTCAGGGAACGCCTCCTCCCCTACGGGCACCGCCACCCCGGAGTCGACGACGCCCTTCAGGAGCGCCGCGATCCTGGAGCCGCGGATGAACGGGACGATGCCGTTGTAGACGACCGCTTCCTTTACCCCCGCTGACAGGGCCTTCTTGCCTGCGAGCAGACCTAGGAGATAGCAGGCAGGTACAGACTTCGAGGAACCGCGCCATCCCGCTTTCGCGAGCTCCTTGGAGTTCGACGCAGACAGGACCATGTCCCCCTTTACGGTGGGCTTTACGAACTGGGCAGAGACGTTCTTGTTGGAGACCCTTACCACCAGCAGGGCCATCTGCGAAGTGATCGCCTTCCGCCTTGCACGATAGTCGGTCATCCCTTCCCTTCTGCGCCTGAGGAGGTGGACGTGCGTGGACGTCACTTCTTCGCCTCCTTCAGAAGGTCAAGGATGTGCTTTACCCCTCTTACCTGGCCCCCCTTTACCTGCTTGTAGAGCCTCTTGTAGTCCTCGTTGCTGATCTCCTTCCTCTCCTTCGCGACCTTGAGCCTCCATCTCAGCGCTCTGACCTTGGCGATCCAGAGAGCCTTCCTGGGGTTCCTTGCGGTCGCCCGCCCCTCGATGGAGCCAGCGCCGCGCCCTCGCTTTAGCTTCTTCGAGCGTTCCCTGAACCTCCCTCTGGAGACGCCTTTCTCGGGGGCGACGGTTATGGCGCCGAAGCCCACCAGCCCGCGTATCGTGCTCCTGGTGATTGCGTCCTGAATCAAGTCCGAATACTCGTCGTTGAAAGTTATCCTGTCGACCCCCACGCCGAGGACCGAAGCCGCGAGCCGCCTCTTACTCTTTAGGTTCAATCACTCTCAATCCTGTCGGGTTGACGACCCTGATGCCTAGCTCAGTTGCCCTCGTTATGATAGAAGCCCTCTTCTTCGCTCCGACCGTCCCGCCTATCCTTGCGACGTCCCTTCCCGGGACGAGCGCGACGAGGTCGGCCGGCCTGTACACCACGACATCCAGATGACCGCTCGGGTGGAGACCTCTGGCTTCCGCCGGGCCGCGGTATCCGATCCTGACCAGCGCGGGCCATCCCTTGTCCTGGCGCCTCATCTTGCTATCGATCCCCTTCGGCTTGCGCCATTCAGGGTGTATCCTGACGTAACGCCAGCTTTCCTGCCGCACGAACGCCGGGCGGTTCTTCGAGACCTCTTTGCGCTTGGCCACGAGCGCTTTCATGCGGTCCTCCTCCGACTGCTTCCCTTTCGGCATGGTTTTTACGAGCCCTCCTCCTTATGGTATATGTAGAGTCCGTCGAGGAATATCCTCTGGTCCTTCCGCTTGACCTTGGTGGCGAGCTCGATGTTGGCGGCGGTCTGACCCACGTCCTCGACAGACACACCCTTTACGATGACGTCGTCCCCGTCAATCGTGACCTTGCAGTCGCCTACGATGTCAGAAACCCTCGGGGACCTCTCCCCCACGAAGTTCTCGACGATGACCTGCTTCCCTTTCGTCTTCACCGTTATGGGGAAGTGGGCGTAGACGACCTTCACCTTGTAGGTGTATCCTTTGGTCACTCCTGTGACCATGTTGTTCACGATGCTGGTGACCGTGTTGATTATGACGTTGTCCCTCCTCTTGCGCGAGAATGGAGAGAAAACCACTTTGTTCCCGTCCAACCCTATGTTCACGTTGATCTTCTCGAAGTTCTTCCTCGCTTCCCCGAGTTTCCCTTTGATGGAAAGGTTACGCCCTGTGAGCGTCGCCGTGACCCCCCCTGGGAGCTCCACGGAGGTGCTCTGGACGGTCTCAGTAGACATAGCCTATCAGCCTCCCACCTATCTTCTTCTCCTGGGCTTCGACGTGGGACATGACCCCCTGGGGCGTCGAAACTATCAGGGTACCGACGCCGACAGCCGGGAGGTACCTGTGCTCCCAGTCGACGAGCTTCAAAGACTTCACAGGGAACCGAGGCGATATCACCCCGCACTTGTTTATCCGCCCCATGAGCTGCACCCTGAGCTTCCCTCCGACCCCGTCGTCGATGTACTCGAACTCCCCGATGTACCTGCGCTTCTGGAGGACCCTCAGCACCTCCCCTGCAAGGCCGGACGCGGGGATGACCACGCACTCCTTCTTGTTCCTCATCTCGGCGTTCTGGAGGCTGGCGAACAGGTTCGCGAGGACGTTTGTTGCTGGCATCTCCATCTACCTCTAGTCGTACTTCCTGAAGCCTAGCTTCTCAGCCACTTCCCTGAAACACTGCCTGCACAGGACAAGGTCGTAAGACCTTATGACCGCGCCGTACTGTCCGCACCGCTTGCAATAGTGGGTCGACTTGCCATACTTCCGCTCCTTTGGATGTCTCTCCTTCATTGGACTGTCACCCCGAAATTGTCCTTGAAGTACTGGACGGACTCTTCGCGACTGACCAGATGGGACCTGCCCACCCTCGCCGCGCGCCTGTTACGCCGTGCAACCCTGAAACCTGGCCTCTCAAGAAGGACCGAGACGTTCATCCCAAGGATGCCTATCGCCGGGTCGTAGCGTATCCCGGGTATCTCTATGTGCTCTTTGATGCCGAACGAGACCGACCCTCTCGGGTCGAAGCTCGACTCCTGGAGCTTCTTCTCTCGCGCGGCGAGCAGCTTCGTGATCAGGGGCGCCGTCCCCTCTCCCCTGACGGTGACCACCACTCCGATGGGCTCCCCCTTGTGGATGCCGAAGTCTCTGACGGACTTCTTCGCCCTCGTCTGGGCAGGAGTCTGGCCGGTAACCTGCTCGAGGACTTTCTTCCCTCTCTCGATCGCCTCGCCTGACTTGCCTAGACCGATGTTGACCACTACCTTCGCCACCCTGATGCTCTTCATAGGGTTCTCCTGAACCGTCTTCTGGCTCATTTCTTGCCCGTCCCCACAGTTATCATAGGAGCTGTCGTCCCGACCGGGAAGACGAGCCTCGAAGGCACCTCCGCCTCGCCGCTCGGGAGGGTGAGCCTGACCATCTTTTCTCTGGATATAGTCCCCTTCTTGACGTCTGCTATCTTCCCCATCTGCCCCGCCCTGTCTCCTGTCAGCACCAGCCCCAGAGAGCCTTTCGCCAGCTTCGACTGGCCGAGCACCTTCTGGGACGGGACCTCGAGGAGCACCGCGTCTCCTGGGGAGAGGTTCAGGTCGTCGGACACTACCGAGCGTCCGTCGTGCAGCCCGTATTGTATATGCCCCCCGCTTATCTTCGTCTTGGTGCGGATGCTGCACAGCTTGGTCTTGGCCTCGTCTGAGCCGACCTTGGCAGGGACCAGCCCCTTCGGGGACGGGACCAGCCTGTAATCGGCTCCTTCGACCGGCACGCTTACGACGTTGAACAACCCTACGGGGAACCTAGGAGTCTTCCGCTCTCTGCCGTCGACCAGGACCTTCCCTCCCTTCATCATGTACTTCAGCTCCTTCGAGAGGTTGGCCATCGACAAAAGGTCCCTTACCACGACCCCGAGAGGGTACGACGAGGCCGTCTGATGAGGACCGGGCATCGGCTTGAACACGAACCTGTCGGACTTTCTGGAGATATCCCAGCTGCGCGGCGCCGCAAGCCGCTTCATCTTGTTCCTTCCGCCCTTCTTCCCCATCTACGCCGGCCCCTCCAGCTTGCTCTTCCTGATCTTGTCATCGAGGATCAACGATGTGATCACAAGGTTCGAGGAGCTTATCGGTACCGACGCGGTCCCTCCCTTGAGCTTCTCTCTCGTGACCCCCTCTACGTTCACGACCCCCAGTGACTGGTCCACCTTGGTGACTTTGCCTTCGATATCCTTGAACTCACCACGGACGATCCTGACAGAGTCCCCCACGCGCGGACGCAGGCTCCGCTTGTGGTGCCTTTCCCTTAGCTCTTCAGACAGCCGAGAACCGAACTTCATCATACCACCTATACTATTATCGACGCCAAGTTGGCGATCCTGGGCCATTTTTCAGCGGCCTCGCTAGCGACCGGGCCTTTGATGTCCGTCCCTTTCAGGTCGCCTTCGGGGGTGATTATCACCGCGGCGTTGTCCTCGAAAACAATCCTCTGCCCGCTCACCCTCCTGACAGGGTACTTCTGCCTCACTATCACCGCGCCGAAAACAGTCTTCTTAAGTTCCGGGGGTCCCTTCTTTACGACACAGACGATCGAGTCCCCGACTGAGGCGGCGGGTATCCTGCTGTGCCTCCCTTTCGCCTTCGTGACCTGGACGACCCTCAGGGTCTTGGCTCCCGTGTTGTCGGCGCACGTGATGACAGCGTAAAGCGGAATCGACCTGGTGATGTAGTTCTTGAACTCCTCTACGCCCTTCGCAGAGACTGCACGCGATTTGGTTGACATTATGCGCCTCTCCCGGCCTCAACGACGACGAAAGAGATGGTCTTCGAAAGCGGCCTGCACTCGCCGATGGTGACCGACGCGCCGTCCTTCACCGCGATGCACGGCGGGACATGGGCGCTGACCCTGCTGCGCCTCCTCTCCCCCCTGTTGAACTTCGGGACCATGTGCAGGTATTCCATTTCGACAACCACGAAGCTCTTTCCCGCAGTCGAGACAGCCTTCCCCGTAAGGAGCCTCCCCCTTACCTTGATGCTCCCGTGGAACGGGCACCTGTCGTCCTGGCATTTCTTCTTGGGGGCCGCGATGTCGAGGCCTGCTGAGCTCATGCGGACTTCCTCCCGAGCCTGTCCTGGAGCCTACCCATGATGTCCAGCCCCGTCACTATCTTTCCCGAACCGACAAGCATGAACGCTGCCCCCGACTTCGCAACACGGACGTTCCTGCCGAGCGACTGAAGCACGAGGGTGTTGGCCGACTCCAAGACCACGATCCCGGTCTTCCCTGTCAAGGTGGGATCCTTCGCGCTCAGAATCTTGACGCGCTCGCCTATGACGTTCATTCCTTGACCCCCTTCTCGTGCATCACGGTAATCACCCTGGCGATGTCCTTCCTTATCCTGTGTATGTTGCCCACGTCCTTCTTCACGATCCCCCTCTGGGCGCCGCCGGCAAGCTTGGAGAGCTCCGACCTGAGGTCGAAGAGCATCTGCCTGAGCTTGTCAGCGTCCTGTTCCCTGAGCTCCTTCGGCTTCAGCTGTGGCATCTTCTTTTCTCTCCTCTGTTTCCTGCTTGACGTCCTCCTTCATCACGAAGTCCGGTGGAAGGGCGTCTCTCAGCGCTATCTTCACCTTTATCCCATAGAGGCCCATCTTCGTCAGGACGTCAGTCGTGGCCTGGCTGACTGACCGTTCCGCCGTGTCGCCGCTCTTGGGGACGATCCCGGCCCTGTACTTCTCGCCATGCGACCTGTCGCTCCTCAGCTTTCCTGCGACCGAAATCTCTACCCCAGCAGCCCCCGCGTTCATCACGTTGTTGACGGACCACTGGGCCGCCCTTCGGAAGGCCGTCCCCCTGGTCACTATCTGACCTATGCGCGCAGCCATTATCCTCGCGTTAAGCTCTGGGTTCTCTACTTCTGTTACGGCGATCTGAGGGTTTGTAAGATTGAAACGGGCGCCGACCTTGTCAGTGAGGTCCTTGATCCCTGTCCCCCTGCGGCCGATGGCAAGTCCAGGTCGGGCGACGTAGACCTTCAGGGTTATCCCCACGGGCGACTTTTGTATCTCTAGCCCCCCGTACCCCGCGTCTCTGAGTTCCTTCTCGAAGAACTCGTCCAGGTCAGCGTACGACTTGCTCGTGATGAGAATCGATTTCACTGTTGTCCGACGCTGCTGGGCTGACAACGCTATACTTCCTTGCCCACGACTTCGAGATGGACCAGCTGATGGAAGTTGGGAGAGCTTCTGCCGAACGCTCTTGGGGTGTAGTCCTTGAGCGTCCTCCCCGCGTAGCCGGCGGCATGGATGATCTTCACCCTGTCAGGGTCGAGCCCCTTGAACTCGGTGTTTCCCTGGAGGTTCCTCAGGACTTCGAGGTAAGCCTTCGCCGCCTTCACAGGGTATGAACCGGTCGGGAACCCTTGCAGCTCGCTCCTGTGGCCGACCTTGAGCTTGTGGCGCCTGAATGCGATCGACATCTTCTTGTCTTCTACGAGCTCCAGTAGGTCGATCGCCTTCGTAAGAGTCAGTCCCTTTATCGTGACCGCTACTTCACGAGCTGCTTTCGGGGAGACGTTGACCTCCCTCGCGCTAGCCCGGACATGTACCGACGGGTCGAACCCCTCGAAACTGTAACCGTAATGAGGCACTTTATCCCTCTCGTAATGCGGGCCGATTGCTGATGCGGTTATAAACGTGTCCTTAATGAAACGAGCCAAATTTCTTGCGAAAACGTCTGTTTGCTCGCGTTATCGGCCGTTTCCATGTCCTTACCCCCAGACAGGGAAAGGCCTAAGAAAACACTTCTGGGCACGTCTAGTGGGGAAGCATGGTCGAGACCCTCAAACACGACGTCGTGATAGTCGGGTCGGGACTAGCGGGACTGAGGGCTGCCATCGAGGCGGCGAGAGCGAGCGGAGGGAAGTCAGACATCGCCGTCGTCACCAAGGTCCAGGCCATGAGGTCGCACTCAGTGAGCGCAGAAGGAGGGACAGCGGCGGTCCTCTACCCAGAACTCGGGGACTCGCTCGAGTCGCATGAGTTCGACACCGTAAAGGGGTCGGATTACCTCGCCGACCAGGACGCGGTTGAGAGGTTCGTGAAGGCGATGCCGGGAGAGATCTACCAACTAGATCACTGGGGGCTCCCTTGGAGCCGGAAGGAGGACGGGAGGATAGCCCAGAGGTGGTTCGGAGGGTACAGCTATCCGCGCGCGACCTATGCTGAAGACAAGGTAGGGTTCTTCGAGATGCAGACCCTCTACGACACGGCCACCAAGTACGACAACATTCATTTCTACCAGGAATGGTTCGTTACTTCAATCATCGCCGAAGGAGGGGAGTTCAGGGGCTTCACCGCCATCGAGATGAAGACAGGGGGGTTCGCCCAGATCCTTGGAAAGGCAGGGATACTTGCGACAGGAGGGTCGGGGAGGCTCTACAGCTTCGCGACATACGGATACAGCTCCACCCCCGACGGAATGGCCACGGCTTACCGAGCGGGGATCCCTCTGAAGGACATGGAGTTCATCCAGTTCCATCCGTCGGGGCTGATTCCGTCCGGGATCCTCATCACCGAGGCGGTGAGGGGGGAGGGGGGCGTCCTGGTCAACAACCAGGGGGAGCGGTTCATGAAGAGATACGCCCCAAACAAGCTCGACCTTGCCTCCAGAGACGTCGTGTCAAGGGCCATGATGACCGAGATCGAAGAAGGGAGAGGGTTCAAGGACGAAGCGACAGGCCTCGACTACATTCACCTGGACTTCTCCCCCATAGGAGCGGAGAAGATCAAGGCCCGTCTCACCCAGATCAGAGAGATCGCGATAAAGTTCCGAGGGATAGACCCGGTTGAGAAGCCTCTTCCCGTCAAACCTGTCTGCCACTACGTCATGGGGGGGATCGACACGAACATCGACGGCGCGACGAAGCTGAAGGGGCTCTGGGCGGCAGGGGAGGCGGCCTGCGTGAGCATCAACGGGTCCAACAGGCTAGGCGCCAACTCCACAGCCGAGTGCCTGGTGTGGGGGAAGATAACCGGGGCTGAAGCGGCGAAGTACGCGGAAGGCAAGTCAAAGCCTTCGCCGACGGGGGAGTCGGCGCAGCTGGAGGAGAAGAGGATCTTCGACGGCATATTCCACGGAAAGGGGGGGACGAACCCCTACGAGGTCAGGGATACGATCCAGAAAGAGATGGACAAGAACGTCTTCGTATACAGGACGGGGGAAGGCCTGGGGAACGCGCTGAGAAAGATCCGGGAGCTCAAGGCCAAGGACTTCCTGCACTGCGAAGACAAGAGCCGTGTGTACAACACCAACCTCAGCGATGTCCTGGAAGTGGAGAGCATGCTCACCGTTGCAGAGGTGGTGATAGCTGGGGCGCTCGCACGGACAGAATCCCGTGGAGCCCACGCCAGGAGGGACTTCCCTGAGAGGGACGACAAGAACTGGCTCAAGCACACCCTCGCGTTCCCGGGCCCGGACGGTCCCAGGCTCGACTACTCTGCGGTCACGATAACAAAATACCAGCCGGCGGAGAGGCACTACTGACGGGAACCGAGTGGGTCGTGTAGTAGAAGTGAGCGTCGGAGAGGAGAAGGCGAAGAACAGGCGCGGGCTGTCGGGATGGCTGAACCCATACCACTACAACCTCGAACGGTGGGCCTACGTCTTCCAGCGCGTGACCGGGCTAGGGATTCTCGCGTACGTGGTAGGCCACCTGGGCGATACGAGCTTCTTCGTCGGCGGACCGACCGGGACGGGCCCGAGCTCGTCCACCTGGGCGTTCATGTCCAATCTGGTGGAGAACTCCTTCGGTCACCTGATACTCGTCCTCGTGGTCCTCATACTGGTGTTCCACGGAACCAACGGCATCAGACTGATCGTTTCAGAGCTGGGGCTGGTTCTCGGGAAGCCCGGCGCCATCGAATACCCGTACAAGGCGAAGTCCCTGGGGGCTGTGCAGAAGGCGGCCATCGGCCTCGCGATAGCCCTGGCGCTCGTCGCGATGGTCTGGACGTACCTGATACTCTTTGGAGGGACGATATGAGAGAGTCCCGGCTGATGCTGATACAATACACCACGGCGGTGCTGGCGGTTGCGCTTGTGGCCGTGCATCTTCTGATGCAGGGGATAATCACGCCCTACTCGACCGCGATCTCTTTCTCCACGATACTCTCCATCTACAGGAGCTGGTTCTACGCCATCTTCCTCGAGGCGCTCCTCGTGGTGGTGCTGGTGCATGGGTTCAACGGGCTCAGGATAATCCTCCACGAGTGGAAGCAGACGGCCCCGTGGTCGAGGTGGACGGACATCGGTACGCTCGTCGCGATCGTCGCGACGGTCGCATACGGCACTAGAACAGTAATACTGGCCATCTTCGGGGGCGTGTCAGGTTGACCGACCTCAGGCTGGCGATACAGCGGTTCGACCCGTCCCGGGACCCGAAGCCCCGGATGGTCGAGTACACCGTCCCCAGACGGCAAGGGATGACGGTCCTCGAGGCGCTGCTCTTCGCCCGAGACTACATGGACCACTCCATCGGGGTCAGGTTCTCATGCAGACAGGCGTCGTGCGGCTCGTGCGGGATGAAGATCAACGGGAGGCCGCGGCTCGCCTGCTACACCCAGGTGGACGAGCTGGGAGGAGACAGCGTGGTGGCCCAGCCCATGGACAACTACGCGATAATCAAGGACCTCGTTACCGACCTGGGGTCGTTCTTCCAGAAGCACGCCCAGGTCACCCCCCGGCTTGTGAGGTCCGACGCCCGAGAGCAGGACAACCCTACGAAGGAGTATCTGATTAAGCCTGACGAGCTGTCGAAGGTCCTCCAGTTCACCTACTGCATAAAGTGCGGGCTATGCACCTCTGCGTGCCCTACGGTGGCGACTGACTCGAAGTTCCCCGGGCCACAGGCGCTTGCGCAGGCATACAGATACACCGCAGACGTCAGAGACCAGGGAGGGGCCGAGCGCATCGAGTCTCTCGACTCCGAGCATGGGATATGGAGGTGCCATTTCGCAGGGAGCTGCTCCTACGTGTGCCCGAAGGGGGTCGACCCCGCGCTAGGGGTGCAGCTGCTGAAGCGGCACGTCATGTCGGGGAAGCCTCCGCATCTGGCGGAAGAAGCGTCGAAGGAGTATCGGGCCCCGCAGACGCAGACGTAGAGAGCCTCTGATACGATTATATCTCACTCGGGCCGATTGGAGGAGGCCAGAGATGAAAGTGTCGAACCCGGCTGCATGGTTGAAGACGCACGTCCCCAGGAACGTCCCTCAGCTGCAATCCGAAGCGCAGGGCGTCCTGAAGCTCGTGCTCTGGCTCGCGCTCCTGGCTCCCGTGGTGATCGTCCCAGTTTACTATCTGCTCGTTACCTTCGGGGTCCTGCCCCAGATACACCTGCCGCCCGGCTGACCTAGGTTCCCGGTTCTGGGTCTTCGTAGTGCGCCCCGAGATATCCATAGACCCCGGTCTTCAGGACCTTCATGCCGAGAAGGGCGCATTTGACCCTCGACGGCCCTAGCTCGGGGTCGCCGAGCATCTTGAAGACGTCTTCCTTTGCCACGAGCTTGACCCACTCCAGAGGCTTCCCCTTCGCGAGTTCGGTGAGCATGGAAGCTGAAGCCTGGCTTATGGCACACCCCCTCCCGCTGAACTTTATCTCTTCGATCTTGCTGTTCTCTCCGACCCGGATCTGCATCTCGATCTCGTCTCCGCAAAGCGGGTTCGTGTCATGGGCGGAGATGTCGAACTTTTCCAGCTTTCCGAAGTTCCGTGGGTTTCTGTAGTAGTCCAGTATCAGCTCCCTGTAGATGTCTGCGCTGCTCATACTTTGAATATGGCCCCCGCCTTCATGATCCCCTGCTTTAGGGCGTCGATGTCGTCATAAGAGTTGTAGACATGGAAGCTGGCCCTGCTCGTAGCGGAGACGTTGAGGCAGCGCATCAGGGGCTGAGCGCAGTGATGCCCCGAGCGTATTGCGATCCCCTCTTCGTCGAGTATGGTCGCCAGGTCGTGGGGGTGAACGTCGGCGTAGTTGAACGCGATCAGCCCGCTCCTTTCCTTCGAGTCCTCGGGGCCGTATACATGGAGCCCCTTCACCTTGGAGAGCGTCTCTCGCGCGTAATCAAGGAGGCGGATTTCGTGTTCTCTCACCTTGTCCATCCCGATTGACGTCAGGTAGTCGACCGCCGCTCCCAGCCCGATGGCGTCGGCTATGTTCACCGTCCCCGCCTCGAACTTGTAAGGGACGTCGTTCCACGTGGAGTGGTCATCGAACACTTCACGTATCATCTCCCCGCCTCCTTCGTACGGGTCCATGTCTTCAAGGAGCGCCTTCCTACCGATCAGCGCGCCTATCCCCGTAGGACCCAGCATCTTGTGCCCCGAGAAGGCGTAGAAGTCCACGTCAAGAGCCGAAAGGTCCACCGGGAAGTGAGGGACCGACTGGGCCCCGTCGACGACCGTCGTCGCCCCTGCTTTGTGCGCTTTCCTGCTCACGTTCGCCACGTCGTTGATCGTCCCCAGCACGTTCGAGCAGTGGGTGAAGGCAAGGAGCTTCGGAGATTCCCCAAGGAGGCGGTCCAGCTCCTCCATGTCGAGGTTGCCGTCAGGGGTGATCCCGACGAACTTCAGGGTCGCCCCCTTGCTCTTGGCAAGGAGCTGCCACGGGACGATGTTGCTGTGGTGTTCCATCCTGGTGGCGAGGAGCAGGTCACCCTTCTTGACCTGTTTCTCACCCCACGCGAACCTCACGAGGTTCGTCGCCTCCGTCGTCCCCCTTACGAAGACCGTCTCGTTCGCCCTGGCGCCTACGAACCTCGCGACCTTCCCTCTCGCGCCCTCGTACGCCGCCGTGGCCTCTTCGCCGAGGGTGTGGACGGACCGATGGACGTTCGAGTTGTACCGCGAATAGTAGTCGACGAGCGAGTCTATCACGGCCTGGGGCTTCTGGGTCGTCGCCGCATTGTCAAGGTAGACGAGCCTCTTTCCGTGGACCGTCCGCTTCAGGATGGGGAAGTCCCGGCGGATCCTTTCCACGTCGACGGCCTCGGTCTTTAGCAAGCTCGACTGAACCCCCTATACCTCGATAAAAATCGTGTCCCCAATCTCCTTTGCCTTGAAGCTCTTCAGGGGGACGGTCGCCGGAGGGTTGACGGCCACCCCGGTCTTGAGCTCGAACTGCGAAAGGTGGAGCGGACAGACCACCCTGTCTTCTAGCACGACCCCGAGCCCCAGGTCGGTCTCTTCGTGCGTGCACGTCCCGCTGACCGCGTATACCTCTCCCCCAATCCTCGACAGGAGGAGGTGGTTCCCGTTCAAGTCGACGGTCGAGATGTGCCCTTCCTCGAGCTCAGAGGCCTTCATGGCGGAGACCCACTCTGTCGACGAAGACCACCTATCGGTACTTGTAGTGGCGCTCAAAGATGTCCTCCGTCTCTTTGACCTCGGGAGTGAGCTCGCCGGTCTGCGCGAGGAGGGTCTCCCTGTCCGCCAGGCGCCTCTTCTCTCCCTGCCACTTGCCTTCGATCATGAAGCGCGCGCCTTCGCGAGTCTTTTCTATGGGGACCCGTGAGAGGACAGGCTCGAAGAAGCCCAGGACCACCATCCTCTTCGACTCGTCGGGCGAGAGCCCTCTCGCCATCAGGTAGAACAGCTGCTCCTCGTCTATCTGGGCGACGGACGCTGAGTGCGTGGCGCGTACTTCGTTGTTGTCGATCTCCAAGCTTGGGACCCCGTCGGACTTCGCTGTCCTCTCGAGGAGCATGGCGTGGTGCGCGAGGTATGACCTGGAGTTCTTGGCGGCGTTGACGATCTTGATCATCCCCTTGAATATCGTCTGTGACTCTCCCTTGAGGACGCCGCGCGCGTGGGTCGAACCCGTGGAGTCCGGAGAGTTGTGGACCAGGTTCGTCTCGAAGTCGAACCTCTGCCTGGCGTCGGTGAAGAAGATCTCGAACCCCTCCGCCTGGGACCCTCTGCCGTTGAGAAGGAAGTTCATCCTCGAGCGTGAGACGGCCGAGCCGAGGGAGAGGGAGCTCACCGTCGCCCTGGCGTCGTTGGATATGTCTACGGCCCGGTTGGAGATATGGGTCGCCTGCTCGCCCAGAAGCTGGATCGTGGAGAAGTCCACGTGGGATCCCGCCCTCGCCACCAGCTCGACGTTGGATGCTGCCAGGGAGGGGACAGACGGCCCCTTCGAGTACAGCTCCTCAAGGAAGACGAGCTTCGACTCCTCTTCGGCGATGACGAACAGCTGCTCCACCACCGGGGTCTTGGGAGAGTCGAGAAGGAGCATCCTCCGGAGCGGCTCTTCTAGCTTCACCCCGCGGGGGACGCGGATGAACAAGCCCCCGTTGAAGAAGGCGTTGACGAAAGCCCCGTAACGGTCTCCGGACGACTTCACGTTCCTGCGTTCCATCAGCGACCTCACCTTGGACTCCTCGGCCTTCAGCGCCTCGTGGAAAGGCATGAGATTGACCCCCTGAGAGGCGAGACTGTCGGACAGCTCGGCGTGGACCTGGGTCTCGTTCCCCTGGAGGACGATGTTGCTCTCCTTACCAGTCAGGAAGTCGCCGAAGAAAGTGCGGAAGTCGACCTCGGACTTGCCTGTGGTCATCTTGAACTGGTCGACCTGAAACCCGAAGGTGCTGACGTACTTGGTGTACAGCGGGTTGAGCTCAGGCGGGAGCTGAGAGAACGACCTGAAAGCCTCGAGGCGGGATGCGGTGAGCCAGTCGGGCTCGTCTAACGACTTCGACAGCGATCTGACGAGCTCCTCCCCGAACGAAACGGCGGCCTGAGACATGCCCCACCTTCTCGTCGGACCTAACCGACAGCGTTCGTCATTTCTAGGGACATCAATCGGTTGAACTCCACCGCGTAGGTCATGGGGAGTTCCTTTGCGAACGGCTCCATGAACCCGTTGACTACCATGCTGAGGGCGTCACCCTCGGAGATGCCCCTCGCCATCAGGTAGAACAGCTGCTCTTCGCCTACCTTGCCCACGCTCGCTTCGTGCGTCACCGTGGCGTCGTCTTCCTGGATCTCCATGTAGGGGTACGTCGCAGTGGTGCTCTGCTGGTCGACGAGGAGGGCATCGCACCTGACCGTGGATTTCACGTTCTTGGCGCCCTTCGCTATGTGCAGCAGGCCGCGATATGCGGTATGCCCGCCTCCCTTCGACACAGACCTAGAGATGATCTTCGAGGTGGTGTCCTTCGCGAGGTGGATCGCCTTCCCTCCCGTGTCCTGGACCTGACCCGGCCCTGCATATGCCACCGAGATTATGTCAGCCTTCGCCCTCGGACCGAGCAGATAGATCGACGGGTACTTCCTTGTCAGCCTTGAGCCGCCGTTGAAGTCCACCCAGGAGACGGTCGCCTCCTCGTACGCATGCGCGCGCTTGGTAACAAGGTTGAGGACGTCTCTGGACCAGTTCTGGAGGGTGGTGTATTTCACAAGGGACGCTTTCTTTGCGACTATCTCCACTATGGCCGAGTGGAGGGACTGGGAGGAGTAGACGGGAGCGCTGCACCCTTCTATGTACCCGACCTCGCTGTAGGGCTCGGCGACGATGAGGGTCCTCTCGAACTGCCCCATGTTCCTCTCGTTGATCCTGAAGTACGCCTGCAGAGGCATCGTGACCTTCACCCCTTCTGGGACGTAGACGAAGGAGCCTGCGCTCCATACCGCCGTCTGGAGGGCGGCGATGAAATTATCCTGATACGGGACGACGGTCCCGAAGTATTTCTTCATCAGTTCGGGATACTCCTTGAGGGCGGAGACGGTGTCGCTGAAGACGACCCCCTGCTTCTGCAGTTCGCCCTGGATGCTGTGGTAGACCGCTTCGCTTTCATAGATTGCGCCTACCCCGGCCAGGAACTTCTTCTCTGCCTCGGTGATCCCGAGCTTATCGTAGGTCCTCTTGATGTATTCAGGGAGCTGGTCCCAAGACTCTGCTGCCTTCTTTGTGGGGTTGGCGTAGTAATAGAAGCTCTGGTAGTCTATCTCTCCCAGCTCAGGAGCCCAGGTGGGCGCCTTCCTGTCGAGGAAGTTCTTCAGCGCCTTCATCCTGATCTGCTCCATCCATGCCGGTTCGTCGTGGATCCTGACTATCTCCTGGACGACCCTCTCGCTGAGCCCTTTGGTCCCCTGCACGGCGTAGGACTCGACCGGGTCACTGAACCCGTACTTCTCCTTGTAGTCGTCGGTTATGATGTCAGTCTTGGCCAATGAGTTTCACTTTTGAAAGGGTCGAGGCAACGCACGACTCCGCTCCTAGGCTTCGCACTTTACTCCCGGGCCCCTTGGACGTCCCTTGCCTACCCTCCCTATAAAACATATGTTATATTCGCATCTCAACTGGAAGGGACTCCGCATAGCCGCTGGGTCAACGGCAGCCAAGGGCGGGCGCCGGACATGCGAAGGGGCCCTTGTCATCACTGAGGGGATGGGGCTGCAGCCTGGTCTTCTTCCTGATATCCCGTAATCCAAGTGTACCCTTTCTCCTCTAAGAGCCTCGAGAGGTCCTCCCCTCCAGACTCGATTATCCTCCCCTGATACATGACATGGACGAACTGGGGCTTCACGTACTTCAGGATCCTTTGGTAGTGCGTGATTAGCAGCGAACCGGTCTGCGGCCCCGACACCTTGTTGATGCCTTCCGCGACTATGCGCAGGGCATCGATGTCCAGTCCAGAGTCGGTCTCGTCTAGGACGGCGAACTTCGGCTGCATCAGAGCCATCTGAAGGATCTCGGCTCGCTTCTTCTCTCCGCCTGAGAAGCCCTCGTTAAGGTACCTGTTTAGGAACGAGTCGTCCATGCTGAGCATCTTGAGCTTCTCCGCCACGACCTCCTTGAACTCGAAGATCGTGGGAGCCTCAGACCCTGCTGGCCTCGAGTTGTTGTAAGCGGCCCTCAGAAATGAAAACATGCTCACTCCCTGGACGCTGACAGGATACTGGAACGCGAGGAACAGCCCCTTCTTGACTCGCTTGTCTGGCGTGAGCCCGACGATGCTCTCCCCGTCTATCAGGACCTGGCCCGAGGTGACCTGGTATTTTGGGTGCCCCATCAGGGTGTATGCGAGGGTGCTCTTCCCTGAGCCGTTTGGCCCCATCAGGGCATGTGTCTCTCCCTGGCCGATCGACAGGTTGACACCCTTCAGAATCGCCTTTCCGTCGACTGAAGCGTGGAGGTCCTTGATTTCGAGCTTCATTCAGTAGGGAACGGCTAGGGGAGGCGTATATAATTCTTATAACCTATGTTATAATCAGAAGACGGGCCGCCTAGAGGAGGCATCGTCCCAGACAGGCTTCTTCTCTCTGACTTCAGTCCCAGACTGAGCCCGTCTTCCGGGCTACCGCCTCGAGGAACTCCCTGTCCAGTGATGAGAAAGCGTCCAGCTGCTCGCTGTCGATGTCGATCTCGCCCACGACCTTGCCTCCTCTGGAGATGGGAACTACGATCTCTGACTTCGTCGAAAGGAAGCATTGTAGGTATCGGGGGTCCTTGCTGACATCAGAGACTATCTCCGTCTTGCCCGCCTTGGCAGCGAAGCCGCAAACGCCCTTCCCCAGGGGTATCCTTGTGTGCTCGGTCGCCGCGGGTCCAGACCATGAGTCGAGGACGAGGTCTGACCCCTCCACGGCATAGATCCCGACCCAAGAATAAGAAGGCACCACCGAGTTGAGGAGTTTCACCGTCGCGTCCCTGGCGGAGCGTCCGCTGGATGAACCGATCGCAGACTCGAGTTTAACGAGGACCTCCTTCGCCTGCTCCCTGCTCAGCCTGGTAGACGCGGCTTTCAAAGACGACACACCCTCGCCAGGAGTTATTTATCCGCGCCTCTCCTTTACGCGGGCTGCTCTATCAGGTAGCGGTAGACTAGGCCCGCGATTATGGCGCCGACCACCGGACCTATCAGGTAGACATACCAGTATGCGGGGTAGAACCCTGCCGCGAGCATGGGCCCGAACGCCCTCGCCGGATTCATCGCTGCCCCGGTAAGGTTGCCCGCTACAAGCACGTCCGCCACCACGGCTAGGCCGATCCCCAGACCCCCGATCTTCGGGGCCCTTGGATCGACGGCGGTCCCGTACACAGCGATGACGAGGAAGAAGGTGAGCATCGCCTCGATCGCGATCCCCTGGCCCGAGCTGATGATCCCGTTAAGTGAGGGAGACCCCCAGTTCACCGGGTCGCCCAGCACAGAAGGGAACGACAGGACTAGCGCGAAACCTGCAGCGGCGGCTCCGACGAGCTCTGCCACGATGTACGGGATCACGTCCTTCGCCTTCAGCTTGTTGCCAACCAACAGCCCGAGGGCGACGGCAGGATTGAGCACACCGCCAGAGATGCTCATCGTCGCGCTCACGGCCACCGCAAGGCCGATCCCGTTCCCAAGAGCGGCGATCAGGAGCGCCGCGCCGGAGTTGGGGCCCGCCAGGCTCTCTGTCCCGATGGCTGAACCGGCCCCGACGAGGACGAACACGAAGGTTCCTATGGCCTCAGCGGCTAGCCTCTTCGCGATAGAGGGGGTTGACGACAAGTCGGTTAGGCGGGCTACCGAAATGTAGCCCACTTAAGATTTGCTTGGAGCGCCGGCGCGCTGAAGTGTCTCATGGCACGGCAACACTTATAGCCCAACGGTTGTATACCGTTTTTTGCAATGTCTGCAAACGGACAGCCAGTAATCATTCTGAAAGAGGGTTCCGGGGAGTCCAGAGGGAGAGAGGCTCAGAGGAACAACATTTCCGCCGCGAAGCTCATCGCTGAAGTCGTAAGGACCTCGCTCGGTCCACGAGGCATGGACAAGATGCTCGTCGACTCTATGGGAGACGTCACTATCACCAACGACGGGGCGACCATGCTCAAGGAGCTCGACGTCCAGCACCCGGCGGCGAAGATGATGGTAGAGATAAGCAAGGCCACCGACAACGAAGTCGGAGACGGGACCACCTCTGCGGTGGTGGTCGCAGGCGCCCTGCTTGAGAAGGCCGAGGATCTGATCAACAAGGACGTCCATCCGGTCGTGGTCGTAGACGGGTACTCCAGGGCCCAGGAGAAGGCCCAGCAGATCCTTGAGGAGATCGCAGTGAAGGTCAACCCTGAGAGCAGGGCGGACCTCCTGAAGGTCGCCAACACGAGCATGCTGACAAAGCTGGTCAACGAGGACGCCCCCCACTTGGCCGGGGTCGTAGTCGACGCGGTCTTGCAGGTCGCAGAAAAGCGCGATACGGGGTACAAGGTAGACATCGACAACATAAAGGTCGAGAAGAAGCCCGGAGGCTCGATCACCGACACCCAGATCATAAAGGGGATCGTGCTCGACAAAGAGGTGGTCCACTCGGGGATGCCGCGAAGGATCGACGAGGCGAAGATAGCCCTGGTGAACTCCGCCCTCGAGATCGAGAAGACCGAGTTTTCGGCCGAGATAAGGATCAACGACCCACAGCAGATGCAGCAGTTCATGGACGAAGAGACGAGCATCTTGAAGGGGATGGTCGACAAGATCAGCGACGCTGGCGCCAACGTCGTGATCTGCCAGAAGGGGATCGACGACCTCGCCCAGCACTTCCTCGCGAAGGCCGGAGTGCTCACCGTGCGCCGGGTCAAGGAGAGCGACGTGACCAAGCTCGCGAAGGCCACGGGTGCGAGGATAGTCACCAATCTGGACGACCTCAACAGCAAGGACCTCGGTTATGCCAAGCTGGTGGAGGAGAGGAAGCTCGAAGACGACAAATGGGTCTTCGTCGAAGGCGCGAAGAACCCGAAGGCGGTCAGCATCCTCGTAAGGGGCGGGACACAGAGAGTCGTAGACGAAGCCGAGAGGGCGCTCCATGATGCGATCATGGTCACGAAGGACGTGGTGGAACTCCCTGCAGTGGTGGGAGGAGGAGGCGCGCCTGAAGAGGAGGTATCGTTCCAGCTCCGCAACTGGGCGCAGAAGCTCTCAGGGAGAGAGCAGCTCGCTGCCCTGAAGTTCGCAGACGCCATGGAGAGCATCCCCATGACGCTAGCTGAGAACGCGGGGATGGACCCGATCGACACCCAGGTTGACCTCAGAGCGAGGCACGGAAAAGAGGGAGTGTGGTACGGAGTAGACGCGATGAGCGGCAAGGTAGCAGACATGTATGCGAAGTCTGTATGGGAGCCGTTGGCGGTCAAGCTCCAGATCCTTCGCGCAGCCACCGAAGCGGCGTCCATGATCCTGAGGATCGACGACGTCATCGCCGCCAGCAAGATGAGGGCACCCCCAGGCCCTCCAGGAGGGATGGGTGGCATGGGCGGCATGCCTCCGATGTAGGTCAGAAGAAACTGAAATCCACGTAATGCCCGTGCGACCTGGCCTTTTCGTAAACCAGGTTCGCTACGGCGACGTCCTCCAGCGCGGCTCCTCCTGATTTGAAAAGCGTCTTTCCCGTCTGCTCTTTGCTCCCAGCTACCACGGATCCGAGCTCCACGGCGGAATCCCAGCTGAAGGAGCCCGCCCTTGCGGCCTGAATCAGGTCTCCGTATTCGGCCTTCGCCTGAGCGAGGTCGTCCACCACGATGGCGTCGAAGCACCCCACGCCGCCCGCGGTGATCTCGGCGTGCTCCGGGACGTTCCCCCCGCAAAGGTTGACGTGCGCGACGGAGTCGAGCATCTTCTCGTCCAGGAAGGGAGCCTTTGATGACGTGACCGTGCTGACGACGTCGGCCCCCTTCGAGGCTTCCCAAGGGGAGTCCGCCGCGGTCGCTTGGAGCCCCCTGTCCTCCAGCGACTTCGTGAAGGCTCTCCTGTGGTCTCTGTTAGGGCTCCAGACCCGGAACCCCTGGACGTCCATGACCGAGTCGAGGGCGAGGGCCTGGGTGAGCGCCTGCCTCCCCGTCCCGCAGATCGCCACGCT
Source organism: archaeon (assembly GCA_021823325.1). Lineage (GTDB taxonomy): Archaea > Thermoproteota > Nitrososphaeria > Nitrososphaerales > Gagatemarchaeaceae > UBA183. Next base: position 83,298 of record JAKAOG010000004.1, read on the forward strand.
GCCGGTCGACTTCCTGTAGAGGTGCTTGGTCGCGACTCCCGACGCGGCCCCCGTCCTGTACCTCCCGAGCATGTCAGCGCCCATCACGGCGAGAGGGGCTGAGTCAGCCTCGTCGAACAGCACCACGAGGAATTTTGTGCCGGACCTCGACGACATGTAGGCCTTCAGTCCTCCTCTGGAGAGATACGGCGAGGTCGCATGCATGACGTTCAACACCGATGAGGCGCTCCTCGTCCTGGTACGCATGTGGTTCACGGCCCCGCCCATCCCTTCTTGTCTGAAGGCTTCCTCCACCGCACGGATGACCTCGTCCATGTCGAGGAGCGCTGCGACGTCGCTTTCAGACAGGAAGATGGTCAAATCAAGCGCTAGGCTTCTTCTTCTTTCTTCTCTTCAGTCTCTTCTTTGCCCCACCGGCCAACCTTCGGCAGGGACTTCGTCCTGAACAGGGCCATCCCCTGCTGGTAGCGCTGAAGCTCCACTTCGAGGAACCTTATGTCCTTCGCGAGCGAAGTGGCCGCCTTCTCGGTCCCCTTCTTTCCCATGAGCTCGGCAAGCTTCGCCTTCTTTTCGCCCACCATCTGGGAGAGCAGGTCCTCATACTCGGTGGTCATTGAGACGCTGACCCGCGCCTCTTCGAAACTATAAAGGCGTTATCGGGAAGCCGGACGTATGCGTCCGCAGCTGTTCGGCGGAGGGATTATTGTCGTCCTCATCGGCGCCGTGTTTTACCTCTTCGCCGTTCCCCTGGCCTACTTCTGGGGCATACCATTCGTCGTCGGCGGGGCGATAATGGTGGGGGTAAGCTTCTTCCTCTCCGAGGGCCCCGCCCCAATCGCGCCCCCCGAGGGCTACAAGTTCTGCATCTTCTGCTCGACGCCGGTCGCGCTGGAGGCAGAGAGATGCCCTCACTGCAACGGCTCCCAGCCGAGGCTGAACTGAGATGGCCCAGGAGGAGGCTTTGCGCCCCCGTTGGGCAAAGGACTTGGTCACGTTCAGGGGGCACGCCATGGTGCGCTCCGCCCATCCCACCACCATCGAAGTGACCACCGAAGAGTATCTCACCGAAAACGGGGACTGCATAGTCGGGGTCGGGGCATCCAAAGGATGCCAGGGCCTGGACGAATCGGTGAAAGAGGGGCTAAGGAGAGCAGGTTCGAGGGTGACCATCAGGTTGTCTGCGGGAGGAGAGACGTTTGTCGTCAACGCGAGGGGAGACCCTCGGCTCGAGCTTTCACACCCCCACGACATGGTGATCAGGAAGAGCGACTTCGTGAGCGAAAGGACCCTCGCGGTCGGCGCGGACCGCTCCGCCAGGGACATCCCTAGAGAGATGGTCCGTCTCCTCAAGGACCCTAAGACGACGGGCACGCTGGAGATAGAGGTGGAGTAGCGTTGGTCCAGCACAGAGCCGTAGCGTATACCATGCAGGCGCTGGTAAAGTACCACGGGCTCAAGGATTGGAAGCTCAGGCTCCCATACCACGACAGTATCTCGGTGAACACCACGTCGATGAAGACAGAGGCGGCCATAGACGACTCCAGGAAAGGCGGGGTCTTCATAGAAGGGAAGCCGAACGACTCGGCCAACTCGAGGCTGCAGGCTGTCGTCTCAAGGCTGTCCCCGTCGGCCAGGGTGACCGACTTCAGGATCGACAGCAGGAACATACCGTCCGGCAAGGCGAAGGGCATCGGGTACTCTTCCTCCGCTGGTGCAGCGCTCACCCTCCTCAGCCACAGGGTGCTCGTCGGAAGCAAACCAGACCTGCCTCAGCTTTCGAAGACCGCACGTCTGTTCGCCGCGTCTGCTTCTAGGTCTCTGGTGGGGGGGTTCTCGCGCCTCTACGCAGGCAAGGACGACGACTCCACCTACGCAGAGAGGTTCGCGGACGCCAGGGAGCTCGACCTCCGGATGGTCATCGTCCCCCTCGCTTCGCGGGTGAAGACCGAGGACGCCCACAAGGAGGTCCTTAGCTCGCCCTTCTTCGCGGCGAGGGTCGAGTCGGCCCAGAAGAGGTGCGACCTCATGCAGAAAGCGATCCACGGCAACGACCTTGACGAGGTCGGGAGGCTGGCCGAGAGGGACACTCTTGAGCTGCACGCGCTCACCATGACCGGGGAAAGCGGGATGGTCATCATGACCGAAGACACGATCAGGATCATCCGCAGGGTCAGGGAGCTGAGGAACGAGGGGGTCAGAGCTTACTTCTCTATGCAGACCGGACCGTCGGTCTTCATCAACACGTCGGAACAGGACCAAGACAACGTCAAGAAGGCCATCGAGAAGCTCGGCTACAAGGCCTACCCCTCGGGCGTCGGGGGGGAGGCGACGATACTTTGAGCCGTCCGAGGCTCGTAAGCGATTACTTGGAGGACCTACAGAAGAACCTGACGAACAGAGACCCCCAGGTGAAGGAGGGCCTGGAGCTCTATCTCGGCCTATGGAACAAAGCGGTGGAGAAGGGGATAGTGAGCCGTACGGACGACGTCGACCATGCCCTTGCGAAGCTGGAGGAAAAGGGAGGATTGGTCAAGGCAGCGGAAGGCTAGCGGGGAGCCTCTCCCCCGTCCAGAGCCACCACCTGACCGGTCATGAAACTCGACTCGTCAGAAGCGAGGAACACCGCGAGCGCCGCCGCCTCCGAGGGTTTGCCGAACCTCCCCAGCGGGATCGCCGACCTGTAACCTTCGGCCTGTTTCGCATCCAGCCAGTCTACCCACGTGGTAGACATCGAACCAAAAGCCATGCAGTTGACCCGGATGCGCGGAGCGAGCATCTTGGCGAGCATCCTGGTCATGGATATCACGGCTCCCTTGGCCGAAGCGTAGACCAGCCCGTCTGTGTCTCCCACCAAGGCCGGAGTGGACGCGACGTTGACCACCGAAGACCCGCGCTTCATCAGCCGGGCGGCACCCTGCGTGCAAAGGAACGTCCCGAACGTGTCCACGCTGAAGACCCGCTGCCACATGTCGAGGGTCGTCTTCTCGAGGGGGAGGTTCCACATCTTCCTGTCAGCGAGTCCGGCGACGTTCACGAGTATGTCAAGGCCGCCCAGCTCGCTCCCTATCTCGCGGAACATCCCTTTCACGCTCTCGGGGTCGGATACGTCGGCGTGCACGACGATCGCCCTTCCTCCCGACCTTCTGATTGAAGCGAGGACCGGCTCACGGTGCGACCCTGCGGAGCGGTGGTTGACCACCACAGTGGCTCCTTCCCTTGAGAATCTCTTCGCTATCTCAGCGCCGATGCCCTGCGAAGAACCGGTCACCAGGGCTCGCTTGCCCTTCAGCCTCAAACGGTGTTCCGGCCACTGTTTCGGCTCTTAAGCGTTGGTAGCTACGGACGGGGGGCTCTGTCCCGGGCGGTCGACCCAGCCGAGTATTGCTTCAGGAACCTGATGTTGAAGAGCGAAGCCTTGGCCGAGTTCCTTACCATTTCGTCAGAGTCTGACAGCGCCTCTGTCAACACGTGCTCGGAGTCCGCGCTCCCGACCGAGCCGAGCGCTGCGGCAGACTCGTGTCTTACGATGGGGTCCTTGTCGTTTATGACCGCGTCTGCAAGCGCGCGGTTGCCTTCGGCGAGCCCGATCTGCCCGAGAGAGAAGGCTGCCTCATGCCGTACTAGCGGGTCAGGGTCGTTGTGGAGCACGTCCGCGAGAGTCGAGACCGCCTTGTGCCCTCCGACTTCGGCGAGGATGCACACCGCGTGCACTCGCAGGACCAGGCTCGGCTCTTCCTTGAGCACCTTGATGAAATACGACTCGTCCTTCTTCTCCCATGCCTCTTCCATCCCCTTCATGACCTTCAAGGCGTAGGCTTCGTCGTCGACCACCGTCGTGGTGTACATCATCGTACAGCCAGCCTCTTAGGGCCTATAAACGAAGCGCAGTGAGGAGGCGCTCAGGGCAACAGCAGGATCTTCCCCTGCACTTCGCGGGACTCGATGATTTCGTGCGCTTCCTTTGCCGAGCTGAGAGGCAGCTTCCTGAAGATCGATGGACTCAGGCGGCCGGTCTTTGCCAACTGCAGCACGGCTTTGAGGTCTTCGCTGGTCTGGCCATAGGCACCCAGAATCTCCAATTCGTCCTGGTACACGCGGCGGACGTCGACCTCTGACTTCGGCCCCGACGTGAGGCCGAGCACTACCATCCTCCCTCCCCTTGCCAGGCAGTCGATGCTCGCCGTCCAAGTGTCACCCCCTACGTGGTCGAAGACGACCGAAGCGCCGAGCCCTTCAGTGATAGAGCGGACCTGTTCCACGAAGTCACGGGAACGGGAGTCCACCACGTAGTCTGCGCCGAGAGCCTTCACAAAATCTCCCTTCCTTGCGTCGCCTACGGCTGCTATGACTTTGGCCCCTCGGTGCTTGGCCACCTGGACCGCGGCATGCCCAAGGCCTCCCGCGGCGCCCCACACAAGGACCGTGTCCTGCTCCCCAACCGAGGCCTTGGATACGAGGGCGTTCCATACGGTCGCGAAGTTCACCGGGAGGGCTGCGGCGACCTCGGCGTCGACTCCATCGAGCGGCAGGAGGCTCGCGGCTGGTACTCTAACCAGTTCAGCGTACCCCCCGTCGGTCGCGACCCCGACGAACCCTCTATTGACGCAGAGGTTCGGCCTGCCGCGACGACAGTAGATGCAAGTTCCGTCGCTTAGGATCGGTCTTACCAAGACCTTCGTCCCCTTCTCGGGCCCTTCCGCGCCCGGACCCAACGACACGACCTCGCCGGCGATGTCCGTGCCGAGAATGTGGGGGAGCGTCGTCTTGTATCTACCGCCTCTGGCCCAGACGTCGATCCTGTTTACTCCGCACGCGATAACTCTGACCAGGGCTTCCCCTTCCACAGGCTTCGGCTCGGGAATATCGTCCTCCACAAGGACGTCTGGTCCGCCCGTACTGTGATACCTTGCAGCTTTCAAACTCTGTGGGTCAGACGAACGGAATACTTAGGGCTACGCGTGGGACGCGGCATCGCGCTTAGGCGGCAAGACGAGGCTCCATACTGCCACGATCGCCAGGTTGACCGCCAGCGCTATCAGACCGATGTAGAGGATACCGAAAGGCGAGGGGAGGGCATAGGTCGAATAGTGCCAGATTGAGAAGTTGTTCTTCAGTTCCATCAGATAGACGCCGACTACCTCGCCTACGAGCAACCCCGTGATGAGTGAATGCTTGTTCAACCTGCTGGTGAAGAGCCCCAGGAATACGGCGGGAAGTGTCTGGACGATCATGATGCCGCCGAAGAGCTGCAGCTGGATGGCGTACGTCGACACGACTACGAAGACGAACCCGAGCGCGATGAACTTGAACACCACGGAAGCCCATTTCGAAAGGGTGGTTTCCCCCTGAGGGGTAATGTTCGGCCTGAACTCCTTCACGATGTTCCTAGTGAGCAGGTTGGCCTGGGCTATGGCCATGATGGCTGCGGGCACAAGACCACCAATGAAGACGCCAAGCAGGGCAACCCCTGCGAACCAGCTCGGTAGCGTGGTCAGTATCAAAGCAGGGACGACGAGCACTCCCTGTGTGACACCAGTGCCCGACAACGGATAACCATGGAGGAAAGACATCGCCGCGCTGCTGCCGTAGACGAGGACCCCGAACATCGCGAGGACACCCAGCCCCAGACCATAGAAAGGCAGCAGGGAAGTGCTTTTCCTGACCTTCTCTGGATCCTGAGCGCTAAGGACGCCGTTCACCGCGTGCGGGTAGAGATAGAGCGCCAGGGCGCTGATCAGGAAGGTGCTCCAGTATGCGTTGGTAAGAGTGACCGGCAGCGTCGGCAGGACTGCGATCGTATGCTGAGTTCCCGTGTTGTAAGGAGAAAGCGTCTTCGAAGCTGCTGAGAACGCCCCCCCGAACCCGCCAGAAGACGCGATGACAGCCAGAACTGCGATAACTCCGAGGAAGATGAGCAGGTCCTTCATCACAGCGGTGAGCGTCGCTCCCCTGAGACCGCTGGTGTAAGTGAAAGCGGCGAGGACTACGAAAGCTAGCACCAGCGCGACCTCTGAGATCGTCGTCACGTCCCCGACCCCGTTCAACATCGCCGCCAAGACCGCCTGCATCCCAACAATCTGTAGGGCGATGTACGGAAGTTCGGCTATTATTCCGACTATGGCCACCAACATGGCGAGCGTCCTGCTGTTGAAGGTGCCCTTCACGAAATCGGCAGTGGTGATGTATCCTTTCTCGTGGGACACCTTCCATAGCTTGGGCATCACCACGATGGCTACCCCGAAGGTAAGCGCGACGTACGGGACTGCGAAGAAGTAGAAAGCTCCCGACCCAGGGACGCCGAAGATGCCTGCGTATACCCCAGATGGCACAGAGATGAAAGTGTAGGCAGTGTACAGGTCTGCCCCCACCAAGAACCAGACCAAGACGGTCCCTAGCCGTCTCCCAGCCAGCGCCCACTCCCCGAGGTCGCTCATGTCGCCCCGCCTCCATCTGCCTCCCCAGAAGCCGAGGAATACGAAGACCACGAACAGGGCCAAGAACGCGACGATGCCTTCGATGGCTAGCATGTCACGACTTGCTCCCCAACAGGTTGGCTGCGACGAAGAACAGAACCCCGCATAAGACGAGCCAGATCATCTGATACCACCAGAAGAAGGGGACCCCCGCCCACTCTGGGTTCACGACGTTATAGAAAGGGACGTCGAACAGGAACAGGAACGGGATGACAATCAAGACAGCCGCGATTGCTTCTCTTGACTTCACGCGCGCCGAATAGTTAGCATATTCTGAATATAAGATTGAGGGAAATTCAGACAGAAGACCTCAAGTTAGCCGATTGTCGAATTTCTTCAGCCACGCAAGCATCCGTACCAGGGAGGGGTTGCCGGGAGGCAACATAGAACGAAGGTCAAAGGAAGAAACCAGCTCTGACACCCTTTCGCCATGGTCGCTGCTCCAATCGGCTCTGGTGAAATCCAGGCAAGACGAACCACGCGAGCAGGACTGAAGGCGGGCCCTGTGGGATTCGAATTCGTGGGCGCTGTCGCGCCTCCCACGGCATGCTGGTGACTCCCACAGACTAGCTAAGAGCCAGCCGCTGACAGTGAGACGTTTCTCACTAACCTGGCTGAGCCAAGGGCCCGCATTCCTTGGCGGGATTGGTGAGCGATTAAAGCGTTTGTTCCGAGGTTCTGCGTTTCGAGCCTCGTCTTTGCTTTCGAGAAGGCTCTCGGCAGGCCCTCTGGGCACCGCAGATTTTCACTGTTGATATACCGGAGCCGGGTTCCGGGGCTCGTTGGGTCGTCTCAGTTTCGTGGGCCTGGGCCTGGGGCCCAAAGGGATAACGTTGGAGGGGGTAGACGAGCTCAAGGCGGCAGACGTGGTATACCTAGAGTACTACACCACCCCGCATGAGCCTAGCCTGATCAGAGAGCTGGCAAGAGCGATAGGAAAGGACCCGACCGTAGTGGACAGGGAGTTTGTCGAAAACGGGAGCGTGATACTATCGGGAGCTGAGAAGAAGAGGGTAGCCCTCGCCGTTCTCGGAGACCCGATGATAGCGACCACCCACAACGAGCTCAGGGCAAGGGCGATCAAGCAGGGAACAGAGACGCGGGTGATCCACTCAGCCACCATCGGATCCGCAGCCGCGAGCGTGTCAGGACTCCAGTCCTACAAGTTCTCCAGGACCGTGACAGTCACCAGAGAGTCGGTGGGGAAGCTCGCACAGGCGTACCACATCCTGCACGATAACCTCCTCGAAGGGGCGCACACGCTGCTGCTGCTCGAGTATGACCTGAAGAGCGGCGAGGGGGTATCTCCTCCCGGCGCGATCGCAGGGCTCTTTCTCGCCGAGGGGAACTTCAAGAGAGGAGTGGTCGGAGAGAAGACTTTCGCGCTAGTGCTGTCAAGGGTGGGACGGGGGGATGCGGCGCGCAAGGCGGGAGAATTGGGCGCGCTTTCGAAACTAGACTACGGGGAGCCGCCTCACTGCATCGTCATCCCAGGAAAGTTGCACTTCTCGGAGACGGAAGCGCTGGCAGCGATATTTTCCATTCCCGAGGGCTTGGTCAGGGGCAACTCCGACGCCGTGCTTCGGACCGCACAATCCCTCGTCCCGAAATACGTGACGAAGACGAGAAGGGCGCTGGACTCCGTGAGGGACAAGCTGGGCCCCCAGTATGAGCACTTGCTCGAGAACGCGGAGCTGTACATGAAAGACGCGGAAACCTTCCTGGCCAATGGCGAAGACGAGATGGCCATGCTGAGCATAGGCTACGCCGAAGGGCTTTTGGACTCGCTGTCGTTCGCCGGAGTCGTCAAGATAGACTGGTAGCAGATGAAAAGCAAACGCTTGCTCGCCGCCGTCTTCGCCATGGGCCTCGAAGGGAAGAAGGTAGGAGCCGCGTCTCTCGCGGCAGGGCTCGGGCTTACGAAAGCCGAGGCAGAGACCGAAGTCAAGGGTCTGTCTGAGAGGGGACTGGTGGAGAGATCCGGAGGCTCGATCGTCACCACTCCCAAGGGACGGAAGGAGATCAAAGTGGTCTTCATCGGGGGAGGCTTCGAGATAATCCACTACGGCCACGTCTACACGATAGGGAAGGCAAAGGGATTGGGCGACGTGCTCGTGGTGTCCGTCGCCAGAGACACCACTATCAGGCGGAGAAAGAAGAGGGAGCCGGTCGTAGGTGAAAACGACCGGGTGAAGCTACTTTCGGCCCTGAAGGACGTCGACGCCGCCATACTCGGGGTGAAGGGAGACATCTATGTCACGCTTCAGAAGGTCTCGCCTGACATCGTGGCCCTCGGTTACGACCAGTACCACATGGAAGGTGAGATCAAGAGGGAGGCGGCGAAACGCGGACTGAATGTCAGGGTAGTGAGACTCGGTTCACCCTATCCGGAGATAAAGACGACCAGGCTCCTTAACGAGCTCTAAGACTTCAGCTTCTTCTCGAGACGGGCCATGGACGCGCTTATGGAGTCTCTTCCGATCTCCTCGGCCAACAGCCCCCTTGTGTCTTCGACGAGCATGCGCGCGACGTCTATCTTGCGGCGTGCCCCGTTAGCGACATGGTCGAAGACGGCGAGAGGAGAGCATATCGAGTAGAGAGCTTCCATCGTCTCGAAATACTTCTTCGCCTTCGAGAGCTTTCGCTGGAGGATAGAGTCGAGGACGAGGCGTTTGAGCTCTCCTACAGAGTCGAGCAGCCCCAGCAGGTAAGCCTCCGGAGAGGCACCAAGCGCTTCCATGGAAGGGATGGGTTTGCCTTTGGCTAGAGAGATGATGGTGCTAGCTTCCACCACCTCAGTCTCAGGCGAGACGATGTACCTCGAAACTGAGCTGTCAGACGACGTCTTGAGCCCTCTCAGGAGCGCCTTCGCCTTCTCGAGCTCCCGCTCCCCTTCCTTCAGCTTCCCAGTGTGCACATCGATGATTGCGCGAGAGGAGGCGGCGATTACGTCCCTGCTGTCTTTTATCACTCGGTCCCGCCGGGAAAGCTGCTCGGCGAATCGGGTCTCCATGGCCTTGATCGAGCGTCTGACTTCTTCCAAACTATTCCCACGCACCAATCCGGGTGATGATAAGTCTACTCGCACAAAGCGGGCCGAGGCGGCACTTTCAGAGAGCGGTCACCGCCGACGATGGCATCCAGAAGGCACCTTATCTTAGCAGTCCCTCCCTGCTGCTAAAGAGAGCCCGGCATGGTGAAACGAACGAGCCATGTTGCGTCGCGCGCGGCGCGGAAGACGGGGCCGTGGCTCGCCTTGGATCTGTCAAAGACATGGGGAGTCCCGTCCTTAGAGTGTTTATCAAACCAGATTTTGCTGGCTGCACGGTTCGCAATGCCTTCGATGCGGGGGCGGTTTTCTTGAGGCTGGTGAAGCGACTTCCCCAATAAGCGATACATCTCAGGCCGGGCGAAGGAGTACGCCGCCATGAATTCACTGAAGAAGGACGGGTGGGTCGTCGCCAGGAGCGCAGCTTCGCACGGGGCGGTCGACGTGTTCGCAGCAAAAGAAGGCAGGCTGCTCTTGCTCCAGGTGAAAAGCGGGAGCGCGAGGACCACGAAGGAGGAGCTCGAGGAGTTGGTCGAGTGGGGCAAGAGTTCAAACGGGGACGCCGAGGTCTGGTACTACAAGGGGAGAGGCAAGCTGGTCAGGAGAAGGGTGCATGCGGCGGAGAGGATCAAAAGATGAAGGCAAGCTGTTTCTTCTGTGACGCTGAGCTCGAAGTGGTCCTGCACACCTTCAAGGTCGGACCAAGAGAAGAGCCCGTATGCGAAGAGTGTCACGTCAAAACAACCAACAGGCTGAGGTCGAAAGCCGAAGAAGAGAAAGGAGCGTCAGGCTGAGGCGCACGCGCGCTTCAGTTCACGGATCAGCGTCGAACACTCAGTGAACTTCTCCTCGTCGTCGTCCTTCCTGTAGCAATCCAGGGCCCTCTCGTAGTCTTCAAGCGCGCTCAGCGCCTTGAGCTGCGGCGTGATGGTCGGCTCGGACAAGATGAGCCTCCCGGCTGTTTCATACCAGCCGGCCGCATCCTCGTACTGTTCGAGCTGATAGAAGCAGCTGGCGATGGACTCGCAGGCGTCCACCTTGTGGGGAGAGGTGGAGAACTTCTCGAACTGTTCCTTCAGGGCATAGACGGCCGCGTTTCCGCTCCGCATCTTCTCCACGCTGAACCTTTCGGAAAAGTCATGCAACGCCCACGAGCATGCTGGTATTGGCGCTTTCTGCCCCGTGGTCTGGTTTTGTTGAGCCGAGGGTCGAGGTTGGGTCAGTCAGCCTTCAGGACGGCGTCCTCGGCCTCCCTCAGCTTTCTCCTCGCCATTGCCTCCTTGAACCGCCTCTTCTCGGCCGGCGTGGTGAGGATCAGCGGAGGGATGGGCGTCGGCCTGCCCTTCTCGTCGAGCGCGACGTAGGTAAGGTAGCAAGACCCCGTGTGCGTCCCCTCGCGGTTCCTCGGGTCGAGGGCCTCGATGCGGACGCCTATCTCCATGGAGGTATGCCCTACGAAGTTGACCGCCGCCTTCATGGTGAGCAGGTCGCCGACGTAGACAGGGGCGTAGAAGTTCATCCTGTCGATCGAGGCGGTGACCACGTTCTTTCCCGCGTGCCTCCATGCCACGATGGCCGCCACCTCGTCCATGTATTTCATGATCGAGCCTCCGAATACGTTCCCCAGGACGTTGGCATCGGTAGGCATCATCAGCCTCGCCGTGGTCAGTTCTGACTCGGATGGTTTCTTCCCCTTGAGCTTGGCCAAGAGCAGGCAGCTCTGCCAGGGCGGAACTTGATAAATGTGAACCGAAGAGGAACCGTGCCGATGCTGGTCAGGCAGATGAAGGTTGGACCGATGGAGAACTTCGTCTACATTGTGAAAGATGAAGCGAGCCACGATGCCCTCATAGTAGATTCAGGGTGGGAGACAGGCCCGATCCTGCGGGCGATGGAGGAAGCGAAGGCCAGGCCGAAATACGTCGTGGCGACCCACGAGCACTTCGACCATGTCTCCACGATAGACGAGCTCGCGGACAAAGTGGGCGCCGACGTGGTCGCTTACAAGGGCTCCCCGGTCAGGTGCGACATCGAAGCGGCGGATATGTACGAATTGAAGCTGGGCGGGTCAGCCGCAAAAGTGATCCACACCCCGGGCCACACCTATGACAGCCTCTGCCTCTACGATGGGAGGAACGTGTTCACTGGGGACACCCTCTTCGTGGGCACCATCGGGAAGTTCGAGCGCTCCAACGCCGCTGAAATCTACCAGAGCCTTAGATCCATCATGGGGCTCCCCGGCGACACGGTCATGTATCCTGGGCACGACTACGGAGACGTCCCCAGCAGGACACTGGCGGAAGAGAGGAGGTCGAACCCGTACCTAGGTTTTAGCGACCTTGACTCGTTCCTTTCTGCTTTTTCGTGAGGATGTCCCTAAGGAGGTCGACGGAGATGTTCCCGCCGCTTATGACGAGAGCTAGCTTTCCTCCAGGCTCGTCTCTTAGCGGGCCCTTCATGACGGCGAGAGGGGACGCTCCGGCGGGCTCGGCCAGCACCCTTGCGAGAGTCAGGAGCTCGTATATCGCGTCTTCGAGAGCCAGATCGTCGACCAGGCCGACCTTGTCGACGTATCTCTTCGCAGCTTCGAAGGTCAGCTCTCCAGGGATTGCCGCCTGCATGCCGTCGGCGATTGTTGGACGGGGGTCGACCCTGAGCCTCCTGCCGCTCTTCATCGACTCGTACATCGACGGTATCGCGACGGTCTCTGCGCCGTAGACGCGGATCCTCGGAGAAGTCTCTTTCAGAGCTATCCCGATGCCTGATATCAGCCCGCCGCCCCCTATCGCCACCGCCGCCGCCTCGATCCCTGGGAGCTGGCGCAGCATCTCCAGTCCGCAGGTGCCTTGTCCGGCGATAACGTCCCTGTCGTTGAACGCGTGGACGAACGTCAGGCCGCGCTTCTTTGCGGTTGCTATCGCGTATTCGTATGCCTGGTCGTACCCGGACCCGCCCTTGTTGACCTCTGCCCCCTGTTCCTCGATGGCCATGAGCTTCTGCGGGTTGACCGCTTCAGGTACGCAGATGGTCGCGCGGATGCCGAAGAGCTTCGAAGCGTAGGCGATCGCCAGGCCGTGGTTTCCGGAAGAGGCGGTCACGACCCCCTTCTTCAGGTCCGACTCGGGGAGAGACAGGAGCTTGTTCATGGCGCCTCTCATCTTGAAGACGTGGATGGGAAGCGACGTCTCGAGCTTGAGGTAGACCTCCCTCCCGAGCAGCTCGGAGATGCCTTTGGAGTATTCGAGAGGCGTCTGGGGGATGTATTTCCGGATCCTCGCCTCTGCGCCTTCGATTTCACTGATCGAAGGCAGTTCGCCTTGGCTCAACCGAACCACTTCTCCAAGGTCTCGGACTGGGAGTTCTTCGTCGCCTGCACCCTCGAGATGGCCGCCTCGACCCTGTCCCTGGAAAACGAATGCTCACCCACCAGGTAGGATATCACGCTCTGCCTGTCGAGGGGCTTCCATTCGGGTTTTATCCCCTTGTTCGCGGGAGCATCCATGTACAGCTTCCTGATTTCGCCGTAGTTCACCTCCGAGAGCGGCCCTGCGAGCTCCTTGACTTCTTCCAGCCTGCCGTACTTCTTGAGATACTTCAGGGCGGTCGCGGGGCCCACCCCTTCGAACCCATCCGGGTTGAAATCAGTTCCCAAGAGGATCGCGTAATCCACGAGCTGCTCCCTCGAGAGGCCGGTAGTGGCGAGCACGGAAGAGAGCACGATCCTCTCCGGGACGACGTTGATCACGATCCCCTTGCTCGGAAGTCGCCTCTTCCCGGATATCGTTACGTTCCTGACTAGCACAGGAGCGCCGAAGACGAGTGAATCATGATCTTGAGAAGCCACGGCGTTGACGGTGCCTTCCATGGCCATGACCGAGGCTTGCGCCTCGCCTTCCGACGGAGCGTCGACCCACGGTATTCCCATCGCATCGAGCAGCGCCTTCGCGTCCGCGACCATGTCCCTCCTCAGAACGGTCGAAGCCTCAGCGAACTTCCTCGCTTGCGCCATATCGCCCGTCTGAAGCGCGCGAAGGTACTGGTCCTTCGCCTCCCGCCTTTGCTCTGACCTGCGCCTGATCTCCTCCATCTTGAGCTCTGGAGGCTTGCCATCGAAGACGTAGACGAGCTTCATCCCTAGCTCGAGCAGGTTGACGTTTCTGTAGAACAGCCCCGAAATATGCGAAGTCACGCGCCCCTGCGAGTCTTTGAGATGCCCCCCGTCCATCCCGCGGATGATGGCTAGGAACTGGTAGAGCGTGTTGTAACCGTCGACCGCAAGAGTCCATCCCGAAATGTCCTCGAGCTGGATCTTCTCTCTGGGTATGGAGTCGCCGAAGTCTACGCCCATGCTAGCTGGCTCCCGACCCCTGCTCGATTTATCGGTTCGGTCACTCGCTTATGCGAGGGAGCCGCGTCTCCTCGAGCGGCTTCTCCTGGAACTCCAGGCGTCTCTTGTCCTTGGAGACCCATCTGATCGTTATCAGGCCGAGTATCTCGAGCTGCATGAGTACCTTGTTGAGCTCGTCAGGGGAGCACTTGTTGCCGTTTTTGTTCAGCGCCTCGATCAGGTCGTCGTCCGTGACGCTCTTCTTTTCTTTAATCCATTCGAAGGCAGTGTATCTTAGGGGATATCGCATTGGGTTCACTACAGGCGAGAAACGGCGAGATATCGGCGGGGCGCGGAGGTATAAAAGGTATCCAGGGCTGTCGAGCTACTGGGGAGGGAGCCTGCTGGACATGCGGCTCACGCCCGTCACTTCGTACTGACTGACGAGAGGAGACTTTGAAACGGCCTCCTCTATCTTGTCCACCATCCCTTCCTCCTCCGGCGCGACGACATCGACTATCACAGCGGAGAGCCCGAAAGCGATAGGTTCGATCTTCTGCCCCCTTATCTGGGCCGGCTTCGGCAACAGCGTCGCGACTGAGTCTACCAGTTTCTGGTGGTCGGTGGTGGTGTCTTGCGGAAGAAGCTTGATCCTGATTACGTAAGACCCCATGGAGAAACCCCTAAGGCCCTTCGAAGCCGCAGTTGACGCACTTGTAACGCCTCGAGAACTTCCTGCACTTCTCTGACCTCCATATCACCGTCTCATGGCAGTTGGGGCAACTGAAGTGCACTGCCCTCTCCGCCGGCTTGATGGGCCTGTTGCAAGAATTGCACAGAGGAAGCGTGACGGTGCCCTGAGACATTTCTCTGGAACCCCACTTGGGCCGGCTGATATACGTTGCTGGGGCCGGACCCCTGTCACCCCTCCATGAGGAGGGAACGGAGCTCTGCCGAAGCGACGACCTTCGCCACCCGAAGGAGGCCGGTCACCCCTAGCGCCCCAAGGAGGGCGCTGGCGTGGAAGTCGAAGTCTGTCTGTGAGAGTTTCATGACCAGTTTCGGGGTGGCTACGGCCGAGAATACCGAGTCGAGGTCGGAGTTGGACATGTTCTCGAACGCGCTCCTGAGCCTGAGCATCGTCTTCATCTCCTTGAGGAAAGCAGACTCCCACTCCCTCTGATACCTGCCGAGGAGCGAGTAGTCCCCTTTGCGAACGCTTTCGCACGCCCATTTCGCAGCGGCGACGGCGCCGGCTATCGAAGTCATGATCCCGCCTGCCGTTGTAGGCTTGACCTGACCCGCGGACTCGCCGACCAAGACATGGCCGCCGACGGTGAAGCTTGGCGCGGGCCCCCCGACATAGATCGGCGCCGAGACCTTCCTGATCACGCTGTAGTCCTTTCCGTCCAGGAAGGAGTCGAGGGCCTTGAAGGGGCTGACTCCGTGCCCTGCGGCGCCCACCTTCGCCCGGTTCTTGCCGTATGGGATCACCCAGGCGAAGAACCCTGGATACTTCGCAGCGTCAAGGAACACTTCGACCACATGCTCCTTGATCCAGTTCCCCTCGATTTCGTACTTCGCGGCCGGGAGTATCCCCTGCCGAGGGCTAGACGCCGGACCTGTGGCGTCGACGTACAGCTTTGCCTTCACCTCCACGTCTCCCACCGCCGCCTCCACGGCGCTACCCTTCCTGACCGGTCGTCCCACCCTGCACCCGGTGCGCACCACCGCCCCGTTGGACGCGGCCCTGGCTGCGGCCTGTTTGTCGAAAGCGCTCCTGTCGAGCACCACTACGTCCAGTGCCGACGCGTTGACGGCGAAGTGCCGCCCCGACGGCGAGTGGATGACGGCGGAACTGATCTTGTTCTGGACGACTTCAGGGTCAGGGGGGTAGCCGTACCTTATGAGCCCCCTCATGCTCACAAGGCCGTCGCACTTTTCGGGCTCGCCGATTTCTTCGTGCTCTTCGGCAACGAGGACAGAGGCCCCCCTAGCGGCTGCCTCGGACGCGAAGGCTAGCCCCGCGATGCTCCCACCGGCCACCAGTATGTCGAAGCTTTCCGTCAAGTTCGGAGACTTGCTGCAAAGGCTTAACCGGACTCGTAATAACCGTTGAAAGCAATTCTCTTGAAACAGGCGATCGTCGTGAGGTCAGACCTGGGGATGGGGAAGGGGAAGATTGCCGCCCAGGCGGCTCATGCCTCGCTTTCTGCCGCAGAGGCCTCGCGGTCGAAGCGGGACGAGTGGTATTCCACCTGGAAAGAGGAAGGTCAGGCGAAGGTGGTCCTGAAGGTGGGGTCGGAAGCCGACCTGAGAGAGATATTCCAGAAGGCCAGGAAGGCAGGCCTCCCCGCGTCGCTCATCGAAGACAGGGGGCTCACGCAGGTGGAGCCGGGTACAGCTACATGCGTCGGGATCGGTCCCGCCCCCGACTCTGCCATAGACGGGATCACCGGGAACCTAAAGCTGCTTTGACCGAGGCGGGTCCCCTCGACCGCTCAGTGGGAATGGAGGCGTACGCTACCACGGGGGAGCGCTGCCCAGGGAGGGCGAAGTCGTCTCCTGAAGACTTCAGGGTGGAGGAGCTCGTTTCAGGGATAGCCGCGGCGAAGGAGCCGCTTCCAGGATACCTGCCGCTCTACAGGGTAGAGAAGCGAGGCATCGACACCATGCACATGGCAGAAGAGATCTCTGACGTGCTGAAGAGCAGGGTTAGCTACGGTGGGCTGAAGGACAGCGTCGCGACCGCCTCCCAGTACGTCACCCCGACGAGCGTGAAGTCAGAGAGGCCTGAGCGGATCAGCAGGGAGAAGTTCAGCGCAGAGCTTGTGGGGTACGTGCCGAAGCCGCTCACAAGGGGATCGGTGGTCGGCAACAGGTTTGAGATCGTGCTGAGAGACTGCTGCGACGAAATAGGCGCGCGGGCAGAAGAAGCGCTCGACGCGGCCCGACGAAGGAGGGTGCCGAACTACTTCGGCCTGCAGAGGTTCGGGGCAGGCGGGGCGGGCACCCATGTCGTAGGCAAGGCGCTCGTCAAAAGGGACTTCGAAGGCGCGGTAAAGCTGCTCATGGGGGCAGGGGAGGGGCGACGCCACCCCTCGCCCGAAGACGCCGAACGGTCCGTAGCGCGAGAGCTCGACCGTCACCCTGGCGAGTGGATCAGGGCGATGAGGGCTGTCTCCGTCAGGTTGAGGCGTCTTTACGTCCAGGCTTACCAGTCATACATCTTCAACAAGACTCTCAGCCTCTCCCTGTCCGGAGGCGAGGACGTTTCGGAATATCAGGAAGGAGACAACTGGGCGGTTCCGTCCGAGGACTGGCTGACGACTTCGTACCCTAAGAGCGCAAGGGAGAGACCAGCGGGTAGAGCGGTCCCCCTGGTCCAGCTGGCTGGCTTCGCCTACAGGAACTACGGGTCTAGGTTCGACCGATACGTGGAACTGGTCATGGAATCGGAAGGGGTGTCTCCCAGGGAGTTCTTCGTCGATGAGATGCAGGAGGTGTCGGCCGAAGGCGGATTCAGGCGCCCCCACATTGCGATGGTCGACGGGTCTGTCGACATCGCAGGGCAGACTGCGACGCTGAGGTTCGCGCTTGCAAAGGGGCAGTACGCGACAGTGCTTCTGCGCGAGATAATGAAGCCCGAAGACCCGCTGGGCTCGGGGCTGGCATGAGCCGGGAACGCTTATACATGGTTTGACGGTGGCCGGGCAGAGACCCTCTTGTCTTCTGAAGTCTTTGACCTGACCATTATCGGGGCGGGTCCGAGCGGGCTCTTCGCGACGTTCTATGCCGGCCTCAGGCAGATGAAGACCAAGGTCATCGACGCGCTTGAGGAGCCAGGCGGCCAGGTGGCGGTCCTTTATCCCGAGAAGTACGTCTTCGACGTCCCAGGCTACACCAGGATACTGGCCAAAGACCTCGTAAAAGCCCTGGTCGACCAGGCCTTCCAATACCAGGCGACAGTGGTCCTCGGCGAGAGGGTGACTTCGCTCCACAGGAACGACGGCGTCATCGAGCTCACCACCGACAAGGGGACAAAGCACCTCTCGAAGGCGGTCCTCATCGCTGCGGGGGTAGGGGCGTTTTCGCCCAACAGGCTGGAAGCCAAGGGTGCTTCCGACTACGAGGGGAAGGGCGTCTATTACTTCGTAAAAGACAAGAGCGCGTTCAGCGGCAAGAGCATCCTCATAGTGGGGGGAGGCGACTCAGCGGTCGACTGGGCGCTCAACATGAAAGACATCGCCAAGAAGATCACCCTGGTGCACAGGAGAGACGTCTTCAGAGCGCATGAAGGAAGCGTCAAGGAGCTCATGAGCTCGACCGTCGATGTAAAGCTGTTCTACGAAGTCGCCAGTGTCGTCGGGGACGGGTCGGGCGTCACGGGGGCTGTGATATTCGACAACAGGACGAAGGCCGAGACCACCATCGACGTGGACGCCATCCTCGTGAACATCGGCTTCAGGGCGGACCTCGGACCGATCAAGGACTGGGGGCTCCAGATAGACGGGAGAGAGATCAGGTCAAACGGCAAGATGGAGACCAACATCCCGGGCGTGTATGTAGCAGGGGACATCGCCGGTCCCCTCGACGGGGTAAAGCTGAACTTGATCGCGACGGGTTATGCCCAGGCCGCGATGGCGGTGAACGTTGCTAAGGCTTACGTCGACCCGAACTCCAAGATATTTCCGGGCCACAGCAGTGAAATGAAGAAGTAGATCAGACGGTGACGCCGAGGATCCGTCTGTAGTTGTAGTCCTTCCTGATCGCAGGGTGCGCCGGATCGATGAGCACGCACTCATACCACGCGTGGATCCCATCCTGCCACACCGGATATGAGCCCAAGAGCTTCATGTTCGGGTGCCGTTCACCGACTCTCCGTTCGGCGACCTGCTGGGAAGATACCGCGGACTTTATCTTGAGAACACCCATGTGTTTCGGCCTGCGCCCTGACGTGGGCCTCTGCTTCCTCATGCCTCCCCTGGATACCCGCATTCGTACGACGACCACGCCCTCCTTGGCCTTGTAGCCGATGGCCCTCGCCCTGTCCAGGCGCCACGGGTGGTCCACCCTGAGCATGGCTGGCTGCTTACGCAGCTCTACCGCCCTGGTCCTCATGTCCCCTCCCTTCTCATGCAGGATCTGCTGCCAGGTCCCGGAAATCTGGCTGTACATCGGCATTTGGGCGCCTCGTTTCGAGTCGGCAGATAAACGTTCGGCTGAGTCAGCCCGAGGCGAAGAAGGAGCGGACCTTGTCGCCTATCACGGTTATCGCGTTCACCTGGGCCTCCTCCGTCTGGCCCCCGATGTGAGGCGTGAGGATGGTGTTTGGAGCGGCCACTATCGCCCCGGTCGGAGGCTCAGTCTCGAAGACATCGAGGGCGGCCCCGCCTATCCTCCCTTCTTTCAGGGCGGCCGCGAGCGCGTCTTCGTCAACCACCCCTCCGCGCGAGGTGTTCACGAGGACCGCCCCCCGTCTCATGCGGGAGATGCGGGCGAGACCGACGAGGTGCGAGGTCTCTGGGGTAAACGGCACGTGGAGGGTGATGTAATCTGATCCCTCGAAGAGCTCGTCGAGGCCCACCGAGCGGGCGCCGATCGCATCCAGGACGGGCTGCGATATGGGGACGACGTCGTAGACCAGTATCTGCATGCCCATGACCTTCGCGACCTCTCCGATCCTTCTTCCGATCCTTCCGACGCCGACTATTCCGAGGACTTTTCCCTTCAGCTCCCGGCCCGTCAGCGAGTTCTTCTCCCACTTCCCGGCCTTTATCCCCGCGTCTGACTGTACCAGCTTCCGGCTTACGCCTATCATTAGCCCGAGCACATGCTCAGCGACCGCTTCTACCAGCGATTCAGGGCTGTTCACGACAGCCACCCCTTTCGACTTCGCGTACTCTACGTCTACGTTGTCCAGCCCCGTCCCCGGCCTCGCGACGAGCCTTAGTTTGGCGGCCCTGTCCAATACGGCCCTGTCGACCTTGGTCCTGCTCCTGACGATGAGGGCGTCGTAACCCCCCGCCGCTTCGAGGAGCTCGTCTTTCGTGATGTTCGGCCTGTAGTCGACCGTGAAGCCTGGGCCCAGCGCCAACTGCTCGACCTCAACGTGGTCGCAGATCAATATCTTGACCATGCTTTCAGCCCCATCCTCGCGGTCTCCGAGACCATCGATATATCGGTTGAACCTGATGACCCGTCGTATGCGAGCGATTTCAGTGTGGGAGTCCGACCGCCCGACGGGATCAGGAAGGGCGGGCGCCTGCTCGACTCGACCGTCTCGATCCCGAGCACTGTCCCGCTTCTCCGCTCATACACGATGCTGCAGCTCGTCAGCTCGTCCCAGCGCTCGCCGAAGGTAGCCGCTTCGGTCGATGGCGCCCCTGCTCCCTGCGCCGGCTCTCCGATGCGAGTCCAGGTAAGCCCGAAGGCTGAGAAGCGCCTCGCCCGGAGACGAGGAAGGGTGAACGAAGCTCCGGTGGCATTGGCGCCGGCGACCCTCCCTGATGCTCCCTCTTCCTGGTCAAGACTGGAACGCTTCGGAAGGCCGCCGCACGCTTCCGCGCACCCTCCGGCAGCGAGGACGTCGCGACGGGAGCTCCTGGTGTCGAGGCCCACCCGCACCCCGCCTGAAGGCTCTGACACGCCGGGGAGAGGGCGCGGCCGGAGCCGTGGGACGTATGCGAGCAGGCCCGCAGGGAACACCCTGCCTCCGGCGAGTATCGCTTCCAGCCTCTCCGCGCCCAGGGCCCGTTCCAGAATCCCTGAGGCGAAGGTGACGCCTGCGGAAGCTGCCGCATCGGCGAGGACCGACAACGACTGGGCGGTAGGGGGACAGCTCTGCCACGAGGTGACGAGGAGCCGGGCGGTGCGCGCGACGAGCTTCCCGGCCAGCTGGAACCCTCGCTCCCCTTCGCCTGCGACGACGACCCGCTCCGAGTCCGCCGCACCGACCTCCTCATATCTGGCGGCGGAGTCCATCACCGTCACTCCACGCTTTCGCCATCCAGGGAAGGGAGCGCTCTCGAGGACCGAACCGACCGCGATGACGAAGGCATCGGCCTGTACACGGGTCCCGTCGGACGTCACTGCGGACCCTTCCGACACCGCGACCACCCTCTTGCGGGTCTCTACATCCACTTCGTCTGGAAGGGATGGGACCCAGGGTGCCCGGTCGTCACCCAGAGGAGCGCGAGTCCTGAGCCTCTCTCCGAAAGGTTGGGCTCCCTTGGCATCGAGGACCGTAACTGACGCCCCGCGTAAGCACGCTTCCCTCGCCGCTTCCGCTCCTGCTTTCCCCGCACCCACGATGCAGACCCTCAATGTCGCCTTCCGATGGTGCGAGGGTTATAACGACCGGAGAATCCGGCCGGCACGTGCTAGTGGGGGTCGTCGGAAAACCTAATGTCGGAAAGTCCACTTTCTTCGCGGCGGCGACACTGAAGGACGTCCCCATCGCCGACTATCCGTTCACTACGATAAAGCCCAACGTCGGGGTCGCCCACCTCGTGAGCGAATGCGTGTGCAAGGAGATGGGGGTCACAGACGCGCCGAGGAACTCCTCGTGCGTGAACGGGACGAGGCACATACCTGTGAGGATAGTAGACGTCGCCGGGCTCGTCGAGGGGGCATCGGCAGGCAAAGGGCTCGGGAACCAGTTTCTGGACGATCTAAGGCAGGCCGACGCGCTGATTCACGTGGTCGATGCTTCAGGCTCCACCGACATAGAGGGGAAGAAGGTGGCCGCAGGATCCCACGACCCGATCGAAGACATTCAGATGGTCGAGAGGGAGTTCGACCTCTGGATGTTCGGCATACTGAAGCGGGATTGGGAGAAGGCGACGAGGTCGTTAGAGCAGACAGGAGGGAAGATCATAGATCATCTAGCTGAAAGACTTTCAGGGCTGTCTGTTTCTCCGGCCGACGTCGAGCAGGTGCTGCTCCGCATGCGCCTGAGGACCGAAAAGCCGAGCCTCTGGACAGACGAGCAGCTGATGCAGTTCGTCGCGGAGACCAGGAAGCTCACGAAGCCGTCTCTGCTGGCGGCCAACAAGGCGGACCTTCCGACGTCCCCGCAGTACATAGAGATGCTCAGGAAGACCGGAAAGGAGGTCGTCCCTTGCGCCTCGGAGGCAGAGCTCCTGCTTCGGAGGGCCGCGGAGCACGGGCTGGTGGACTACATCCCTGGGTCCGCCGGCTTCACGGTCAGGGACGGCGCCAAGCTCACCTCCGCTCAAGCCGGGGCCCTCAAGATGGTGGAGGAGAAGGTGATGAAAGCATACGGAGGCACGGGCGTGCAGGACGCCATCAACAGGTCATTCTTCGACCTGCTCAAGGCGATAGTCGTGTACCCTGTGGAAGACGAGACAAAACTTACGGACAAGGAGGGAAGGGTGCTACCGGACGCGTTCGTGATGCGCGGAGGCTCTACCGCCCTGGACCTGGCGAGGACGGTCCACAGCGAGCTCGCCGAAGGCTTCCTTTACGCCATCGACGCGAGGACGGGCAAGAGGCTCGCCGCAGACCACCTTCTCAGGAACAGGGAGATCGTTAAGATCGTCTCAAGCGGTAAGCGGGGGTAGCTGTTCAGCCTTCCTCGGCTCTGGACGAGCTATGAGCTTGCTCTTCCGGACCCCTACGTGCCTCAGGTGAGTCACCTTCTTCGCCTCGTTGTAGACGTCTGAAGCGACCTTCTGGAGCACCAGCTCCTGGACGAACCCTTCATAGTTCATCCCCGCTGCCTTCGCGGCGATGACCTGGTCCATTATGATCCTCAGGTCGTGCTTCTTGGAGCTGTTCATCTTCCCCTGCGAAAGCGCGGTGCAATAGACCCTTACGACGTACCCGTCCTTTGTGGTGTAGTCGCGGATGAAGTCTGACATGGAAGAGCCCCTTCGGATCAGGCTCCTCAGGAACTCCCGGGAGTACTCGTGCCCCTTGAAGATGGTGTAGGCGGTCTCCCCTTCGACCCTGTCGATCTGGAAGAAGAGCTTGAACGCATAATGCTGCGGGTCCTGCTTCAGAATGTCGTAGAGGGTCGTCTCTATGACCCTCCCTTCGGGCTTCTGGACGTCAGTCAGGGGGACCCTAGCTATGGGCGCGTTGCCGAATGAAGGGGACGCGGTCACTGTGACCCAGGCCTTCAGCTTCCACTTGTCCCTTACCTTCGCTACCTTCTTTGGCAATTGAAGTCGCCCCGTCGGTCTCGCGCTTATAACTTCAGCGTCGCCTGAGGGCGTCTATCCCCCCCATGTAGGGGGCTAGCGCACTCGGGACCCTCACCGACCCGTCCTTCTGCTGGAAGTTCTCCACGATGGCGACCAGGACCCTCGTCGTGACGGCTGTCGAGTTGAGAGTATGCACGAGTCTCGTAGCTTCGCTCTGCTTGTCCCTGTACCTGATCTTCAGCCGCCTCGCCTGGTAGTCCGTGCAGTTGCTGCACGAGACCATCTCCCTGTACTTGCGCTGGACGGGCATCCATGCCTCCAGGTCATACTTCTTGGCGGCCACGGTGCCCATGTCTCCTGTGCAGACGTTGACGACGCGGTAGCGGAGCCCCAGGCTCTGGAAGATCGCTTCAGCGTTGGCTATCAGCTGCTCGTGGAGGGCCCAGCTCTCCTCCGGCCTCGCGAACGCTATCTGCTCTACCTTGTAGAACTGGTGCGTCCGGAAGATCCCCTTTGTGTCTTTGCCGTGCGCACCGGCCTCTACCCTGAAGCAGGGAGAGAACCCGCAGTACTTCACCGGAAGGTCTACGCCTGCCATGATCTCATCCATGTGCATGGCGACCAACGGGTGCTCTGAAGTCGCGATCATGTACAGGTCCTCCCCTTCCACTTTGTAGATCACCGGCCCGAAGTCGTTCATGTCGGTGACCCCCGAGTAGGGGTCGCGGCGCATCATGAACGGAGGCTCCACCGGGACGAAACCCTTGGACGAGAGCGTGTCCATGGCGTACCTCATGATGGCGTGCTCCAGTTTGACAGCGTCCCCTTTGAGGAAGAAGAAGCGAGCCCCGGATACCTTCGCAGCTCTCTCCATGTCGACCATGCCGAGGTTGGACAGGACGTCGATGTGGTCCTTCGGCTCGAAGTCGTATTTCTGCTCCGTCCCCCAGGTCCTCACCGTGACGTTCTCAGTGTCGTCCTTTCCGACTGGGACGCTCTGATGGAGTATGTTGGGGAGGCTCATCATTATCCCCTCGAGGACGGCTTCTTGCTCGACCTGCACCTTCGCAAACGCGTCCAGTCTCTGCGCGAATTCCGCCACCCTCTTCTGCTCCGCCTGGATGGGCTGCTTCTTCCTCGCGAGGTCGGCTATCACCCTGTTCGCCTCGTTCAGCTCGTGCCGCAGGGCCTCCGCCTGAGCCTTTGCCCCTCTCCACTCGGTGTCAGCACCTATCGCGTCTTCCACGAGGTGGAGCTTGTCCACCATCCCTCTCTTCTTGAGGTCGGACCTGATGACATCCGGCGTCTCTCTCAGGAGCTTAATGTCCAACATCTTGCGGCGTCAGCCTTGTCCGGTTCGCGATAAAAGCCATACTTCCCGGAACAGAGAGACGTCCCTCAGAAAGGCGAGGCAGGTGGAGACGAGGGTCGTGGGAGAGTCTGCCGCCACCTGGATCACCAGGTCGTCCCCCTTCGCCGAGGCGGTTATGCCGAGTCCTCTAGGCCCCCCTTCGTTGTCAGGCGCAAGGACTGACATCAGAGCTCTGACCGCCTCGGCGTCACCGCATGAAATCACAAGCTCGGCGCGGGGCTTCATCCTAGGACCTTCCCGACGACAGACTTTGAGAACGCCTCCGAACTGGACGCCGGGATTCTGGCCCCCGCGGCCATCGCGTGTCCACCCCCCACGCCGTCCACCTCCTGTGCTGCCTCGCGCATGATCAATCCTAGGTTGACCTGCCCGTCGAAAGAGTCGCCCACCCTAGAGGAGATTTTGAGGAAGCCTCCCTTGCTGGCGGCGCTGCCTACCACCACTTTGTCTTTGAACGGGGGTGACGAGGTGAGTATGGAGATCACCGGGCCCAGGAGCCTCTCGTCCACCGCCCCCTCTCCCTTGATCACGATGACCCTGTCATGCTGCTCCGTTCTGGTCGGGTCAGAGTTGACGGCCTCCAGTGCTTTGTTGATCCCCTGGCGATACTCAGACAGAATCCTCATTGCGTCCTTGAGCGCCCGGGACCTGTCACCGAGGCAGATTGAGATCCCAACGCTGGCAGCCCCCATCCGTCCGCATGAGTTCAGCAGAGTGCCGAATTCTCTGGCGTCCCTCAGGGGGGTGAAGGGGTCCTCAAACTGCAGGGTGTACACCTCGCCGAAGAGGCTTGTCAGCGCCTCGGTCGCTCCCTCCTGGGCGCCGAGCGACCCCGCCAGGACCTCGACCAGTCTTCTCTTCTCGTCTTGGGACAAGGACGAAACAGTCCTCCAGACTCCTCCGTCTTTCAGCTCGAACCCAGACTGGTGCAGGATCGAAAGGACCGCGTCCTTGCTCCCGGTCATCCCCTTGAGGAAGGGGACGGAGGTCAGCGCGATCGCTTCGTGGATGGGTCTGGTCTCGCGCCCCGTGAAGGCAAGGTCGCTGGTAGCTGTGAGGAGCCCCCTTCCTTGGGAGTCCTCGAGCGCCGACCTGTTCAGCCCCGTCAGCGACCTCCCTGGACCGGAGTCCTGCCTGTCGGCCAGCGCCCCTACCACGGCCAGCGGAGCCAGGTCGCTGTTCGCCGGGTCGAGGGAGGCGGCGAAGAAGTACGCCATTGCGGAAGAACACGCCTCTTTCCCGCCGTCGTAGCCGTATCTCCATGCGTTGACCACCGAAGGATTGTTCATGTCCGCCTCGGAGATCTCGTGGTGGTCTATGACCAGATATCTTCCCGCCAGGGCGGCTTCCAGCTCAGTCACCAGGGTCGAGGCGAGGTCGACGAAGACGTAGAAGTCGTAGTTCTGGGACGAGAGGTCCTTGATGGTGGCCGGGTCCAGGTCGGGGACGGTCCGCAGGTTCACGTTCGCCCCTTTCCGCATCAATGATGCGAATACGACAGAGCCGCTGCACAGTCCGTCCGCGTCTATGTGAGTCACGACGAGGATGCGCTTGCCTCCGCGGACGACCTGCATAATCCCCGGGATGATGCTTCTGTATCTCTGGGCAAGGCCTTCCAGGTCGGCCAGGAACTTCCCCTCTGCTAGGCCAGCTGGGCGACCACGGCGGTGTACTTGAAGTCGCTCGAAAGTATGCCTTTCTTCTTGTAGTACTTCGACAGCCTGTAGATCTTAGCTTCCACCAGCTCCAGAGAATGGACGTTCTTTCTGTCGCTCTTGTGCGTCCCCAAGTGCCTTTGCACGCGCTGAGCTCTGTCGATCAGGTCCTGCAGGTCCTGTGGGACCTTGGGGGCTGCCTTCCCTTCAGAGAGTATCTTCACAAGCGGCTTCCCCAACAGAGGCTTCACCAGAGGTACGCCGTAGTCATCCCTCAGCGACTGGCCTATCTTGCTCGGGGTGACCCCCTCTTTTGCGAGCTTCAGCGCGGCCGTCTTCGCCTCCTCCGGGGACGTGGTCACCCAGCTGGGGTTGCTTTTGCTGGTCGGCCTGGTCTGGTGCGACTTGCCGTGCCTGTGGGAGTGTATGCGCGCCATGGTGAAACGGTTCAGGCGAGTCCTTCCGATTAGGCTGATAAACGTTGCCCGGCTCCCGGACATCTCATGTGACCCGGGCATACCTCCCCCGGCGCTCGATGCTCCTGAGCTGCCTCTGGACGGCTCTCAGCTTCACCGCGCCAGATGCCTTCGAATATCCGCGGAAGAGCTCCTCCAGCGCCAAGCGAGAGACCTCCGGATGGGCGCCTACCAAGGTCTCCTTGATCAGCCTGAGGTCAACCGCCTGGTCTTCAAGCCTCGTCGTCCGGAAGGCAAGGCCGAAGTCGATGAAGACGAGCCCCCTGTCCCTGACGACGACGTTCGCCGTGGTTAGGTCCCCGTGGACTATCCCCGCCCTGTGCAGCCTGGCGGTTGCCTCCCCAAATTCCTGGAAGGCCTGCGCAGCCTCGTCTTCCCCCATGGCACCCGTCAGGTCCCTGAGCCTCGTCCCCTCGATGTACTCCATCACCAGGGTGGACGACCGGACGTCCACGTCATACAGGAATGGTGCCGGGACCCCAGCCTTCTTCGCGAGGTGCAGCATCTCCGCCTCCCTGACGGTCCGCTGCCTTCTGATGGCGTCGTCCAGGACGGGCAGCCTGTAGGCAAGCGGCTTCCTCACCTTGTACACCGCGTCGAGCCCCTGCCACTCCCCCCGGACTATGTCGGCCTCCGCGCCCCTGTAGAGGAGACCCGACCCCGGGACGTCAGCTTCGCCAGAGGATGTCGACGCCGTCAAGCCTCCACGACTGTGTCACTTCAGAATCAGCCACAGGCACGGTGATGCCGCTGTTGTATGCCAGCCATCCGGTCCACGCGATTTGGGCGCCGCAGTCGCCGCTGTACTCGAGTGGCGATGCGGTCAGCTTGGCGGAGTGCCTCTCGGCCATCGTCGACATCATCGAAGAGAGCCGCCTGTTCGCCGCCACGCCTCCCACGATCATCACTTCGCTCTTCCCCGTGAAAGCAAGGGCCCTTTCGGTCACTTCGGTGACCATCGCGAACGCCGTCTCCTGTATCGAATAAGACACGTCTGTGAACGGCTTTCCGCTGTCGAGCATCTGCTTGGACGCCGTCAGGAGCCCCGAGAAGGAGACGTCGTTCCCCTTCACGACGTAGGGGAGCCTGAGATAGCTGTTCGAGCCTGCTGCGGCCTCTTCGATGGCCCGCCCACATGGAGACGAGAGGCCGTGGTGCCTTCCGAACTGGTCGAGGAGCTGGCCGAGGGTCAGGTCGAGGGACTCTCCGAGTATGCGCCATCGCTTCCCGGCGTAGGCGATGATCATGGTGTGCCCCCCGGAAACCAGCAGGACCACGGGGTCTTTCGAACCCGTGAGGAGGCACCCCAGTTCGATGTGACCGACAGCGTGGTTGACGGGGACCAGAGGGATCCCTAGAGACGAAGCCAGGGTCCTGGCGACGACCGCCCCTACTCTGAGGCACGGCCCAAGTCCGGGCCCCTTGGCGAAGGCGACCGCGGAGACGTCTTTCAGCTGCAGGCCGGAGAGCGTCAGCGCCTGCGAGAGGACAGAAGGCGCAGAGGCGATGTGGCTCTGCGAGGCCTCGAACGGGTGTATCCCGCTCCCCTCAGGGGGCTTGTAGATCGATTTCGTGTTGGAGAGAATCTCGCCGTCCGAGG
Source organism: archaeon (assembly GCA_021823325.1). GTDB lineage: Archaea > Thermoproteota > Nitrososphaeria > Nitrososphaerales > Gagatemarchaeaceae > UBA183. Next base: position 111,420 of record JAKAOG010000004.1, read on the forward strand.
ATACCACGGAAACTGAGAAGGTATGGGCTGTGCTTTCCACTCCTAGGATGTGTTTCTTCAAGGCGGCCTACATCTTTCGCGTCTGACGATAGAGGTCCCCGAGAAGGTTGACGTATGGTTTTACCTCCACCAGGAAGTCGCTGAACTTTCCCCTCTCGAACGTCGCCTTGGGCTTGTCCCCCTCGACCACTATCTTGGCCGCGAGCACGATGCCTCCACTCCTGTCAGGGTCGGGCTTCAGCTTCGGGAAGTGGATGAGCGCGCCGTAGCCGATCTTCCGCTTGCCTTTGGTGAAGACGACGTTGTAGTACATGCTGAGCGTCTTCGTGAACTGCGCCATCTGCTTCCTTCTGCTCTCGCTCCGCTTCACATGGTCGAAGTCAGCGGATGCGAGCGTGTCGATCATCTCCCTGAGGAGCTTCATTTCAGACACCCTGTTGGTGTAGCCTGCGTATTCGATTGGGAGCTGGTACACGCTGTTCATCACTGAGTCCCAGTCGTCGATGACCGCAAAGGTGTCGGTATCCATGTTCATCTCCCGCTTGAGCTCGTCAGAGAGTATGTCCTCTACCGTTATCTTCTTCGGCACGAAGGACGCCGACACCCCCTTCTAGTTATGGTTAACTCTCGAACAAGCCTCCCCTTCGAGGCGGTCGTCCATGAAAAGCGAGATCCAGTCCGTTGAGGTGGATCTCTTCGTCCACGCCACCGAAGACCCCGGGAAGCTTGTGAGGGCGGTCGCGGACCTGCTGGGGTCGGACAGGGCGCCGGTCGAAGAGAGGCTAGACGGGCACTTCGGCAATGCCATCGTCAGCATGAAGCTGCACCTGACGGGCGAAGAGGCGGAGCGGGCAGTGAAGAGGATCTTTTCATCCCTCCCCAAGGAGCTGAAGGGCGTCCTCGGCGCGGACATGGAAAAGTTCGTGGACGAGCATGCGGCCCTCTTCCTCAGGTTCGACAAGCAGCGGCTGGTCCTCGGCAGGCTGGTCCTTGGGGGAGGAGACGCGCTCCGCGTCAAAGTGAAACCGAGGAAGTTCCAGATGCGGTCAGGGGGACCGCAGTTCTACAGGCGTCTCCTGGAGGAGAGCGGTGTCGTCTAAGAGGTACGTGCTCCTCGAGTCGGCGTCTGACGTCTCTGAAAGCGCGAAGGAGTTCGAGGAGTTCTTCAGCCAGAGGTTCGGAAGAGCCAAGGTCATAGCCGTCCAGGGGAACCCGCGCGCTCTGATAGTGAAGACCACCGGCGACGTCGCCCTCCTGCTCCGGGAGATGCGCGACGGGGTCGTCTTCAAGGGAGCCAGGCTCGTCCCTGTCCTGACCTCCGGCGCCGTAGGTAACCTCAAAAAGAGAGCGGCCGAGGCGAGCGTGCAATGGCGAAGTTCATGAGCGAGGAGTATGTCATGCAGGTCCAGGCGGCTCTTTCACAGGACCAGAAGTGGTCGGAGGCCACGAAGAGCCTGAAGACGAGCATAGCCTTCAACGTGACAGACTCAGGCGAGAGCTACGTGATGACCGTTGAAAACGGCGCAACGACCTTCCAGAAGGTCCCCCCCGTCGCCTCAGGGGAGTTCTCCTTCGACGGGAGCTACGATTCGTGGTCCAAGGTGGCGAAGGGAGAGGTCGACATCCAGTCGGCGGTGTTGAAGGGGCAGCTCAAGTTCAAAGGGTCCCTGACAAAGGTCCTGATGTACAAAGACAGGTTCATCAGGGTCGCCGAGATAATGCGAGACGTCCCCAAGGAATTCTAGGCCGGGACAAACACGTAGTAGGGGTTCCCGTCTCCGCTGGCCCGGGCTTCCACGCGGACTTTCAACCCTGGCTTCGCCTTCTCGGCATCGACCCCTTCGAGCCAGGCCAGGACCTTCAGGCCGTCCTTCAGCTCGGCTATCGCTATGGTGTACGGCCCCTTCCCTTCGAAGCTCGCTGGGGTCACCCGGACATGGGTGAAAGTCACCAGGGTCGCTTCAGTCCCCAGCTCCACCCATTCAGTTTCGCTGCTCATGCACCTTGGACAGTCAGCCTGGGGAGGGAAAGTGATGTTCCCGCACTTCGAGCACTTCGTCGTCACCAGCTTCCCGCGCTTCAGCGCGTCCCAGAACTCCTTCGTCTTGGATATCGGTATGTCGAAGCGCAGGTTCAGCGTCCGCCTTGAATGAAGCTGCGGTGGCTCCGACATATCAGTCCCTCGAAAGCACGGTGACGTAGGCATAGTGACCCGTCCCCCCGATGTTATGGACCAGCCCGACCCCGTTCTTGATCGGCGCCTGCCGCCTCCCAGCTTCGCCTCTCAGCTGCTTGGTGATCTCTACCGCCATCGAAACGCCGGTCGCGCCTATGGGGTGCCCCTTCGCCTTGAGGCCGCCGTCCAGGTTCACAGGGATCTTCCCCCCTATCTCCGTCTGGCCGTCCCTGATCATCTTCGCCGCCTCCCCCTTCTTGCAGAAGCCAAGGTCCTCGTATGCCATCAGCTCGGCGATGGTGAAGCAGTCGTGGGCTGTGGCGACGTCTATGTCTCCTGGTCCGACCCCCGCCATGGCGTAAGCCTTCTTCGCCGCCGTCACCGCGGCGCGCAAGCCGACGTAGTCGTCTCTCCTGCTCAGGTTCGCGGTGTCGGATGAGTACCCCACGCCTTTGATCCATATCGGCGTGTCCGTGAGCTTCTTGGCTGTCTCTTCTGAGGCAAGAACGACCGAGGCGGAGCCGTCTGAAAGAGGACAGGCGTCGTAGAGCTTGAGCGGCCAGGACACGACTTGGGACCCCAGCGCCTTCTCCAGGGAGATCTCCTTCTGGAACTGGGCGAGCGGGTTGAGCGCGCCGTAGTGGTGCGCCTTCACCGACACCCGGGAGAGGTCCTCTTCGGTGGTGCCGAACCTGTTCATGTGGGAGACGGCGTACATGGCGTAGTACGCCGGAAACGTCATGCCATAGTTTTCGAACTCCCATGTGTATGAGCCCGCCCTCCCTATGAGCTCCACTGAAGTCGAGGTGTCCACCTCGGTCATCTTCTCCACCCCCACGGCCATCGCTACGTCAGTCTCACCGCTGGCGATGCTGTTGTATGCGGCTTTCACCGCCGCGCTCCCGCTCGCGCATGCGGCCTCCACCCGCATTGTACCGGCGCCGCTGAGTCCGGCGTACTCGTCTACCACTACGGCTGGGAGCGACTCTTCATACCAGATCCCGGCCGAGCCCACCACGACGTTCCCGATGTCTTTCTTGTCCACCCCAGCGTCGTCGATGGCCTGCTTGATCGATTCGAAAGCGAGCTCGCCAAGATTGACGTCAGTCCTTCTTCCGAACCTGCTATGCCCTATGCCTACGATTGCTACGCGGCTCAACTGTAAGCCCCGAGAAAGACCAGCTTGTGCTTCAATTCCCGGGCCTAGCCGACGACTCCCATCTCTTTCGCGACTTCTTTCATGATGGTCAGCCTCTGGATGTCGTTGGTCCCCTCGTAGGTCTTGATTATCTGCGAGTCCCTGAGCATCCTCTCCACCTGGCTGTCCGTCGAGACGCCGTATGCGCCCATGATGAGCATGGCCATGTGGGCGTTCTTCTCTGCCGCCTCCGTTGCGGTTATCTTCGCGATGGACGACGCCTTGATGAAGTCTTTCCCCTTCTTCGTGAGGGTCGCCGCCCAGTAGGTCAGCAACCGTGCGGTGTGGACGGCTGCGGCCATTTCGGCGATCTTGAACTGGACCTGCTGGTAGCTCAAGAGATAGTTGTCGAACGTCTGCCTCTGGGTAGAGTAGTTCAGAGCGGCCTCGAGCGCCGCCTGGGCGATCCCGGTCCCCTGGGCCGCGACGCCTACCCGCCCATGGTCATAACACGTCAGCGCTATCCTCACGCCCCTCCCGACCTCTCCGACGATGTTCGCCTCGGGGACCTCGAGGTTCTCGAACACGAGCTCTACCGGCTGGTCACCCCTCAGCCCGATGACGTCTGTCCTCTGGCCCACTTTCAGCCCTGGCATCCCCTTCTCGGCGACGAAGGCTGTGATTCCATGGTGCCGCTTCGCGTCCTCCTTAGGACTCGTCCTCGCGAAGATCAGGAACGTGTCCGCTTTGTCTCCGTTGGTGATGAACATCTTCTTGCCGTTGATCACGTACCTGTCGCCCACTTTCTTCGCGTTCGTCGTGATCGCAGACACGTCTGAGCCCGTCCCGGGCTCTGTCATGGCGTGGGCGGCTATCTTTTCGCCCTTCGCTATGGGGACCAGATACTTCCTCTTCTGCTCCTCGGTCCCGAACAGGAACAAGGGGGTCGAGACCAGGTAGGTCGCTCCGACCACGGCGGAAAAGGCCGCCGAGAACCTGGCGATCTCTTCAGTGGCTATAACAAGCGAAAGGTCGTCACCGCCTCCGCCGCCGTACTCCTCGGGGAACGGCACGCCGAATAGCCCCAGCTCGGCCGCCCTTTTGACGAGGCGCATGTCCATCTGGTTCTCTCTGTCGATCTTCTGAGTGACCGGGGCGAGCTCCTTCTCGGCGAACTCCCTGACGGCAAGCCGGAACGCCTCCTGCTCTTCGGACACCGATATCACGTAGTCAGAGGACGTTGGCGAGAGGGTGCTCATGGGGCCGCGGCAAAGCGAGGGAGTATTTAGACGAAATCCCTCATAAGCAGACTGGGTTGAAATCGACCATCGTTTCCGGTGGAAAGAGAATTAAGAGGGGTGGGGCCGGCGGGTCGCAGATAGCGATGGAGAATCGCAAGATAGCGGTAGTCGGCGCAGGAGACATGGGGCACGGCATAGCAGAGCTCTTCGCCGTGAGCGGGTTTCAGGTCACACTGATGGACAAGTTCCCCCAGGCCATAGAGAAAGCGAAGGCGAGGGTCTCGGCGAGCCTTGCGAAGATGGTCGAGAGGGGGAAGCTGACCAGGGAACAGGCGGACTCGGCCTTTGCGAGGATGAGCTTCACAGGTGACATGGGCGCGGCGATGTCCGGAGCCGGACTGGTCGTGGAAGCGGTTCCAGAGTCGCTGGAACTCAAGAAGTCTGTGTTCAAGGAGATCGACTCTCTTGCCCCCAGGGACGCGATCCTTGCATCGAACACCTCCAACATCAAGATAACCGACCTTGCTGCGGCGACTTCGCGCCCCGAAAGGGTGGTGGGGATGCATTTCTTCAACCCCCCCATGGTGATGAAGCTAGTCGAGGTGATACCGGGGGAACAGACTCACCCTGAAGTGGCCCGCGAGGTAGTGGAGGTATGCGGGGCCCTCGGCAGGACCCCGGTAAGGGTCCAGAAGGACAGCCCCGGGTTCATCGTGAACAGGATCAACGCGGCAGACACTCTCTTCTTCTGTCTGCTGCTGGACAGACAGGTCGCGACCCCTCCCCAGATCGACAGCTTCGCGAAGAGCCAGGGACTCCCGATGGGGCCCTACGAGCTGCTCGACTTCGTGGGGGTAGACATAGGCGCCGACTCCCTCGCTTACTTCTCGAAGGCTCTCTCGCCGGAGTATGGGAAGGGGAAGACGTTCGCTTCGATGGTCAAGGAGGGCCGGTTGGGGAAGAAGACAGGGCGCGGATTCTATGACTGGTCGACAGGGAGGGCGGACATACCGAAGGTCGACCCTACCGACAAGGTTTCGATCATGGACATCTTCGCGCTCGAGATCAACGAGTCAGTCAAGCTGATAGAGGAAGGGGTCGCCTCCCCCGAGGACATCGAGAAGGGGGTGGTGCTAGGGATGAACAGGCCCTTCGGCCCCATAACGGTCGCCAAGGACCTCAGCAACGCAGAGGTGAAGTCGAAGCTCGAAGAGCTCGCATCCAAGTTCGACTGCGCGGTCTTCGCGCCGGCGAGGGCCATAGCCGAAGGCAAGCTTAGGGACGCGGTGGACGGGAGGCTTGCAAAGGCGGAGGACGCGCCGGCCAAACAGGCGCCGAAGGACCAGACGGCGGCGTCAGGTGAAGAGGTCGTCAAGCTGGAGAAGCTCGCAGGGGGAGTGGCGAGGGTCACCATCAGCAGGCCGAAGCTGAACCTCATAAGCGCCCAGGTGCTCGACCGGCTAGACTCCATCGTAGCGGAACTTACCGCAGACCGCGAAGTGAGGGCAGTGGTGGTCACTGGAGCGGGACCCGTGTTCTGCGCCGGAGCCGATCTGTCCCAGTTCTTCGGCACCCCGGCTGCCTTCATGGACTTCGCCAGGAAGGGAGCCAGGACGCTGAGGAAGCTGTCCGAGATGCCGAAGATCACCATAGCCGTGATGAAGGGATATGCGCTCGGCGGCGGGCTGGAGCTTGCCCTTTCATGCGACGTCAGGGTCGCCGCTGAAGACGTCGAGGTCGGGTTCCCCGAGCTGAGCCGGGGGCTGGTCCCTGCCTGGTCAGGGAGCCAGAGGCTTCCCAGGCTCCTCGGAGTATCACAGGCTTCTTTCTTGATACTCACAAGTCAGAGGATCAAGGGGAAGCGGGCCCACGAGATAGGGATCGTAAACCAGCTCGCCCAGGGAGACCCCGATGAGTTCGCGGTGAAGCTTGCAGGGGAGCTGGCTTCCAACCAAGCCCCCGTCGCCGCGATGCTGGCGAAGTCCCTGATCAATAAGGGGAGCGAGGCATCCATGGACGAAGGGCTCGAGATGGAGGCCATGGCCGCCGGGATACTCTTCGCGACAGAAGACCTGAAGGAAGGGATCTCGGCTTTTCTGGGGAAGAGGAAGCCGGAGTTCAAGGGCAGGTGAGCGGATGCCCGAGTTAAAGGAAGCCTACGTCGCCGACTACCTCCGCATACCGTTTTCGAGGTCCAGGCCCTCTCAGCCTGAAAGGGACGTCTACAACTCGCTCAGGATGGACCAGGCGCTGGCGGGGCTGATACGGAAGGTCCTGGAAAGGACGAGGTTCAAGCCCGAGGAGATCGGAGACGTCGTCACTGGGTGTGCGTTCCAGACGGGAGAGAACTGGCTCTACGGAGGGAGGCACCCTGTCCTCTTGGCAGGGCTCCCGGTGTCTGTCCCCGCGTTGGCCATGGACAGGGCATGCGCGTCTTCGATGAATGCGAGCGCCGAGGGGGCTATGGAGATAATGACAGGGAACTCAGAGATCGTCCTCGCCGGGGGGATGGAGCACCTCACCCACGTCCCCATCGCGAACAACCCGGCCCTCGCGCCCAACACCAGGCTGCTCACCCGCCCCGAGTACATGAAGTACCAGATGAACACAGGCTATTCCATGGGGCTCACAGCGGAGAAGCTGGCTGAGCAGGAGAAGTTCGGAAGGGAAGAGATGGACAGGTTCTCAGTCGAATCGCACTTGAAGGCCGCGAAGTCGGTCGGCGAAGGGTGGTTCAGGGGCGAGCTGATGGACATGAAGGTCGAGGTTTCGGGAGAGGAGAAGGTCATAGATGTGGACCAGAGCATAAGGAGGGACACGACCCTCGAGCAGCTCGCGGGGCTTCAGCCTTCTTTCAAGTCAGGTGGTCTGATCACAGCGGGGAACTCATCCCCCCTGAACGCGGGGGCGACCCTGGTTGCGCTCGCATCGAAGGAGAAGCTGAACGAGTACGGCGCGAAGCCTCTGGCGAAAGTGGTCTCCATGGGCTGGGCCGGAGTGGACCCCAGCGTCATGGGCAAGGGGCCGGTCCCCGCGTCGCAGAAGGCGCTCGCTAAAGCCGGTCTCAAGGCCGACGACATCGACCTGTGGGAGATCAACGAGGCATTCGCCGTGGTCGTGCTTTACGCGATCCGGGAGCTCGGCCTCGACCCGGGGAAGGTGAACATACACGGAGGTGCCATCGCGCTTGGGCACCCTCTCGGTGCGTCGGGGGCGAGGCTGATCGGGACCCTTTCCAGGGAGCTCCAGGAGACAAGGAAGGAGTACGGCGTCGCGACGCTCTGCGTCGGAGGAGGGCAGGGGTTCGCCGTGGTCCTGCAGCGGGCCTAGGTCACTCGACCGAGCCTTTCTTCCGGAGCCTCAGTGTCTCTGCGCTGGAATAGCCGAGCGACTTCATCAATGCGCGGGTGTTCTCTCCGAGCTCAGGCGCCTTCGTGAAGCGCCTGGAGCGCATCGGGGGGGTCGACCTCGCCGGCTCGTTGACCACGGTATCGTCGCCGATCTTCGCAAGCATTCCCATCTCCTTCGCCCAGCGGCTCGTGAGCGCTTCCTCGACTGACAGGACGGGCGTCGCACACGTGTCCTTGTGCATCAAGATGTCAGCCCACTGGTCCCTGGTCTTCGTCGCGAAGACCCTCTTGAGCTCGTCCGTCACGTGCGCCCTCTCTTCAGGAGATCCGAAACGCAGGCTCTCAAGCTCGGGGACGCCGAGGGCGACCACCAGGTTCCTCCAGAACTCGTCCTCTATCGCAGCCACAGCGACATACTTGCCGTCCGAAGTCGCGTAGACGTTGTAATACGGAGTCGAGCCGAAGACGAGGCTGTGCCCTTCCTTCGGAGGGTGCCCCGTCGCCAGATACGCGGCCGCAGGGATGACCATCCAAGAGATCAGAGAGCCCACTATCGGGACGTCGATCCGGACAGCGTTCTTCCTCTTGACGAGGGCTCCGGCTATGGCGAGCGCCGCGTACGTCCCGGAAGTCATGTCCCCGAGCTGTAGCTGGGGGACCTCGGAACGGGAAGAGTAGCCCATGGTCCCTGCCATCGCCTGGAAGTTGATGTCGTGCCCTGGCATCGAGCTCAGCTTCTCCGACTGCCCGTAGGCGGAGATCGAGCAGTAGACTATCTTCGGGTTGAGTTTCCTGACGGCCTCGAAGGAAAACCCGAGCCTAGACATCGCGCCTGGCCTGAAACCTTCGATGAAGACGTCCGCCGTCTTCAGGAGCCGCTCCATCACCTTCTTGCCGTCGCTGGACTTCAGGTCGATGCCTATGCTCAGCTTGTTCCGGTTGACGCTTGCGTGTATCGGGCTCCTGCCGTTCTTGGTCGGAGGGGTAGACCGCATGTAGTCCCCTAGGCGCGGCTGCTCGACCTTGATCACCTCGGCTCCCATGTCCGAAAGGAGCATCGTGCAGAAGCCTCCGGGGAGGAGGCGGGTCGCGTCCACCACCCTGACACCGTCGAGGAAGCCCACGCCGGCTGCTCGGGATGGCGCAAATAAAGCCTAAAATCTGGGAAATCGTCGACCGCACCGACGATGAGGTGAACGTAAGCGCGGCGTAGAGCCGCGTACAGGGGTAGACACGTTCGCCATTAAGCCAACAAGACACAGATTTACTCAGGAACAACTAGCCAAGGGCAGACAACGAGGGAACATCACCCGTTGGGGAGCGAACCAACTGCTAAACCCCATTCTAAGAGACGACCCAGCAATCAAGCGTTATCTGTCCCATATTGCTGCGAGAAGAGGGAACGCAGGAAAGGTATCGAGAACAAGTCAGATAGTCTCGTGCTCTGCGCCAAGAGCGTTCCTCGAATATCTCGGACTCCCCATAGAATCGGACTCGGTAACGAGACTGATAGAACGAACTCGTGCAGAACATAGAGCCGACAACTACCAGACAGACGAGCAACCACTGGCGTTCGCCCTGATCCCACCGAGCAAAGGGAGATACAACAAAGCAGCGACGCTAAAGGGGATTTTCAAAGCCAGTCACTGCCCGCTAACAGTCTCCCTTCCTACGCCAGAACCCACAGAGCGAACGAAGAAGATTAGCCCAGAAGTGCTGAAGGCGATCTATCAAGCCCTGCCTCGGGACGAACTCCGAGCAATAATCGACTTCCAAGCATACGCAGGAGAGCGAGTAGCGGCCCTATGCTCACTGACCCCAGTGTCCGACTGGACGGACCACAGGAAGTACACTTTCATCCACATAGCCAGCCAGAACACCAAAGCGCGTTACGCCCATATCAGCATCATACCGAGACCACTAGCCGACTACCTACGGGCCTATGCGAAAGCCCTCGGAAGAACGTCGCCCTTCCCGAACTTCGAAACCCAATGGCGCGAGATAAGACAACTCGGAATGAGCCAATTCGGGATCAGACTAACCTCACACTACCTACGGAAGCGGTTCGCGACAATAGCCAGCAAGACAGCAATGCCAGTAAACTCGTGGGACTACCTCATGGGAGACAAACCAAGCCTCGGACACCACGCGGAAGCCTACGCACTAGAGGACTATTCCGGCCTCGCAGAAGAATACGACCGATACCTAGCGCCCTACCTCAGCATATCAGACATCCACGAACCGGACGCACCAAAGGAAGCAAACAAAGACGTGGACGCACTTCTCGAAACCATCAAGACGCTTCAGGAAACAATCAACCTCCTCAAAACACAACTGGCAGAGGCACGAGCACACTAAGCCCGCGCTTCTGCTTTCACTATTTTTGGTCAGACTGGGACGGCGTTATCTTCATCTGGTTTCCGCTTCGTCGCGAGGTCATCATCCCACTCAACCTCCGCCTTAGTCCTTTATAATCAGCCCGCCAATGGTTCTCCCTATGGCTGAAAACCCGCCGTACGTCATGGCATACGGAAAACTCTCGTCCCTTTTTGCAAAGATCATAGAGGCATCACCTCCACCCAAATTCAACCGCGACTTTGTTAACACCGTCTTGGGGTTCAAGTCTTCTAGTGACCAAGCGTATCCCCCTTTCCTGAAACGCTTGGGGTTCATCGACGACGCAAACGTTCCAACTCAAGACTACAAGGATTACCGAGAAGGGGGGACCCTCGCCAAAACAATCATGGCGAAAAGAATCCGAGCATCTTATCCCACAATATTTCAAGCGAAGGAATACGCCTGGCGACTGAACAAGCAAGAACTAACTGCAACGGTAAAACGCGTCCATGGCCTAGCAGATGAGTCGCAAGCGCTTGAAGCTATCGTTGGTACCTTTTCCGCACTTTGTGGTCTGGCCGACTTTGAGGCCGAACCAACGAAGAAAGAGGCAAAAGTCAAAGAACCTGAGGAACCAAAGGAGGCCGCAAGCAGTCCGGCCCGACTTGGATTATCCTATACAGTAGTCCTAAACCTTCCCGCTACCACCGACATTGAAGTCTTCAACGCGATATTCAAGAGCCTCAAAGAGAACATCTTGAATGAGTAATCAAGAGATCCTGAACCGCCTGAAGTTGTTCGGGATGAACAACCTTACGCTCGAAAAGGAGCTTCTCAAGCTCGAAAAGTCGGGAATAAACATCGGCCGCTCCACTTCAATCAAGAGCGAAGAGGTTGTTGATACAGACCTATTCGAATCGGAACTCCTTGCAAGAGGTCAGAAGATGGCTGACTTCTACGTACTGTACTATTGCATCGAAAACACTATTCGGGCGTTAATCTTGGAACGAATGGTCGAAAAACATGGAGCCACATGGTGGGATACGAAGGTGCCAACGAAGGTCAAAGATGAAGTGAGAGATCGCCAAGAAAGGGAGAAAGACACGCCGATGGCAATCAGATCAACTGACCCACTTGCCTACACGACTTTTGGAGAATTAATTGTCATATTGGACGCCAACTGGACCGACTTTGCGGACACCATTCGAAGCCAGAAGGCCATGCAAAAGATACTATCTGAGCTCAACTCCCTTAGAGGAGTCGTAGCCCACAGCGCAGATCTCAGCGACGACGACATCGACAGATTCAAACTCCTAATCAGAGACTGGCTTAGAATACAGACTTGACTTTTCGGCCTAGCGACCGAACTTGTTGCGCCGAGCGTAAGCTGGCGCGCCGTGCTTCGCCCGGCGCTCCCCTGCTGGGGACACATCGTAAGGATGTTTTCCCAAGCCCTTTCAGAACCCCTCCTCGGACCCGACAAACGAGACACGCAAGGCTTAAGCCACGTGTTTGGTAGAGCCATGAACCAGCAAACATTGTTCTCTGACGAAGAAAGGAGGACAAAGCCGACCGCCGCACTGAAGCGCCTTGTCTACAGTCGGGACAAGGGCATCTGTAGGCTCTGCAATGAAAAAGTAGACCCATTCGACTTCGACATTGGCCACAATACGGCCTTCGCTAGAGGAGGGAAGCTCAATTTCAAGAACGCCATACTCCTGCATCCGAAATGCAACAGGTCGATGCAGAAGCTGAATCTGAAACAGGCAAGAGAGGCGCTGGGGATGCCAGAGTCCCAAGAGGAAACCAGCAAGCGCATCCTGAAGACTTTGGGCACGAATCAACTAAAGAGACTCGCCAAGGACAATTTCATCAAACTGAAACCCAAAGTGGAAAAGGGATGGTTCTCAAACGATGTCGTCCAACCATCAAAACTGCAATATGTGAACGCGCTTGCGAAGGTGCTAAACCCCGAACAAATCAAGACCAAGCTCGCCTCCTCACCAAAACCTCAGAAGAGAAGACGCGCGCCCAAGAAGAAGAGCTTCTGGTCATTCTAGGTGGGGACGCATCGAGATTAGAGCGACCAGCAAAGATGAGGTCGTCTTCCTAGTCAGCATACAAGAGATTGAAAGTGAAATTTCACGTGGAACTTCATACAGGGGAATCAATCAATTCTCGCCATCAAAGCACTTCAAGGGAACCATGAAGGCCGACTCCAAAACGCGAATCTCATGGAAAAGAGTCGTAGGGACTTTGCGTGCCTCACCACTCCGAACGAGAATCGGGGAGCAGGACTGGCGTGTAGCAAAGTCGCTAGGGTATCTGCCACTCGACCTCGAAATAGATCTCGACCTCCATCCGGAGTTCAGGGGTAAGAATGAGAAAGACATCTTAGCACTAGTTAGCCAGACTCTTGCTATTGCCAAAGCGACGAAAGCCTGGTGGGAGTTGTGAAGGTCGATCACGACGCCACGCCCTGGCCCTTTGCTTCTTCCACGACCTAGTGGACATGCGGAACAGGAATGGGATGCCATCCTTGACAGCGTCTTCAAGTGGCCGGACGCTCGACATATCAACATCCAGCTTCTCTCCGTCCTTAGGGCAACGGGCCTGGCGCATCACACGCTCAAACCGCTGACGAGTTGGAAGCTGGAGGCCAAGGAACTTCATCCAGGTTCACGCTTCCTCCTCGCCCTCTAGGAACGCCATTACTTTCGGGCCAACTGCCCCAGGTGCAACTTGGAGGGGAAACACGACACCTGCAAGGACGTCAAACCCATCATCTGAAGCCGCCCACGGCGTCGCAGGCGGCGGAGAATAGCCCATTCAGTGATGAGTGCAGGGATTCGGGGCCGCACGCATCGCAAGGCCGCTGCGGTGGTGTATGCCTCTAACTCCAAGTCCTGCTTTCTGTGATTTCAGACTTTGACTTTGCCACCGCATTGCAGGCTTTGCACACCCGATTGTAGTAGACGGCGTATTCGGCGTAGTGACGGTCAACTGCATCAGTGCTGTCCCTCACCATTCGGTCTGTGCTATCATTGACTATCTCTCGGTGCTGTGTGATAACATAATCCGTACTGACGCGGGTACGTCCTGTCGGCACGGACGATACCCTCTCCCAACGAAGCTTCCACCTTGCACCGCAACTAGGACACGCCTTGCTAGAGTCGTATACCCTGTATCCAGTGTAACTGACGAGAGCGATAGGCGACAGAAGAGCCAACCCGAACTCGATGTATACAGTAGAACAGTTTCCCCAATTGGTGCATGCCTGAGTGTTTTGCCCAAAGTAAGCACCGTAAGGTTGGGTGTATGGCTGGGTCCCTGACGCTATCATTTGCCATAGACCCTGAAGGGCAAAGTACGAAATCAAGCTAAAGATGAACAATCCGGCAAAGGCCAGTTTGCTCACGGTCGTTGTTGACTGCCTCCGTCACATAAGGCTTTAAGGCGTAAGCACGTTGAGAAGAGAGATTATGATGACCACACTCAACCGAGCCTACGACTCGCGCTGGTTGCCTTCCGGGCTAGACTCACCTTATCCTACGGAGCTTTCCTTAATGCCACAGAGGCAGCACGTCGCATCGCACTAAAGAAGATGTAAGATTTTCAATGTTCCGCATTGCATATTACGAACCCCATCCGTATGAGCCACATGCCTGCTTATGCGATTGCAGATGTTGAGTGGCACGATGAAACCCAGCATGCGAAGGAGGCCGAGAACTTTTTCCAGATACTCGAGAAGTATGGTGGAGAGTTTCTAGTCGCCAGCAATGACGTAAAAGTCTTCGAGGGACGATGGAAGCCCCGCACACTCATCATCATCAAGTTTCCGGACATGAAAGCGTTGCAGGCCTGGTACGACTCCAAGGAGTATGCCCCTCTGCTCGCCATGCGCCTGAAGTATGCAGATAGTAATGCGGTGGCCGTCGAGACAAAGGAATAGCCGAACCGCGCTTCTCATCCGGCTTGTTCGAACGCAGTCACGTGGCGTAATACGTATTACAAACCCCGTCCCAGTCAGGGAGAGACCTTAGACAAAAGCCAAGTATACAGATCAGTCTTAAGCGTGCGGTTCCGCGGATTCTCGAAAATTATGAGAGGCCCGTCTTTTCCCTTGAGTTGGATGTGCATTCTGGTGTATGGGTCGAAGAACGAGAGTTTCTTGACCATCAACACTTGAGCCATGTCGGCATATCTGAAGACAGCACTATCGTTTCTTCCCGTAAGCTCAGCGTGGTCGTCGTAGAAAAGACCTCTATTTACTGAGTGGAACCTAGGACGGATGAAAAGGACGAAGAAATACCCTGTGAGGACCACAAACCAAGCTAAGCCGATGGCATCCAGCGTCTCGGAGACGACTCCATAAACAGTAACAAACCCCAGAAATATGGCGACCATAAGCGCAATGCGGTTGTTGTGATGGTAAGGATATACGAACACGGGTTCTGATCCTTTGGACGCTAAGTCTGACAAGACGCCTTGGGGACTCTCATCTCGCAATTTATCCTTCGCCTAGACAACTGAATACGACTGATGAGGAGCATTCCTAGCATATCCGCATAGCATATTAGGAAAGCCGTCCCAGTCAGGGCGAGAAAGATGACAGACGGCGAAAGACCAACGGACCCACAAAAGCGATTCCACAATGAGACGACCTACTCTAACCATACAGTAGATACAACAGCGTATACGTATTATGAACGCCGTCCCAGTCATAGCTCGGAGTAATCTTCCGAGCAGATGATGATCTCGCGACGATACTGAGTCAAAAATGAGAGTTGTGGTTTGAAGACCGTCAAGGTGCATGACGAGACGCACAGAGCGCTGAAGCGCCTGAAATCCAAGCACAGGAGCAGGAGCCTCGACCAGGTGGTCAGGGATTTGGTGAAGGAATCCACAGGGGCCCCCGTGGGAGAGACAGCGGAAGAGGACGATAGGCTCGCCGGACGCCTGGACGGTTGAGCCGGCAAGACAGAAATACGAAGTCTTGAGGGCATCCTACAACAATGGCGAAATTTGACGGAATCGTCGGGAAGGCGCTGCTGACTGTCGAAGAGAAGGAGAACGAACTGACCTTGGTCTTTGCAGACAACAGGTATCTTTTCGTAAAGCTGGAAAGCGGAAAACTGATCTCAGAGAGCGTGCCTGAGTAAGACGGCTGACCGCCGGCTTACAGGCTGACGCCTTCTTCCTTGATGCCTGTCTTGTCTATGGTCAGGATGTCGATGCCGTTCCCGCTCATCGCGTCTCTGGCGACAGCTGCCTTTATCGCCGCGACCGCCAGATCGCGCGCCTCCTTCTGCGTCATGTTCGGGCTGTAACCTGCTTCGACCACTCCGATCGCGGTCTCCTCGCCTGTGCCCACGGTCGCATACTGGTCGGATATGACGCTGCCAAGAGGGTCGAGGACGTAGACTATCGGTTTCTCGCCCACGCCTCCGAGTATCACCTGGGTTAGCAACGGCGCGTACCTGTTCTGGAACATCAGGGTCGACATCAGCTTCGCCACTGAGTTCGGTTTCATGGCCTTCCTAGACTCGAGCTCCCTGAGCTTCGCATAGACCCCGACCTCTTTCACGAGGTTCTGCATGTCGGAGACCATTCCGGCGCAGACGGCGCCCACCGTTCCCGTGACGCGGAAGACCTTCTTGCCAGACTTGCTGCGCACGAAGTTTCCCATCGTGATCCGCCTCTCCGCCCCGAGCACCACGCCGTCCTTGTATGCGATCCCGACGGCGGTGGCTCCAGGCATGTACTGTTCGATCGACATCAGGTTTCTAGGCCGGCGCGAAGTCTCGCCCTTTTAGACATTGTGTCTTTTCAGCCGTCAGGTCCCAGCCGGGTGGACCGTGACGAGCGAGCTGTTTCCTTGCCTCTCAGCCTTCCATCTGCAGGACGTGAACTGCTCTGCGATGAGCATGCCCGACTCGAGGTGGGGAGTCACCTCCGGCACCCTGACCGTAGAAGGCGCAGAGGCGAGCGAGAGGAGAGGGAGGATCATATCTGAAAGGTTGGCGTCGACTGTCGCTCCTGATTTCACCGTAGAGACGAACCTTGCGGCGGCTTCGGCCCCAACGTCCTCCGCAGGTTTCCCCCTTTCCCCGATGGCGTCAGTCCCGATCATATGTCCCGTCCCGAGGCTGTACACGAGCACCGAAGTCCCCGGTGAACTGGAGGGCTCTTCCTTGACCTCGGTCCCACCAACCTTGATCCCAGACATCTCGAGAAGGTCGGTTGCTGCCCTGGCCTGCCTCGTAGCGACGCTCCTTGGGAGCGAACCACATCGGCTCACCACGGTGGCCGTCAGGGATGGCGGAGGGTCGGCGAGCCCGAGAGGCGTCGGCGCCCCGCATTTGCGTATCTCTGCCGACGCCTGGCCGCCGCCTTTCGGATAGTACCCCCTGCGGCTGGCGCTTGCCAGGGCGTCGATGCCGATCGCCTTGTACCCTTCCAGGGCGACGCGGCTGAAGTAGTCGAACGTGGGGCTCCACGGGACGTCCGTGCCACCTGTGAGCCCGATGCTGACGTCGGTCCCGCTCAGGGCGACCGCAGGGACGACGGCCTGAAGGACGAGCGTTATGCTGGCGGCGGTCCCCATATCGACTGAAAGCGAGGCGACGGCCGGACGCCCCGGGACGAAGCTGACCTCCGTGGACCCTTCTTCAGCGCCTTCCAGCCGGCCACCGAACACGGAGGAGAGGACCTTGAGGGCCGACAGGTGCTGCCTCTTGAGGCCGGGGACCTCTCTTCCCGCCCTGATCTTGACCACGCGCACAGGGACGCGCTTTACGACCGCGAAGGCCACAGCGGTCCTGAGTATCTGGCCCCCGCCTTCGCCCTGCGACCCGTCTACCTCGATGCCCTCCACGGCTCGGACTGGAATCCGATATGGATAAACCGCTGTCGCTTGCTGTTTTAAATAGGCCAAGTCGTGGCGACGAATCGAGATTCGGATGCGGGTTGGCCTGCTGGTGGGTCGCTTCCAGCCATTCCATCTTGGACACCTCGAGGCGGTCAGACACGCGCTGCGGCACTCAGACTACGTCTACGTGGTCGTAGGGTCGGCACAGCGCAGTCACGAAAGAGACAACCCGTTTACTGCGGGAGAAAGGATCGAGATGATCAAGAGCGCCCTCGACGGCAACAAGGTCGACCCGTCGAAGTGGATGGCCATGCCGATCCCCGACGCCGACTCCCATGCGCTCTGGGTGGCGACCCTCGAGTCCATGGTGCCCAAGTTCGACGTCGTCTTCACCAACGACGCGCTCACATATCTCCTGTTCAAGGAAGACGGGTTCGAGGTGAGCGCGGTGCCCTACCTCGACAGGAGCCGGTACTCGGCCACAAACGTCAGAGACAGGATCCTTGAACGCAAGGACTGGGAGAGCCTCGTCCCGCCGCAGGTCGCAAAGCTGGTGAAGAGGTTCGGGGGGGTCGAAAGGGTGAGAGCACTTATGCGGAAGGACTTGACGGGTGGCGCCCATGGATAAGCAGAAGCTCATAATGCTGCCTGGCCCGACGAACGTCTCCGACCGGGTTATGCACGCAATGTTAGGTCCTGTCATCAACCACCGGGGCGACGCGTTCAGGGAGCTCTACAAGGGAGTCCTTGCGAAGACGAAGCACTTCTTCCAGACAGAGGGGGAAGTGGTGATCTTCTCCTCGTCCGGGACAGGCGGAGTCGAAGCGGCAGTCTGGAACCTGATAAGGCCGGGCGACGTAGCCGTCGTCCCAGTCTTCGGCGAGTTCAGCAATAGGCTCGCAGAGACGGTCGAGCTAGCAGGAGGGAAGGCGATCAGGGTCGCGTCCGAGTTCGGAAAGGTACCGAGCCTTGACCAACTCAGGACCGCGATGGAGAAGCAAGGCACGTTCAAGGCGCTCTTTCTCGTCCACAACGAGACCAGCACCGGAGTCGCGGCTCCTTACGTGGAGGAGGCGTCCAAGCTGGCGAGGGACCACGGAGCGCTGTCGGTCATCGACGCGATATCCAGCCTCGGGGGGTACGCCATACCGGTGGACCGCTGGGGAGTCGACATGTGCATCACAGGGAGCCAGAAGTGCATCGCCGCACCGCCCGGACTCTCGCTGCTTTCGGTCAGCAACAGAGCGCTGGATTTCCTGAAGACGTCTCCCCCGAAGACAAGGTACTTCGAGATACCAAGGTACGTCGAATACGGGGCAAGAGGAGAGACGCCGTTCACCCCGGCGCTGCCTCTCATCTACGCCCTGGACGAGGCCCTGAGCGAGCTCCTCGAAGAGGGGTTCTCTGCGCGGGTAACCAGGCACGACCGCATGTCCGCCAAGATATACGACGGCCTGGCGGCGATGGGGCTCAGCTTTGTGGCTGAGAAGTCGGTCCGCTCAAAGACCGTCATCGCTTCATACTACCCCCAGGGAGTGGACGACGCCAAGTTCAGGAAGGCGCTGGCCCACGACAAGGGGGTGGTCATCGCGGGCGGATTCGGCCCCTTCGCCGGAAAGGTGTTCAGGGTGGGGTGCATGGGCCAGATCAACGAAGGGTACGTGAAGACGACCATGGAAGCGATATCAGAGACCCTCGCGGTCTTCCGCAACTGAAAGTCTTTAAACCCAAGACTGTCGCCGGTCGAAACCTATGACGTTCGAGAAGGGCACCCTGATATTCGCCAACTACACCGCGCGTGTGAAGGACACGGGAGAGGGGATAGAATCCACTCTGGAATCGGAGGCCAAGAGGCTGAAGATCTACGAGGACGCGAGGAAGTACGAGCCAAGGCTCGTCGCGGTGGGGGAAGGGTGGCTCATCTCGGGGCTAGACGCTGAGGTCGCGAAGCTGTCTGTAGGAGACAAGAAGGAGATCGAGCTCTCCCCGGAGAAGGCCTTCGGGAACAGAGACCCCACGCAGCTCCGAATGATACCGCTCAGGAAGTTTGGAGAGAGGGAACACGAGCTCACCGTGGGAGACTCGGTAGAAGTAGACAATCGGGTCGGGATCATCAGGTTCATCGGGTCCGGCAGGGCTCAGGTGGACTTCAACCACAGGCTCGCAGGCAAGTCCATCATCTACGACTTCGAAGTGCTAAAACAGGTCGACTCGGATGAAGACAAGGTCAGAGCGCTCATCGACCGGAGGCTCGCGGGAGAAGGGAACAAGGCGACCTTCGAGATGTCTGGCGGAGCGCTGACGGTGAGCATACCGGAGGACCTGTTCCTGGTGGAAGGGCTCCAGATAATCAAGAGAGGGATCGCCAACGATGTCTTCAAGTTCGTCCCGTCTGCGACGGCGCTGACGTTCACGGAGAAGTTCTCCAACGAGAAAGCGACGCCGAAGAAAGAAGAGCCAAAGGGAGAGGCGCCTGCGACGGAGGCACCTAAGCCGCGAAGGAAGAAGGCTGCGGCCCCGGCCAAGACAGCCTAGATAACGCCTGTCGACCGCGCAAGCGTTTCAGCGCTCTTCCGGCCGAGCTTCTTCCTGGACAGGATCGTATACCTGTCAGGACGTATGGAGCTTGCCTTCATCAGCGCGTCGATGACCTTCGAGTCGTCAACTCCGATCTCGGAAGCCGCTACCGGAGCCCCCACGTTCTTGAGGGAGGACCTGACCTTCCTCCAGTCTATCCCGTGAAGCTTGGCCATCATGATCGTCCCGATGCCGCACTTCTCTCCGTGCAGCCCCGCGTCCGGGGCCACCATGTCCAGGTAGTGGCTGAAGAGGTGCTCCGAACCTGAGCAGGGCCTCGAGCTTCCGGCGATCCCGGCCGCTACCCCTGTGCTGATCAACGCTTCTACAAGGTTCCTCACGCCCTCCTTCCCGAACTTCCGGAGAGTCCCTGAGCTGCCCAGGACGACGTCCGCGCTCATGAGCGCGAGGCTCGCCGAATAGCTCCCGTAGTACTCGCCGGTGACACGGTGCGCCAGCTGCCAGTCCTTGACTGCCGTGAGCTTTGAGACCAGGTCGCCGCATCCTGCAGCCAGCAGTCTCTTGGGAGCGGAGGCTATCACCCCGATGTCAGCCAGGATCCCCAGCGGCGGCTTCGCCATGACAGAATATGGCCTGTCCAGCCCCTTGAGCGACGCGAACGGGCTCGATATGCCGTCGTGCGACGCGCTCGTCGGGACGGAGTAGAATGGGAGCCCAAGCCTGAACGCGGCTAGCTTCCCCACGTCGACGCTCTTTCCTCCGCCGACCCCGATGATGCACCCTGAGCCTGCCGCGGCTGACATCACCCTCTGGACGTTGTCCGTGTCGGCCGCGGCCACCTCTACCCAGGTGGCACCGGGGCCGAGGGCGGAATCGACCGCTTCCCTCACCCGGGTGGCGACGTTGGCACCGGATGAGATGACGACCCTTCCCCTGGAAGCTGACTCCTTGACAAAGTCTCCGAGCTTTGCGATGACCCCATCCCCGATGAGGACCTTGGTCGGGAGCTCCATCAAGTGGTATACAGGGTCCACGATGCGGCGAGCGCTCTGACGTGATTTAAGGCCACTGCGAATCGCCACTGAGACGGGCCAGATCGG